>CAZJZH010000030.1:13014-13897 GCA_964550465.1 uncultured Gammaproteobacteria bacterium
CCACCAGGGTAAACCAGTCAAGAAAATCAAATCAATTGGCACGACCAAAGAAACCGGCACCACTATTACCTTCCAGCCAGATCCGACTATCTTCACGGTGCTAGACTTTGATTGGAAGACTATTATCAATCACTACCGTCAACAGACGTATTTGACCAAAGGTGTACGGGTGCAGATTATCGATGAACGTACTGGTATCACCTACCACTCCAAGCGCTACAAAAAAGACATCACTGTACCGGCGCAGCAGTACGGTTTCTACTTCGAAGGCGGTATCGCTTCCTACGTCAAGCACATCAACCTGACTAAGGAGGCCAAGCACGCCAACATTTTCTATATCGATAAAACCGTCAATGAGTTGCAGGTGGAAGTGGCGTTGCAGTACACGGACGACTTACAGGAAGTGGTCCTGCCCTTTGCCAACAACATCTACAACCCAGAGGGTGGTATGCACCTGGCCGGTTTCCGCACGGCCCTGACTCGTACCATCAACACCTATGCCCGCAATAAGGGCTTACTGAAAGAAAAAGACGCTAACCTGACTGGTGACGATGTCCGGGAAGGCCTCACGGCAGTCATTTCAATCAAGCTGCCAGAGCCGCAGTTTGAAGGCCAAACCAAGGCGAAGCTGGGTAACGTCGATGCTCGCACTGCGGTGGAGACCGTCATGAATGAGCACTTTGCCACCTACTTAGAACAAAACCCCAAAGACGCTGAGGCTATTATCGGCAAATGTCTGTTAGCCGCTCGAGCGCGGGTAGCAGCCCGGGCCGCCCGCGAAACAGTGCTGCGTAAAGGCGCGCTGGAGGGCCTGACCCTGCCCGGTAAGCTGGCGGACTGTTCTAGTCGTTATTCTGAAGTGTGTGTGCTATTTATCTTTGTG
>CAZJZH010000031.1:0-13753 GCA_964550465.1 uncultured Gammaproteobacteria bacterium
GAGGCGCAGTTGATTGCGTGCCTCGGTTAGGGCTGCTTCGATCTTGGCATCGTATTCACCAGCCACGATGCTGGCCGGCTCGTGGTAGAACTCTTCTCTCGGACTGATATCCCGATTGAAGATGAACGCCACCGGCGGCAGCACCAAATACAGAATGAGGATAGAAATGGTGGTCCACTTCACCCCCCAGAAAATAATGGGCTGATGAATCGGTGAGCCAAACCCCCACTGGAGGTTGATCAGTAGCAGCACAAAGGCTGAAAATATCAGTCCCATAAGCGCTGTAAACAGAAGGGTCTGGCCCGGAATCATGACGGCAAAGTACAAGACGATTGCCGGCCACAGTAACAGGGCGACCATCAAGATTCTGATCACCCTGCCCGCTTTCTTGAAGCCTCCTTTGGTCAGGTTGATGGCCGCTTCGCCTTTCAGGTTAGCCCACGCATGAGCTCTGCCTAAAAAGGCTTTGAACCCGTCGTAGTCGGCTACGATCCACAACGGGATCAGCATCCACCAGCCCAACTTTTCGTACATCGCTCGGGCTGCCTGGACCAGCTTTTCCGAGTACTGCTTTTGGGTAGCCTTGACCTCTTCGGCCATAGCCCCCAAGGCGTCTTCGAATCCCTGGTCGGGCGCTTCCTGCTCTTCCCCGGCACCAGTAAAGGCCCGCAAGAAAAGCTCGATCAAGGTCTCTTCGACCTTATCATTTTTTTTCATGGCGTCGTCCAACGCCTCGTCAAAATCCTGATCAGCCATTGGTCTCTCCTTCCGGCCGGGGTTGTTCTTCCAGTAGTTGCAATAGGGCATCCAGGATGGCGCCCTTCGCTTGAGCCATGAAAGGTTTTTTGATCCACCCAAGAGCGAGCATAAAATCAAACATGACTTTACCGCTCATGCGCCCCAGGGCGATATACCCTGCCGTCAAATGCTCGCGGTTTTTGACGCGCCCCAGCATCAAGCGGTGGTGGTTGGCAACAGGCGGATATTTGGCTAAGGCGGCAATCCGCTGGTTGTACGTTGTGAACGCGTCGTCCATCTCCTTTTGCGTTAGCGTGCAAGCTGGCACGGCCACCTTTTCGACCTTCTTCTTTTTATCTTTTTTGTTGCCATCTTCCTTGTCGTCTTTGTCGCCACCCCTTTTTTCCACTATCACCTTGCCATTAATAAGGCCATGCGCGGCGGCGCAGAACGCCTCGAAGCTAGCTGCTTCGTCGTCATGACTAAATGCTTCAGGCAAGAGGGCACTGCCAATCGCTTGAGCAGCCCTACTGCTGTCACCTTTTTTATGGTCTTTCGACAGAAGGCCATAGAGCAACAGTTCGTCAAATACCTGTGCGAACAAGCTAGTTGCTTTATGGGCAGTTCCGCTTCCAGATCCCTCGATGTTATCAGCCATGATATCCTCCCAGTAGGTTCAGGTTCTTTCTCTATTTTTTAACGTACAGGGGACCATTCCCACAGCACGTCTTTTTCAAGGATCATATTACAATATAGCATATTTTAAAAAATAAGTCAATATATATAACAAAAAATCAGCTAATTTTAGCTGATTTTAAACTTTTTATGCCTCAACTAGGCTACTGCTGAATGCCAAAAGCGCTAAAGACAAAGCTAACGATCAGGTAGGCGCTAAATATGACAGCTAGGCCCACCACCGTCCAGACCATAATGGCCCGCCCCTGCTTAATCCGCTCTTCATTACCGCCAGAAAAGATCCAGAAGAAGCCGCCAATGACAAATAATAGAAAAGCCACCGCGCCAATTGGCGCAATCACTCGAGCAATCGTTTCGCCTAAGAAAATTGACAATTGTTGAGCTACTGGCTCATCAGTATTCCACTGTCGACCAAGGGGATCCTTTAAAGGGATTCTCTCAACGGGAGTTGTGTCCGCGGGAGGACCTGGGTCACCCTTTTGTTCTGGGTCGCCAGAGTTACTTGGATCGCCCGTCTCTTGAGCTAACACCGGCACTGCCACAGTCATCATGACGACGATGGCCACAAGTAAGCTAGCGAAAAATGTTGTTCGGATTTTCATATAGCTATAGTATACGCATTTTTTTACTTTTCTGCCACACCTCAGTTGGCCGGATAGTTGTTTGGGCGCAGCGCAACTAAAAACACCCGCTACGGTTGTAGGGGTGTTTTTGTTATATTTCTTAGTAAATTTCGATTTTTACTCGTTTGACACCAAACTGCTTGGCGGCTTCTCGGCTTTTCATCCAGATATCAACTCGTTCTTGGTAGCGGGGGTTCATACGGTCATGGACGGTAAAAATACGGTCACCAAACTCTTCGGGCATTTTGACCATGGTACCAAAACGCAAGAAGTTAGCGGCGATAACATTTTCCTGGTTATGTTCACAGACGTTAAAGCCGTCAGCGGTAATACATGGTGTACTGTCGGTTTGGTCCGGCGTACTGGAGTAGGCGGTTACGGTCACCCACATCACCCGTTTTGGCTGTTTACGTTCAGCCAATGGCAGAGAGTAGAATTCTCGACTCAAATCTGGTCGATTAGTGACGTCAGCATAGGCAAAGCGGACGGTATCAACCATAACAGAGCGGTTCTCAGCGGCAGCCAGTACTTCAGACAACGGGGTCTGGGCAGCCACAGAAGCCTGTGGGAAGACCAACTGGACAGTCAAGACAGCTAATACCGCCAATTCAACGGCGTGACGCTGTGCATGAGTAATAATCCAGCTAATAGCCTTATATTGTCGTTTGATATATTCCATAAATATGTATTACCCAAACAAAAAACCCCTTAATGGGGTGTCGTTTCGGGAATGGGGTAATATAGCATATCCAGAAAAAATTGTCAATACTAGTCGTCAACTGTCCGGAGACATGCTCAACGCTCCATCTTACCTTGATTGATCTTGCTATTTCCTCTATAGTGTACTAGGATTTCAAACATTACCGCGATTGGTAACGGTCAATTACTGAAGTGGTGTCAGTTATTACGGGCATGTAGCTTCCACCGCCGCTCTGCACTATGTTTGAGCTTTGGCGGACAGGCAGCTGGTAGGATTTCTTCATTAACAATCAAGAGTCAAAGGTAATTGGTATTGTTTATTACGGGCATGTAGCTCAGCTGGTTAGAGCGCGTCACTGATAATGACGAGGTCGGAGGTTCAAGTCCTCCCATGCCCACCATTCTTCGCTCTTCGAGCTACGAATGGCGCGGCCATAAGTAGCAGTATTTTAAACAAGAATAACAATGCGAGCCGGGGTAGCTCAGTGGTAGAGCGTCCCGCATTCATTATTTATCTACACTCTGCCGGGGTAGCTCAGTGGTAGAGCGCATGCCTGAAGAGCATGGCGTCGGCAGTTCAATTCTGCCCCCCGGCAGAGTGTAGGGTAATTTTTTGCGGGAGCGTCGGCAGTTTCCGTTCATCGCCACGAAGTGGCGTGAACGGATCAGCTCACGGCTTTTCCGATGAGCTGACAAGCTAAATCGACTGAAAATCACAGCAAGACAGGTAGTTGTCCGCCCTAGGCGGAGCAGCGCTTTGGGAGGTAGGACAAAAATAGTATCGGGATTGGGCGACAGTTGTCCGCCAGAGGCGGAGCAGCGCTTTGGGAGGTAGGACATAAAATAGTATCGGGATTGGGCGACAGTTGTCCGCCAGAGGCGGAGCAGCGCTTTGGCAGGTAGGACATAAAATAGTATCGGGGTGTGGCGCAGTTGGCTAGCGCGCGCGCTTTGGGAGCGTGAGGTCGCGGGTTCGAGTCCCGCCACCCCGACCAGGAAAAGACCACGCGGTCTTTTTTTGATTGTTTTATCAAACCCCTGTACACTGGCTATACTATGCAAACCGAATTTGAAGCCACATTTCTCCATCATGACCCCGCGGTGGTTCGTCAGCAACTGGCGGCCATAGGAGCGCGCTGCGTCGCGCCGGAACGATTGCTCAAACGAGTCGTCTTTCATCCACCACAATCCGCGTCCAACACTTGGCTGCGTGTCCGTCATGAGGGTGATACAATCACCATGAGTATTAAGCGAACCGACAGCACTGATATTGCTGGGCAAAAAGAGGTTGAAATTACCATTAGTGACTTTACCGCCGGAGTGCAATTTTTAGTAGCTCTTGGGGCTACCCAAAAAGCCTACCAAGAAACAAAACGGGAATCATGGCTGTATAACGATGTACAGGTAGAGATTGATACCTGGCCGGGCTTGTCACCGTTTGTAGAAATCGAAGGACCGACTGAAGCAGCGGTTCAACAGGTGGCGGAGGCGTTAGGCTTTGACTATACTACCGCTATCTTTGGTCCGGTGGGGTTGATTTACCAGCAGGAGCTAGGTATTCCCATTGAGGTGATTAATAACCAGACGCCGGAGATTACGTTTGAAAATCCACCACAAACTTTCGAACAATAAGGCTTGTCAATTTACTTTGCGTGTGATACAAGGGAACTGCGCGTTTAGTACATTTCATTCTCAACAAGAAGGGGTCTGTTATGTGGGAGTATATCCTACTCATTACAGTTACAGCTGTAGCGTTCAGTGTGCCCGTGCTACTATCATGCTTAGTGTATTATTTGCATGGCAAATATGATAATAATCCCGATCCAGATTGGTTTTTCTTTGGTGGGTTGTGCGGGATAATTGCGGCTATGGCATTCTTTGTTGCTGGAGCGCTAGCACTGTTTCCACAGGATGAAACGCAGCACGCCATTAGTGATACAGCGCCCGCTCCGCCAGCCATGGAAGCCACAGCAAACGATGACGAAGATGTATCTTCACCAAACACAGAGGACGGCTAAGTGCCGTTCTTTTTTATGATTGTCAAAATGAATTTTCTCACATACACTACAGGCATATGCAATTCCTCAAAGACACTACTTGGTCAGAAATCTTTGATCGCTGGCAGGCTCGTGAAGCCGGTAACCCTGCTTGGGTGGAAGTAGCGACCAAAATTAAAGGCTGGCCGGATTGGCAGTCGTGGCGGCAGTTCACGGCTGATCAATTGGTAGCACCCCAACGACAGTGGAAACTTTACCAGCTGACTAATCCTCTCTGTGAAGTGCCAGCCATGCTGCTGGGCCCATTTCCTAGCTGGCAGCATGACCTGGAGCAGAAAAATACCCTCAGCTTTGAAGCAGTATTGGCCTTACCAGGACAACAGGACAAGTGGAGCGCTAACGATGGCGTTAAAAACATCTTGAATGGCTTACCGTTTGATACTGAGCTGATTGGTCTGCGTCGAGGAGATAATCATCGCATTGTCTGCGTCGAAGGTCACCACCGCGCCATGGCCATTGCTCTAGCCAAGCGACAAGGTCAGAGCATTGATTTTAGTCAGACAGTCGTCACCCTTGCCTTGGCTGACCTGCCGGCTGAGGAAGTCCATATACTGGATGACATACTGCAGCGCGGCACGGGTAAAAATGGTCGCTAAGGAATAATAGGGAAAATTCAGCTAATCATTGACTTATTTATCATTTCTTGATTAAATGGAATATCACTCGTATGGTATATGGGTGATGTTTTTTGAACATTAACAATCAAACCTGATTGTAGCTACAGACCCAACCTTGAAGGAGGAAGCTATGGAATTTGACAAGGCACAACTGCACCCCGCGACCGAGTGTTTGACGGATTACGCCAAGAGAAAAAAGACAACCCCAGCAGAAGCTAAACAGTCTCGTGCTCAGATGGTTCGCGCTATCGGTATTAGCGATGATGCAGTCTATCGACTACTCAAAGCTGCTCGAGAAGGCCAGGCCGGTCTATCAGTAGGTGATACCAAACTGCGACTGATATTCTTTCTGGAGTCAGTTGGATACCGTACCGAGGAGTTAGCGCGGCTCAGTAACGAGGCAGTAGTTCTTGGCTATGCGTGGTACAAGGGTCAGATATCTATCGACGACCTACGCAAGGTAGCCAATACTGGAAAGATCGCGGTACGACGGTTTCTTAAAGGTGAGTCACCAGAGAAGTCACCCACACGTAAGAAATTATGTCGTTACGCTGTCGAGGACGTAGCTCCGCAATTAACGGTTGCCGGACAGGCGACACGGGTCGAGGACGCCATCAAGGCTCTGCTGGCCAAGCGCCTGGCGCCAGCTATGGCGGCACTACCAGCTGCGCCACCTCAAGGTAAAACCGATGGCATCAAATTAGACCCTCGCCAATACCCGCAGCCACCCAAGGTGCCACCGACCATCTCGTTGGCTGACCAGCCGCAAGATATGGTTATCCGCATCTTAGCGGCAATGGCGCAAAGCATGTTACCACTAGCTCAGTTGGTTGAAGGCCCTGACTTCAGTGATGACGACCGGCGCCAGTTACGCCGATTGGCTGGTGGAACTACCATCTTTGATCTCAGTAACTTGTTCAACAACCTCTGCAGTGAGCGCGCTCGTCGCGGCACTAAGGAAGGAGAAAACCATGGCTCGTAAAAAAACAGCTGATACCAGTGCCATTCACCTACACTTCGGCCATGCCCTAGTGATGTTGGCGGGAAAATATGCCACCTTGCTGGAAACAGTCTTGGAGGCTGTGCAGAACGCCCTTGATGCCGATGCTCGTAAAGTTCGCGTGGTAATCAACTACAAGGCACGGGTTATCACTGTCTATGACAACGGCCGAGGGGCTAGTCGAGATCAGTTTGAGAAAGCCTTAAGTGGTATCGCTCGGTCGATTAAACGCAAGGGCAAGATGGGGCGTTTCGGTCTTGGCATGATAGCGCCGGTTGGGAAGTGTAATAACTTCACCTTCACCTCCTACGATTCGGCGTTAAAGGTATACGCCTGTTGGACTTTTAACACCAGTGATTTGCGGGGTGGTGAACAGGCAACAGGCATTCCGTACAAACAACAACCCGAGCTCTTCTACGCTAAGAACCCAAAGAAGGCAAAGGCTAGCATCAAGCAGAGTCGGCGCGTGGTGTGGTGGCGGACTTGTGTTCAGATCAATCAATTCACTGACGATCGGGTTATCAACGCCATTAAGCTGTCTAAGCTGGCGGCTGATATCCAGGTTAAGTACGGTCGGGTGATGAAAGATCTGGGCGCAGTAGTAGAACTGGAACTGTTTGATGCCGCTGGCAAAAAACAGGAGCTCAACGTTTACCCGCCAACGCTAGAAGGTTCGCCACTAGACGAAGTAATAGTCACTGATACTGATGCTGGTAGCGTGGTATTCCGTCTGGCTATCGCCTCAAATAAGCACGGCAAGCGCCGTGGTCAGGTGGTATTTGGCGAGCTTAACGACAACCATCGTATCGATGCCACGACATTCCTGTTTCCCGTCAGTGGAGATATCTCGCCCGAAGTCCAGTCAGCGTTGCGGTCCGGTATTTTCGAAGGGGAAATCCTCGGTGAAAAGATCGAGCTGCACCCTAGTCGCAAAAGTTTCAAGGCCAATGCGGCTCTCATGGGCTACTGCGCTGCCATGGAGACTTGGTTCTTTGATCGCGGTGGTCAGCAGTATATACGAGAGGCACAGGACGAGCGTCGACACGTTCGTTTTCAAGAGGTTGGTCGACACGTACTAGCCTCGCTCGTTTCCTTTATTCGTCAGACTGATGATGAGGGGGCGAGCCTATACCAGCATTTCTCACTAGGCAGCATCGGTGTCAACCACACGCCGCCGCTGCCAGGCCAAGAGGTGGGACAGGACGACATTACCGCCATCACCGCCCTTGAGCCTGTACAAGACAAGACAGCTAATACTTCGAGTAAGCCCGGTAAGCAGAGTCCGCCAAAAAAAGAGCGGCCGGGTCACCACCCTGCCACCGTTGCTGGACCAAAGGGTAAGCGACGGACAGAGGTGAAGAGCTCCAGCGTTGGCTTGCATATCCGCTTCGAGGAAATGCGCGGTAGTAGCGACGTTTACGAATTTGATGTCGAACGAGGAACCATCATCTTTAATGTTCGTCATCCTTTATTCGTAGCCTGCGACGAAAAGAGCGCTAACGCCTTGAGTGAGTTTGTGCTCGCCGTCTGTTTGGACGCATTGGCTCAGCTCCGGGTGGTTACAGCTATTCCTGATTCTGAAAGCGCCCTCAAGCAAGCCTTTACCTTGGCGTTAGAGGCAAAGACGTTTATTATCCTCAACCAAAATACCATCAAACGACGACTGCCCAAGAGGGCAGCTTCGTAGCAACACAACACATCGCCGCCCCTCCACGGGGGCGGCTTTTCTTATACTATCACTGCAACTACTTGATTTTGCTTAGATATGCTATACTGCTCGTACGCTCAAATTCTGAGTAATTCCGGGCACCTTTAATCATAAATAGATATTCTTATGAGCGACCAGCTCAAAGTAACGCCAAAGAGCTCATTTATTATGGGCCTGATCGGAGGGATCTTGGTTATCTGTACCATCGGCTTTATTGTCTTGCTGATCGGTACGCTTGGTGACGACGACAACCGAGCTGCTAACAATAACCAACCGTCACTAGCCGTTAATACCGGTGGCACCAACCCGACTCCATCAGCACCAAGTGCCGCGGTCAGCGTGAAGCCTGTTACTGACGATGATAAAATTCGTGGTGACGTGAACGCGCCAATTACAGTCATTGAATACTCAGACCTCGACTGTCCGTTCTGTGGCCGCTTCCATGAAACCATGGTCCAAGTGTTAGACCAGTATGATGGTGACGTCCGCTGGGTTTACCGCCACTTCCCATTGACCAGTCTGCACCCTGAAGCCGCTAAGAAGGCCGAAGGCGCCGAGTGTGCCAATGAATTGGGTGGTAATGACGCCTTCTGGCAGTACACCGACAAGCTGTTTGAGAACAGCGTCTCTCTCAGCCAGCTCGGCAGCGTAGCTGAACAGATTGGCTTGAACCGCAGTTCGTTTGAGGACTGTCTCAACAGTGGTAAGTACGCCGGCTTAGTAGCCCAGCAGGGTAACGACGCTGTAGCTGCCGGTGGTACCGGTACGCCGTACAGCATCATCGTTGATGCTGATGGCAACACCACGCCGATCAACGGTGCCGTACCAATCAGTCGTATCCAGACTGTGGTAGACGCCGCGCTCTAGTCCGTTTATTGCAGAAGACCGCCGCATATGTTGTTTGATGTTTCTCTGACCGCCGCATTTGTCGGCGGTCTTCTGTCTTTTTTGGCCCCCTGTGGTGCCCTGGTGCTGCCCAACTTTTTTGTCTATACGTTTAAAGAGCGCTCACGGTTAGTCCGGGCGACGTTTCTCTTTTGGCTAGGTTTCATCAGCGTCTTCATCCCCTTCAGTTTAGGGGTCAGCTTGGTGGTCCAGACGTTGATTATTCACCGCGCCACCCTAGTGTGGCTGGCCGGCTTGCTACTGATCCTCTTTGGTGTTCTGTCATTTTTTGGTAAAGGCTTGCATACTGCTATCCCGCAACTAGGTAAAAACCGCCAACACAAAAATGACAGCTTCGGTGTCTACCTACTGGGTATCACCTACAGTTTTTTGCTGGCCGGTTGTTCGGCACCTATCTTGGGTAGTATTGTTACCCTTGCCTCGTTGGCACCAAGTAAACTGCACGGCCTACTACTGCTGCTTGTCTACAGTCTCGGTTTACTGCTACCATTTTTCATCTTAGCCTTGGTGGCTGATCGGTCTAATTTTGCCAATAGTAAATTTGTCCGCGGTACCACTTTCAGCTGGCAGTTGTTTGGTCAGTCATTTTCTATTCATTCGACCAATCTTATTTCTGCTGGGCTGTTTGTGTTGGTTGGTGGGCTGATGATTATCACCAACGGTCACTTTTTTACTGATCAGTGGAGGGATGGTAGTTTGTTTGACTGGTATCTCAATACTAATGAGTGGCTGCTCAACACCACTGGCCTGACTGATGTCTTTGTTGTTATTGGCGTTATTATTCTCTTCGGCGGTATCTGGGCACTACGCCGTCGTCAGCGCAGCCAGCAGTCCACCTTGAAAGATCAGAGTCAGTAAGGTAGACTACACTTCGACCTGACGATAAAAATATCCAGATAGCGGGTATCGCCCGCCTGCAACGCTTCGCGTAGCGATGCGGGCAGGTATAGCGGTTACTATTTCCACTCATACTCCTTCGGAGTTGAGTGGACGAGCTCACAGCTGTAGCTGATGAGCTCGCCAGTAACCTATCATCCCCTGACAGCGAGCGTGGTATAATGGTTATTATTCTAGCCTTCCAAGCTAGCGATGCCGGTTCGATTCCGGTCGCTCGCTGTCAGTGAGTGACCACTCTGCTTACCCGCTATTTGGATAGTTGATCGGCAAAAATTCCCATCCACTCGATGGGAGTTTTTGTTTATTGGTTTCTGACGGTGTTCATTGACTTTTGTATGTTTTTATAGTAACGTCTGAGTATTCGTTCACTGACAATTACAACACAAGGAGTGCGGGTATGGAGTAAAGTGCCTTCCTACTAACGGTCTGGTCAATTGGAGGCTGGATCCTGAAAATTGTTGTGGGTCTGGCGGCGTTCTATCTCGTCGTCTACATTCCTGGCTGGCTGATCTACATCAACCGTTTACGGCAGCATCCGGGTCAGAATAACGCCATCATTGTCAACCAGGATGGTTCCGTCGCTTTGCGACGACACGGCTTCATCTGGCAGAAAATTCGCTCCACCTATCGCTTCAACATGGAGTATTACCACAACACCAGTTTATGGGACACGAACGGTAATCTCTGCCCCATCGGAGCTCGCTTTTTCTGGGGCATCGCTGTTTTTCCCTTCATCAATGTGATCGTTGACACATTCTCTCTGGCCGTTAAGCCACTGCAAACGACCTTTCAGCCAATCTGGCAAGGCATTCCGGACGAAGAGGTTTTTGAGGCATGGCTAAGCGGCATAAAGAACGCCCCGTCAGTCAAAGACGGAGTCAGTTTTTGGCAGCACTGCAAAAAGATTGGCAGTGCCATACTGGACGTAACATGGACCCTGGAAGTGATTGCCTCACCATTCGTAGCTTTCGCCCTGTTGATCGCAGCGATTTTCTGGGTGGCAAAAGGGGTCCTTAAGATTCTGTGGCGGCTGCTATCTTTGCAGGTGCCGACGGGACCAACGCTATTTCCTGGCTGGAGCTTCTGGGACAATGAAGAACCTAGTCCGATATGGGAGTATTTGGGCCTAGGAGTGGCGTTAAGCATATTATTCAGCTTTGCGTCTTACCTCCTGATGTCGATCCTTACGCCAATCATTCTCTGGACGTTGTATGGCGTTGGATGGGTTAACGAAGGTGATGCCGCTTCAACTGCTTTGGCTGTGCTGTTTTTAGCTATCGGGGCGGTTTTGCTACTAGCAGCTTTCCTTGACTCCCGAGATACGCCAGCCCCTAAAGAGTCAAACCCTGTCTTTGTCTTCATCAGCGCCTGGTTGCGTGCCAAACACGGCCAACTGTGCCCGCCGGTGGAGTTTCTCGACCCAGAGGAGGATGGTGCGGAGACCGCGTCGGCCTAACACACACGCGTGTATAACCCGCTCTTCGGAGCGGGTTTTTGTATATCAAAATATATCTATGAGTGGGGATAAAAACAGGCGATATATTGACAAATATATTTAAATATGATATGATTCATAATCACGTTATTTAAAACTAAAAACCGCCTATTGTAGGCACAGACAGAGGAGAACGTCATGGGAACGCAAGCACGCTTCAAAGTCACCTGCACCTGTGACCATCACTTCTCGGTGGCCACCAATAGCCGCCTTGGCGTGTTGTGTCAGGCGCACCACATGGCCGGCCACCTGGAGGAGTTGGTGGTGCCGACTGAGCACTGCCCGCACTGCAAGGAAGAGTTGACCGCCCGCGCCCAGCGGGTGATCGAGCATCACCGACAACACGCGGCCACCGGCCGCTAACAACAGTCACAAAGAAAAGACCGCGCCGACAGGCGCGGTTTTTCTGTTCAAAAAGGTTTACTCCTTCAAGAGTTTTGGGGTCCGGGGGATCCGCCTATGGCGGACGGAAGCCCACCGCTGGGCGGGCTCGCTTCGCTCATCGAAGCGAGCAGGCGCCCTGAGCCCCAAAATGGGCGCGCCGGGCGGTGGGCTGGGTCAGAAGCATCTACAGGTGATAGATGCATCGGCGACCATGCTCCCCCGGCGCTTTTGCGCCACTTTTGGCGCCAAAAGTGGCGAAGAAAAGTTTACTCGAAGAGTAATTTGAGTCCCCACATCAGCCCAATCCCCACCACAAAGAAAATAAATGACCAGATAGCCCGCCAAGTGCCATTATGTCGATTTAGTTCTGGAATCAAATCTGAGGCGGCAATATAGATGAAACCCCCAGCCATCACCATCAGGGCGTACGGCAGGGCTGACTCCAGTTGCTCAAAGACTAGTAAGCCGATAATAGCACCGACGATAGCCACCAGAGCGGAAAAGAAATTGTAGAGGAGGGCCTTGCCTTTAGAAAACCCACCGTGCACCAAGACACCAAAGTCACTCATCTCTTGAGGAATTTCATGAACAATCACCGCGATGGTGGTGGCGATACCCAGCTCCAGGCTGACACTGAAGCTAGCGGCAATCAAAATACCATCAATTAAATTATGCAGCCCGTCACCGACCAGGTTCATGTAGGTGTAAGTGGCTGGCCGGCGGTGACACTGGCCGTCATCGTCATGATTATGGGAGTGGTGCCAGTGCAGCAGGCGCTCCAAGATAAAGAAGATAACAAAGCCGCCCAAGACAAATAACCAAATAGCTTCGTTGTCTATTTCTTCGACGGCCTCGGGGATGAGGTGGAGAAAGGCGCCGCCCAATAGCGAGCCAGCTGATAAGCCAACTAACAAGATAAATAGTTTTTGTAATCGCTCAGCGGTGAAAAACAATGTCAGCGCGCCGATGAATGATACCAGGCTGACGATGATAGTAGCGAGTACAGTGTATGTCCAAACCATAGTCTACGTATAAAAGAATTATGTGTACTTGGTTAAGTATAGCAGAACCTAAACGCCACACCTATTGAGGTGTGGCGTTTATATTTCAACAAAGAAAGAGTGGAGGAAGCTTACCTGACTGACCTAAATTATGTGCGAACAATTTTGCCATTTGTTGTAGTACCCATCTGCTTCTCACCGGAGTGAGAAGGTCGACCGTCTGGATGATTAGTAATACGTGTTGTTACCAATCACCAGTAATCTCCTTAGAAAGGAGGTGATCCATCCACAGCTTCCGCTACGGATGCCTTGTTACGACTTAGTCCCTGTCACCAGTCCCACCTTTGCCCGCGATCGCGAACTTTGGGTGTTACCGGCTCCCTTGACTTGACGGGCGGTGAGTACAAGACCCGAGAACGTATTCACCGCGACATGGCTGATACGCGGTTACTAGCGATTCCGACTTCATGAGGTCGAGTTGCAGACCTCAATCCGAACTGAGGCCAGCTTTGTTGGGATTGGCTCCACCTTGCGGTTTGGCTACCCATTGTACTGGCCATTGTAGCACGTGTGTCGCCCAGGGCATAAGGGTCATGCTGACTTGACGTCGTCCCCACCTTCCTCCCCACCCCAAAAGCACTTCGCTTCCGCTTGTACTTAATTACTAATTACTAATTAGTCATTAAGCATGTACGGAGTAAATGCGTTTAGGGCGGGGCAGTTCGTTGTGACACTTGTAACACAACGTAGGGGTTGCGCTCGTTACCCGACTTAACGGTACACCTCACGGCACGAGCTGACGACAGCCATGCAACACCTGTCACTAGGTTCCCGAAGGCACAGCCGTATTTCTACAGCCTTCCTAGGATGTCAAGCCCTGGTAAGGTTCCTCGCTTATCATCGAATTAAACCACATGCTCCACCGCTTGTGC
>CAZJZH010000032.1:0-13658 GCA_964550465.1 uncultured Gammaproteobacteria bacterium
GGAGCGGCTCTCGTTTGCCATGATACCGTGAGTCCTCATCTTCCCCAGCTGATGCGCATTGCGCACCCTCCAGACGGGAGCGATCGCAAGTGCCAAACACCGGCATGAAGCCAATATGGACAAGCCGCGCCACCAACTCCCCATACCTGCGCATCTCTTCGGTCACCTCATGTTCCATTTTCATCTCGTATCTCCTTTCACACATCGTGTAGACTTATGTGAGTCGCATCCTTGTATTATTGTGTAGCATAGGTCAACAGGGCAACGCAGACAAACGCCGCAGCTGCAAACACCATCGTCATGACACCATGTAGCACATTGACATCAGGTAGCGGCTCCTGGCGCTCCATGGCCACACCGCTCCGCCAGCCTACTAGGTAAGCGTGCAACAGCGCCGTCATGAAACTAAAGATAAATAGCCACATGAGCTTACCTTGACCGGGAACGTCAGCCAACAGAGCAAGCACGATGGTCAGACCGGCCACCAGCCAAGCAACATACTTGGTGTAGGTAAACAAGGATCGTACACTCCATTGCAGCGCTCGGTCTAGCCAGCTATCGCTTTTCTCTTCGACAGTGCTCATTGGCAAACTCCCTTTCTGTTTTGTAAATGTTCAAAATAAGCCGATTGAGCTTATCTGGCGAAAATTATCATATTTAAATAATTTTGTCAACTATTACGTCTACCTATCCCCTTTACGGTGATATGTTTTTTATTGAAGCCTTTTGGTATAGTTAGGGGCATATGGGAGAAGGTAATTTTTTCAACAACGTTAATGAATCTCAGCCATCACCTTCGGCTGAACTGCTGGCGCGTAAAGAGGAGGCCAGTGCACACCTCAATGAACTACTAGGTTCTGGGGTGCCGCTGGCAGAGATAGTACAGCTGTTAGACGCGGAAGAGTTTTTAACTATTTCCACACCACGTCGTAATCAGGCGCCGGTTTACTCTTTTGATGCTCAAGCATTTTTGCAGCGAGAAATGGAGCGCGGCTCCTTTGAGCAGTTGACAGACAGCTTCACAAAGTTAGACCAGACTATTCTGCCACCCGATCAGGGTGAGCTGATCACCACCGGCAGTGGTGAGGGGGTGCAGGAAAAACAACAGATTCCTCGTTGCCATAATCTAGCCGCTGTCTTAACACAGATGGAGCAGTCCTACAGTGTTGTTTCTGGTACCAATGCAGACAATATGATGCGCGGAGAGACATACCGGATTTTCATCATCCCCGCATTAAACAAGATGGTACTTGTTAACGATGAAGCAGGCAATGCAACATTTGTAGTCTTTGATTCGACGAACTACGAAGCGTACTACCCCCTGACAAAAGATGAGTTAAAAGAACAGCCGACAGTGGTGACATTGCGCTACCCTGGTGACATGGCCAAGTGGCAATCCCAACTGCAGGTATTGTTAGAGCAAACTGCAGCGCCAGCTGCGCCAGAGAAACCCGCGGCAACTACAGAGAAAATACCTAACGACCAGCAGACAAAGCCAGAACAGTCAGAACATGAACCACCACCGGAGGGGTGGATGACCATTAAGGGTGCTGCTGATACATTAAACAGGTCAAGAATTGTTATTAAAAAACATGCTGAACAGCATAGGGATGAACACCCCGAGTGGTTTAAGGCGTACCTAGATGATAATAGTAACCGAGTGTGGGAACATTTTCACCCAGACCTGATCAAGTTACTACGCGCTCAAGCCCAAGAATATGAACCAGCGCCGGCAGGTTGGATGACTTTCACAGCGATTGCCAAAAAGCTACCACGGTCAGCTGTATTTTTAACGTCTCGGGCAGAAAAATACCGCGGCAGTCACCCAGAATGGTTTCATAAATACCTAAATCATCGCAATCAACCAGGTGAACACATTCATCCAGACTTAGTAGCGCTATTACGGAAAGAGGCAACTCCAGAACGACAAGGGATTCCCAGTGATTGGCTAGGGCACAATGAAATAGCACAAACTGTCAGCAGCGCGAGTGACAACACAGTTAAGGTGTTTTTAGATGCCCTGGCAGCCAAACATCCTGAGTGGCAAAAATTAGACGGCAAGAAAAAATATTACAACCCTATCGTAAAAAAGCTGGCTGAAGAAAAATTTGGGCAGCGTAAACATGCGCCCGATGGTTGGCTAACTGTCAATAAGATTGGAGTCAGAGGCGAAGGTACCATTGACCGGGGGTACGCTACTATCCAGAGAGTGATGGATCAGCTCGCCAAAAATCAACCTGAGTTACGAAAAAAATATAAAGACGAAGGGGGGCGCATGGTTTTCCATTACGCCCCAAAGCTAATCGAACAAGCTAAAAAAATATTTGATACACAAGAGCCTGCGCCAGTCGGCTGGGAAACTGTTACTGGCCTAGCGCAAGCATTCGGTAGTGACAATAGGACCATCAACAAACATGTGGATGCGTATAGAGAAAGTCACCCAGAATGGTTCAAGGTGTATTTGAATAAAATTAATAGTCCGCGGGAACACTTGCATCCAGACCTGATCAAGCTGCTGCGCGCGCAAATCGAAAAATAAAAACCAGTCATACATTTATTGTATCACTGGCCAAAAATATAACTGCCGTGAGATCGCTGCTGCCCTTCGACTCCTAAGACCTATCATCAAACCACTACCACCTCCTTTTACAAAACAATACTACTATATACAATTGCCGTGGGAGGGAGTCGAACCCTCACGCCCTAAACGGACACTGGCCCCTCAAGCCAGCCTGTCTACCAGTTCCAGCACCACGGCTTATTTTTCATCAACGCAGCACTGGACTACATGGCGCACCAAAGTGGCTGGTGTGATTTCAGATTTGATATAGTAGGCCTCAGCGCCGGCTTCCATAGCCGCCGCTCGGTCTTCGTCTTGTGCTGAGTTGGAAAAAACGAGTATGGGCACAGTAGCTGTTCGCGGCGTTTTTTTCTAGGTTTTGATAGCGCTCAGTCCGTCCAAGGCCGGCATGACCATATCCATCAAGATAATATCAAAGTCCTGCTCGCGCGCTTGCTTCAGACCCCAGGCGCCGTTTTGCGCCGTTACCACCGTGGCACCCTCTCGCTCGAGGCGGATACTATACATATCAAGGATGACCTCGTTATCATCCATCAGCAGCACCTGGACACCTTCCAAGCTCCGGCCACCAATAGCCTGTTCCTCAGCGGCCGCGTCGTGGGGGTGTTGGGCCATTGGCTGGTGGTCGTTCGGGCGACCAAAGTGATCATTGACCCGCTCCACCACGCCTGTTGGCGTCATGCTGGATTTGACGATATAACCTTCTGCACCCAGGTCATAACCTTGCTTGACCTCTTCTTCTTGACCCAAGTTACTAAAAATAAAGACGGTAATATCTTTGGTGGCTGGGTCAGCTTTTAACTGTTCTAGCACTTGGTAACCGTCCATTTCTGGCATCACTAGATCCAGTAAAATTAAGTCCGGCTTTTCTGCAGCAGCAATCTGCAGCCCCGCGCTACCGCGATTGGCCGTCAAAAAACGGTAGCCCTCTTTTTCAAAGCGTAGGCGGTACATGTCCATCAAAGTGACATCGTCTTCGATCAGTAAAATTGTCTGGCTGTCAGTAGTCATAGGCTACTCATCACGGCCAATCATTTTTTTCTTTGGCATAGTGCTGGGTGGCTCAGGGAAATCAGCTGCAAACGGTAAAGTCACCACAAAAGTACTGCCCTTGCCCGTACCGGCACTGTCCGCGCTAATCTGCCCGCCATGAGCCAGCACCATCTCTCGCGCCACATACAACCCCAGGCCGGTACCTTCGGTATGGACTAACGACATACCCTCACCGCGGGAAAATTTTTGAAATAAGTTTGGTAGATCAGCTGCATCAATGCCGATACCTGTATCTGTCACTCGGATGACCGCTTTGTTGGCCTCTTGTTTGACCGTCACAGTAATACCGCCGGCGTCTGTATATTTAACGGCGTTATCGACTAAGTTCATAAAGACCTGGCGCAGTTTCTGCTCATCCATGCGCACCTTAGGCAGCCGGCGCGTCGGCGCTTTGAAGTCCAGATAGAGTTTTTTGCGCCGAGCGTTTTGCTGCAACTCCCCTACCACACTGTCTACCAGTGTCTCGACCTGCTGCTCTTGCCAATTAAACTGCAAACGGCCAGACTCAATCCGCGAAATATTAAGCAGGTCCTCCACCAGGTTAATCAACCGCTGGTTACTTTCATAGACCATGTGGAGTGACTCCACTTCCTTGTCATTGAGTTGGCCAAAGGAGCCTTCCAGCATCATGGAGATATAGCCCTTGATAACCGTCAGCGGCGTTCGCAACTGGTGTGAGGCAATAGAGATGAACTCTGACTTGGCAGCGTCTAGTTTCTTCAGCCGCTTATTAGCAGCCCGCAAGTCTTCTGTGGCTTTCTGCACTTCTTGAGTCAAGGTAGCGTTAAACTGCTTGAGCTCCTCATAAATCAAGGCGTTTTCAATCGCCACTGCCGCCTGAGCGGAGCCGATTTCTAACAGGCGCAGGTCTTCTGCTGAGTATGGATCACCAGACTTCTTGGGCCCCAGGAGGCTGATGGCAATCAGTTCGTTTTTTGACAGCAGCGGGATCAGCAGCTCCACGCCGGCCGCCTGCATCCAGGCAACCAACCGCTGGGCGTCAGTCACATCACCACGTATCACACCGGCATCCAGTTGTCGCTGCAGCTCTTGGTTAACCACAATGGTCCGTGTTTTTTGTAAATATGGCGCTACAAAACCACTGACGGTTAAGCTCATTAACTGTTTACGCTGCGCCTCGGTAACATTATCGGCGTCCGCCACCGTGTAACCGTCGGTGTCCTCATCGTATAACAGCACGGCACTACGATTAGGAAAGAGGGTGGTGTCAATAATCTCCCCTACGCCATTAAACAAACGCTGCAAGTCCAACGAACTGGACAGGATCTCTGATAAATTGGCCAGCACCTGCTGAGGGTCGTAGTCGTCGGTAAAGAGGAAGCGGTTGGTGGTTTTTTGGATAAACGTTTTCAGCGGCTGGAAACCGGCCACGATCAGGATAGAGACAATGATGCTGACCACCAGCTGTGACTGACGGCCGAACAGGGCTTCGAGTTGCTGGCTGAAAAAGATGACCAGGAAGGAATAGATGGCGGTCAAGATAATGACCAGCAGGGTGAAGACAGTCGAGCGCTTAATGACCAGGCGGATGTCCATGAAGCGGTAGCGGAGAATAGCGTATGCAATAAGACCAAAATAAATCGGAATCAGAATATTGCCCACAGGTGGTATAGGTACGTTATACCAGAGAAAAAAGTTGCTAGCGCCTCCAATATAGCCAAGGGTTAACGCGATTAAAACAATTTTTGCCTGCGCTTTCTCTACTGTATTACGAGCTTGCTTATAAAATAAGTAAACCTGCACTAATGAAAACAATATTACTACTCCCCAGATAGTTGTATAAAAATCAAAAACTAAACCACCGCTTACTGGCCAGTGCTTATAAAATAGCTTTTCTGTCAAAGAATCAATAAAGAGGTGCGTTGTCCAGTTCAGGGCAATAATGCAAAGTGCGCTCAAATAGCTCAGCCATACTATTAGCTTCTTTCTTTTAAGTTGTATGAACTCTACAACGAAGTGTAGTAACGTCGGATAAGTAAGTATAGCAAATGACATTGCTACCTTAATATATAGCAAAGCCTGATCATAGTTATCTTCGAGTAACCAGAAAGTGTAGAAACAAAGCCACAAGCCCGCCGCAAGGGCAGCTAAGGAGTATGTGAGGCGAAGCTTATCTCGAGCACCTTGAAAAAAAATATAGACACTTAAAAGTAGTGCCGTTAACGACCCTAGAGCAGCTGCAACTAATGTAATACTAAACCACATAAAAAAGAAAAAGCGGGTAAGGCTATTATACCAAACCCGCTCTTGATGTGACAGCTTCTCACAAGCTCTAGCCAACAGCACGGCCGTGATAGATCGGCTGAATCGCAGTCGGCTCAGCGATCATTTCCACCTGTTGCAAACCCGCTGCACGCATGAGGCGAATCACCTCAGCCTGCACGCGATTTTTCATTTTCCAGGCAACAGAAGCTTCCAGGAAAAACTGCTCCCAGTTGGGGGCGACGTTGTTCGTGATGAACAGCGCTCCAAACTGAAGTCCCTGGTTGATGGCGGTCATAACGGCGACCGCCTTCTGATCATCCAAGTAATCGCCAAATCCAACGGACTCGACAATGTTCGGATTGATTTGCCTGATCAAGGCCTCGAGTTTTGCCGGACCATCACCTTTACCGGAAATGGCCATGTTGTGATAAGTAATGCAATGCTCCAAGCCGGGACAAGCCTCTTTGGCTAGCTTGCGAGCAAACAGTTCCGTTTCCGGATCGACATCCACAAGATGCAACTCAATCCGATTGATCAGCGAAGGATCTTGCTCGAGAAAGTAGCGCATCACTTCAATCGGAGCACGCAGAGAGCCCGCTGCTAGCGAGCAAATGACGATGCGATCCTCGTCTAGCTCGATCAGTCGATCAATTTCTTCCCATAGACGTCGCTTCAGCAACCTGCAACGATTCCTGGTGGCTCGAATATTCTCGACTTCGGTGAGGATGCCGGTTAACCATTTCGAGAAAACGCCATTAACTTGCATTAACGGGTTATCTTTCATGGTATACAGCGCTTCGATCGCACGCCATGTAGTGGCGTTTTGTTTAAGATAAACCACCATAGGCGCCAAGCGATAGAAGACAGGAGAAGACCACCACTGACGAGGGTCTCCTTTTTGCATGATTACTTTACGAAAATCTTCGCGAGTAATCATACCGAGCCGAAGCTTGAGCCAGGCGATGCCAGTAGCGAGCTGACCTGCTCGCTTGAAGAGAGGGTTCCAGAATAGGTTGGAGACCAACGCATTCCAGAGAAACAGCGGCAGGATTGCCGTCTTTTTCTTGAGTGACCACGGTGCTTCGAGTTCATCTGTGCCGTTCACGCTCATTGCGCGTTGATACTTTTTTTGATCAAAAGGGCGTCGTTCGCCTGAATATCCATCGTGAACCAGTTGAGTAGCCATTATGTCCCTCCTTAGAGAGTATTGTGGTTAGTGAATGCTCACCTCTCTAAGAGGGTGTGCGGCAATGCTAAACAAGTGTTCATAGCTCTGAGTTGTGAAAGTTCTAAACAAAATATAAAATAAAAAGCTTCTTTTTAGAAACTTTTTAGAAGTTTTCCACAACTATTTTAGTAATTTTTTATCAAAATAAATTAAAAAAATTACATCTGGTTGAACAGAATTACCAACTCACCTAGATGGCCACCTCAAACTCTACCCCACCTGAAACATTGCGGACCACCACACTACCGCCATGCTCATCAACAATTTGCTTAACAATGGCTAAACCAATGCCCGTACCACTGGCTTGACCAGCATCATTCAATCGACGGTAAAAGCGGTCAAACATGGTCTGTAAGTCTGCTTCCGGAATTGGTTGACTTGAATTATAAAAGCACATATGTGCCGACCCATCTGATGACTGCACTAGCGTCACCCGAATTTCCCCGCCGCTGTTAGTGTACTTAACCGCGTTATGGAGCAGATTATCAAAGACACTACGCATTTGGACAGCATCGATCTGACGCACACAGGGCGTGGTCAGGCCATCAACAGACACTGCGATGCGCTTCTGTTTAGCTAGTAAGCACATGTCATCAACTGATTGGGCCAGCAGCTGACTGATATTATGTAGCTCCTTTTGTAATGCCAAATGACCAAAATCTGAGCGAGCTAACAATAAGACATTGCTAATTAATCGCGATAAACGTTGGGCCGCCATTAGTGGCGGCACTACTTGATCATCAGCAACAGCCTGTTCTTTTTTTAGTAACTCCAAGTTACCCTGAATAATAACTAATGGTGATTGCAGTTCATGAGCAATATCAAATAGTAATTGCGCCTGCTTCTCATTGATGGTGGATAATCGAGCCGTAGCCTCTTCAACTGACTGCCGTAAATGCTCAGCGTGTTGCGCTAGCTGCGTGTAGGCAAAAATATTACTGAAGGCTACAGACAATTGTTGACTGACCGGCAAGAGAAAATTTCTATCCTGGGTGGTGTAGAGTTTTTGATGCGGCTTGGCGCCCATCAAGATATACCCCCGCAATGGTGAAGGTGAATCAATAGTCACCACTGCCGCCAACGTTAGGGCGTCCAAGCAGTCTAGGACTTGTTGACTGACTTGTTGCTGCTCCTCGGCAATGTCTTTATTTTGCAACCGGTACCGCAATTCCTCTGTAAATATAATGTTGCCTGTAATGGCTTTACATTTGGCTGCAACTGCTATCAGCCCATTTATGTGACGCAGTCTATCGTCTGGTACATCAGTGAACTTATTCTCTGCGTGCTGTTGAGCATAGAGCCAGCTTGATTGCTGCTCCTGACGGATGAGTAAATATAGTGCTCCTGGCTGAAAAAGTTTGTCAAAAGTAGGCAATATCGCTTGACTAACTAATTCTACAGAATTAGCCTGAGTTAGTTTATGTGTAATGTCAGATAAGGCCTTACTATGATCATAAACTCGACTACTAACTAAATAATTTGTATCAATCATTGTCTTAAAATTCGACAACAAAATAAGGGGAGGAAGTAGTCCACCCACACCTAAGGCAAACGATAGCAGGCTAATGTCTAATGAAAACAGTGTATGCATAATGAAAAATAGCAGTCCATATAAAACCACTCCTACCAAAGCAAAAACAGCGATACTTAAAGCTTTTCCAAAAAATAACGTTATATCCAAAAAACGATGCTGAAAAATTGTGTACGTCGTAAAAATAACCAACAACAAAACAGCCACTGGTCCAAACCAATATAAGTCCTGGTTACCATGCCATAAAGCAACTAAATTAGTATACAAGGCTATGCTAGAAGAAATCGCTACCCCAAGTAAAATATACTGAAGTTGCTTACGAACAATACCTTTGTGTCGCTTATACTTTCTAGCTAATCTGAATATGCCATATATAAACCCACTGACCATATAAAAAACAAACAAAGCGTAACCCGAGCCCAAAACAATAAATTTGTCTTTATTGTAATTATTAACAATAATTTCACCAGTTATTAAAAAATCAGAAAAAATAAATAAAGTAATAATAAAAATTCCTGATAATA
The DNA here is from genome assembly GCA_964550465.1 of uncultured Gammaproteobacteria bacterium. GTDB lineage: Bacteria > Patescibacteriota > Patescibacteriia > JACRDY01 > JACRDY01 > CAZJZH01. The sequence goes on from CAZJZH010000032.1 coordinate 9,144, forward strand.
CAAAAAATAGGTTTAAATGGCTTACTTTATTGTTGAATGGAAATTGATGTGTAAATATTAAAAACGCAGGTACAATAAAAGTTGAGACAACAAACAACATCCTTATAAAAAGGCCACCATAAATAGGCGAAATTAACAAGTGCAAAATAAGTGAAAGTGTCCATAAAAAAATAGTTGCTAAAAAAATACCATAAGCAACTGCACCAAAACGACGCCTACTTTTAGTAAGTACTAATATTGTTAATCCAAAATACACAAAGCTCGTTACGAGCAATACAATTGTCCTCCAATCAAGATATTCAGATACCATATACCTTCTCTTTACCTTACCTCACCCTTCCCGTCAACACCGTACCGCAGCGGATCTAAACAGAATATAAACTCTACGCCATATCACCACATAGCGCCGGATAAAAAAATCCCCTCCGCCGTAGCGGAGGGGTGAGGAGTTTACTGTGTTAGCTGGTGACTTGGCTACCATCACCATCTTCATCAAAGACATCCAAGCGCATGCGCTGAAAGGCAAACGCTTCGAGCGCCTCTTTGATTCTCGGGTCCCAGAACCATTCCATGGGGATGCTAATGCGAGCACCACCTTCACCCATGCCGTCACGAGACACCTTGGCGCCACCGTTCTTGAACCGCTCTCTCAGGAAGCCCGTCAGCGAGACGCCGTGGCCCCAGGAACGAGCGCTAATGCGCAGATGCGGCTGCTGCGGATCAGCGATGAGAGCAAACACTACCACGATCTGAATACCCTCCACCGGCAGCATCTGATCAGCCACCGTTGACACCACGTCACCCTCTTCAGGGCTGAGGATACCGGCACTGGTTAACAAGCGAGTACCTTGAATCTCTTGCTGGGCGTAGGCGTGAGCCATGGTCCGCAACTGCCGGCGCGGTATGCGGTACTGCGTCACATCCGCTAGCTCATCCCAGCTGAAGTAGCTGGTTAGGCGCTGAAACACAGCTAGGTCACGTCGATATCGCGCCACTTCTTGGTGCACATCGATATAGATACCCAACGCCAGCAGCTTAGCCACATCAAGCGTTGTCTCATTGTCTTCAGCAAAAAATTCGTCCAGCAAGTCCCCCGGCTGCTCCTGTGTCCACAGCGCTGTCAACAGCTCGGCCACCAACGTGCTGGCTGAGCCAACCTGCTTAGTCTCGATGATATAGCAGGTGTTATCCGTTTCATCAGGCAGGTCATTACCCTCATGATGATCGATAACGATGGTCGGGTTGATAGTAATCCCTTCACCTAGTCCGGTTAAACGACTGTCGTTGATGGTAGAAGAGTCCACCAGTACAATAACAGCGTCATCGATGATGCTCTGGATATCGGCAATGGGATGCAGCCGATCTTGTAAACCGAACTTGTTACAAATCGTCACATTCTGTGGATGAGCAATATCACCGCAGTAGAAGATATCCACCGGTCGCCTTTTGCCATGATGCTTTTTGTCATACTCCCGAATGATGGCCTGCAAGCCAACCGCTGCCCCCATAGAGTCAGGGTCAGCTTGCGTCACCGCGATGCTAACCGTCTGACCTTTGGTTTGATCCAGTATCTGCTTGAATTTGTCGATGCGTGTCTGATCAATCATACCTTTCCTCCCTGAGGGATTCCTACTCCCCCGGTTGTGGAAATTAGTCGCTTCAATCGATTATCGCACTCCTCAATTGTGAAAGGGCAATTCAACAGATACTATCATCTATACTACTTCTTGTCAATGATATAGCTCAATAAAAAACACCCCCGGTCGTACCGAGGGCGTACTGTCCTACTGAGTGACAGACATGCTGATCAGCAGCTGTCTAAATGACGCTGCCACGACTGGTTGCCGAAACCGCGCCCAGCTAAAGTCACCGGTTAACCAGTCGACTGTTTGGATCAGCGTACTCATAGATATACCAGACACCAGGTAGGCGTCTAGTTCCGCAGCAGTAGCTTCACCAATACTGGCCGCGCCAGCCAAGTAGACTCGCTGCTCAAACCCCTGCTGTTCGACCTCGTCAGCCAAATGATGGCGGACAAAGTTGTAAGCGGTGGTATCAAGCAAGCTGACCGGGTGAAAAGCTACGTAGTATTGCCGCAAGGCAATAGCCACCAGTTGCCACAGCCAAGCAAACTGATCCACATCGTCACGCCCTTCCGCCAGTAATAGCTCAATGGCTGCGGGATTGATCAGGAACATCCCGGGCACAGCCGCGTCTGTTCCATCAATCGTACCCCGAGTGACGATCTCCAAATCCGTGGGCACCATAGTCTGTTGGCGGTAGGCCACTAGTAACAGCCGATTACCGCTACCACACCGCGTATCAGCCGGGCACAGGGCAATGGTCGGCCACCGTACATCTTTGCCTGACAGTTGCGGCACCAGTCCTTTGATGGTGGCTGTCAAAAATGACGTGATATCAAATACCTCTGGCAAAGTCGGCTGGTAGAACTCTGTAATATGCACGATCTACACCTCCTAGTTATTGGTGGCTGATGACAAAGAGCGATAATATTCATTATGTACATAGGCTGGACATCTGGTCAAGAGCACTGAATAAAAACACCCCCGAGCCATTCGGGGGTGTGTATTACTAGCCTCACCGCAGTGTTGATGAAGGCGGGCCTGCCTCGCCGAATCCCGCGCAGCGGGAGAAGGCGGGTCAATTGTTTAATTACATCTCCTCAACCACCTCGATGCCCAACACCCACAAGCCCTGCTTGATAGTCTGCCCTACTTGCTGGACCAAAGCCAAGCGAGCCTGACTGACCGCTGGCGCGGCCGGATCAATCACCTTGTGGTGGTGATAAAAACTATTGGTAGCAGCGGATAACTCCAGCAAGTACTGTGCCACCAGGTAGGGCTGTTGCTGCTCAGTGGCTTGCTGCATCACTTCACCAAAACCAGCCAACTGCTGTAGTACCGCTTGAGCGCCATCACCTAGCTGCTGGTAATCCGCCGTGGCAGTCGGTAAGGCTGTGGCGGCTTTTTTACTAATAGCAGCAATGCGAGCATAGGTATACTGGACATACGGACCGGACGCCCCTTCAAATGACAGGGCGCTGTCCCAATCAAACGTCACATTCTTTTTGCGGTCTGTGCCGAGGAAAGAAAACTTCAACGCCCCCAGCGCCACCGCATCGACTGTAGCTGGGTCATCTGCCAAGCCAGCATCACGCTCCGCCATCTTGGCCTGGACTTTTGCCCGAGCCTTCTCCACGACCGCTGGTGCGGACTGGACCATGCCGGTACGTGAAGACATCTTACCTTCTTTCAGATCAACCAAGCCATGGTGGACTGCCTGGTAGCAGTCCGCGTTCGGCAGCTCCAGCCGTCGAGCCGTGGCGATCAACTGACGGAAGTGCAGCTCCTGCTCTACTCCCACCACCACAATACTCCGATCAACCGTGCCAAACTGCTCCTGCTTCTGGATCATTAAGCCGATATCTTTGGTCGAATACAGGGCCGTACCATCTGTCTTCAGCACCAAAAAGACGCCCAGTTTTTCATCTTCCAGATCAACCACCAGCGCGCCCTGATCCCGTGTGACAATACCCTGGCCCTCGGCCGCTGCCACCAGAGCGATGCCAATCGGCGCGGTTTGGCTTTCTCGAAAATGGTGCTCCAGCTGACAGTCCAGCGTCTCGGCCATGGCGTGCAGCGACTGGTAACTACGCTCCACCACACTCTGCCAGTCAGCCACCAGCTCCGCATCATCAGCAGCTAACCGCCGGTTATACTCCTGAGCGGCAGCTTCAGCGGCCGGGTCATCTGCGGTGGCTTGGGAAGCCTTGACGTAGATGTGACCAGCCCATTCGAGAAAGTCTCCGTCAGTCGGTAACCGACCATCTGTCTGGGTGTGAAAATACCACAACCACTTAGCCACATGAATACCCACATCACCGGAATATGAACAGCCATGCGCCGTGTAGCCAGACCACTGGTAGAGACGACGGATAGACTCACCCATCACCGCGTTAAGCAAATGACCAACATGCATAACCTTTAACGGGTTAGCGTTAAAAAACTCTACCAGTACTGTTTTGCCGGTACTAGCTTGTGGCTCAACCGACGTGCCAATCACTGCCTGGGCATACTGCTCCAGTCGTAGGGTCAGATTAACATACGGCCCAGCCGCTGTGACTGCAGCGATCAGCTGATTATCTGCCACTGCTGCTTGTAGCTGTTCAGCCACTGCCGCTGCCACATCCGGCGGCGCCATCTGCCGTTCTTTGGCCAACGCAAACATCGGCACAGCATAGTCACCCAGTGCCAATGATGGTGGGGTGGTGATTGGTAAATCAGCTGGCAAGCCATTACTAGCCAAGAACTCTGATATTTTTTGTTTGATCGTTGACTTCATTCTACAAAGAAATACGGGTAATCAAAATGCTTTATTCCCTTAAAGCTATAAAAGTACTCGCTCCTTCAAAATGTTTTGGGGGTCCGGGGGGAGCATCTCGCCCGAAGCTCGCCTCTGGGTGGGTAGGCGCCCTGAGCCCCAAAATGGGCGCGC
>CAZJZH010000033.1:0-13649 GCA_964550465.1 uncultured Gammaproteobacteria bacterium
ACTACTGGGAGTATCTGGTCCAATTACAGTGGTGGTACTACCTGCCTATCATGATTGGCTTTTTAGCGGCGCTGTGGTTACTGGCCCGCTACTGGCAGGGTACGTTACAGCAGTGGTTGGTGTTGGGCTTAGCGGTATTGTTTGGTTTAATTCATGACTGGCTAGTGCTGTTTTACGGTAGCTGGACGGTGATGGATAATATTTCGGGGCATGTGACCATTGGTACATCGTACGTCCGCTACTGGCTGCCTATTATGGTGCTAGGCATACCGTTCATGGCCTGGCTGTTTGTAACTATTACTAAGCGTATGCAGCAGCCGATCAGTCGCCTGTTATTTTCAATAGCGCTGATTGCCGTGGTGCTGCTCAATAGTATCCAGCTGGTGTGGTTGTCTGAAGAGGGGATTAGCAGCGTCAGCGCAGCTCTGAACAAAGACACAGCGGTTCGCCAAGCAGCGGTGGAGCAATTACCAGCCGATAGTATCATCGTCTCTGATCGTTCAGATAAAATTTTCTGGCCGGACTTTCGGGTAGCTACTTTTCAGGGACAGTTTAGCGTCTTAGCTACCGCGGCGGCCGCACCGGTGCCGGCTTATCTGTACACCCACAATCAACTGACGACAGAAAATCTACAGTACCTGCAAGATCAGTTAGCGCAGTATGACGTCAGGCTAGAGCTGGTTGATAGCTTAACCGGTCAGGACTTTGTCTATCAGCTGCAAACAGTAGAATGATATGACGGCACGGCAGCTGACAATCGGGCTACGGCTAGTGGGGGTAGTTATCATCGTCTTAGGTTTAATGTGGTTTACAGCAGCCGACCTGATGGTCAGTGGGCAGTTGCAAGACAGCTACAGCTTCCGTCACCGCTCACCGCATATCTTACCACTGGCACCCAAGGCGCGGATTGGCGACATTACCCAGCAAAACGGCGTGACCTACACGCCGCTGATTGATGACCCGACCTATTTTGACATCCGCTTGCCACGACCGGTGGAAACCATTACGCTATGGGTAACGGTGCGTGCTGAGCCGAGCACGGATATAGGCATAGCCGCTTTTTATAACAAAGACGCCTGGCAGTATGATCGCCAGACGGTGACTGATTGGCAGCAACTGGACGATGGCTGGCAGCGCGGCAGGGTGACGTTTGATATGACAGATAAACGCTTTGCCTGGCAGAAGTATCAGTTTATGATTTCCATTCCGCAGTTAAAAAATAGTGACGCGGTAGTGGATATCGCCCAGATTGAACTGCTGGTCCAGCGACCGCCGCTGACCTGGCAACGAGTGGTTAATCGATTAGGCTTATGAGCACACAACAACTAGTACAGATTGTCAGTCGAGAAGTCTTGCTGTTTACTTGGGTGGCGTTGGGCTTGTCAGTGGTTTTAGAATTATACAAGCCCGGCTTTGTCACTAATCATATCAGCCTGTGGTGGTTGTTGGGGGTGGTGGGGGTGAGTATGGTAAGCACTGTTAGTGGTAGGAACTAATTACCTATTATGGAAGCATTAGATTTTGATAGCATGCTCCAAAAAACGGAATCTTTTACCTCAAAAGATTTTTTTGAGCATGCACAGGCAGCTGAACAGGAAGATAATTATTTGGTAGCTGCTGATTTATATCTTCAAGGTGGGTACGAATATCGTGCTAGTTTGATGTATGAAGCGGCTGGCGAAATTGAGAAAGCGTACAAACTGCTAATTGCTGATTCAAACCCCAGTATGCGCTTCGCTGCAGATCAATTTGCTGCTAAGCATGGCATAGAGGGGCGAGTATATTCTAATATCCCGTCTTCTTCAGAGGTGCCATTTGATACGGCGATGGCGTTAGCGTTAAAGAGTCATTTGCGAGAAGGTAGTACAGCTGAAGATCTTGGCTTTGAGGGGTTTCAAGACAAGATTGTAGGTGACGTAGGTACTCGTGATGGCCGTTTCGTCAATTTATTTTATGACCTTGGTGCGGCAGAAGTTTATGGCATCGATCCAAATCTACGAGATCTGCAAAAAGCTATTGATCAAGGTATCTTAGATGCCGAGCATGCCGTGGGGTGTACATTAGCTGAGATGCCCTCAGAGATACGTGATCGTATTGATATATATGCTGTTTTTAATTTTAACATTGCCTATAACGAGCAGGCAGAGTTCTTCCGAGATATGAGAGCTGCCTTACCAGAGGGTGGACAGGTAGTAGCGACGTTTGCTGAGACGTTCGTACTACAGTACGCGCAGGAGCACGCTAAGCCATATTTTTCAATGCGATCTTGGCCGTTGTGGAGGGGGGTAGAGGGTGATTTCCCCCACAAGCATCTGTCGATTTTTACTGCCAAGCCTGATACTGTTATCACTACCGCAGAAAACATTACATCATAAAACATATGAAAACATTCTACATCCTGGGCGCTAGTGGTTTTATGGGCGGTCGTTTCGCCCAGTACCTCCAGCAACAGGGTCACACTGTCATCACCGACCGAGTAGATATCACTGATTTGCCAGCCTTACAAAAAGCCTTTGCCGCTACCAAGCCTGACGTAGTGGTCAACTTTGCCGGTGTACGGGCCTACCCCAACATCGACTGGTGTGAGGAGCACAAGCTAGAAACAGTGGCGGTCAATGTCGGTGGGCCGATCAACGTAGCCCATGCCGCCATCACGGCTGGTGCCTATGCTATCCAGATTGCTTCGGGCTGTATTTACAGCGGCGGTGAGGACCAGCCCTTTACCGAAGAGGATGAGCCAAATTTCACTGGTAGTTTTTATTCACGCATGCGGATTGCTATGCAGCAGGCTTTGGCGGAGTTACCGGTCTTACAGGTACGGATCCGCATGCCACTGTCCGGCCAGCCGCACCCTCGTAATTTACTGGATAAAATTATTGGCTATCCTAAAGTCATCTCGGTGCCCAACTCGGTGACGATTGTCGAAGACATGTTTGTGGCACTCGAACAACTAGCTCAGTCACAGCCAACCGGTATCCTCAACCTGGTTAACCCTGGCGCGGTCAAACATGAGCAGTTGTTAGAGGCCTATAAAGCAATTGTTAAGCCAGATCATCAGTACGAAGTTATTTCTGTAGCAGATCTTTATCAAAGCCTGACAGTCGCCAAACGCAGTAACTGTATCCTCTCTACTGCTAAGGCGGAGTCACTGGGCGTGGCCCTGCCACCACTGGATGAGGCGCGCATTACCCAGCTGATGGAAACCTATAAACAGCACCTAGTCTAATCACTGAATCATATGGCGCGGATTCTCTACGGAGTACAAGGTGTAGGCAACGGGCATAGCGTGCGATCGCTGCCGGTCATCACCGCCTTGCGGGGGTACGGTCATGAGGTTCGGATTGCCGGTAACGACCGGGCGTATGATTTTTACACGGCTCGTGGTGAGGATGTGCAGCGCTTAGACGCGGTTAAGTTTGCTCTGGGTCAACAGGGAGAATTGCAATATTTAAAAACCTTTGCTCGCTACATTGAAACCCTGCCCAAGAACAGCATCAAAAACTTCGCTGCTTTGAAGCAGTGGGTCAAGGAGTTTAAGCCAGATGTGATTATTACTGACTTTGAGCCCTTTACCGCCCTGCTGGCCTACCGCCACCGCATCCCACTGATCAGTGTTGATAACCAACACCGCATCACCCACTGCAAAGTGCCGGTGCGGCCTCGCTACATGCACCAGTACATGGTGACCAAAACAGTTATCCGGGCCTTTGTGCCCCATGCCAGTACATACTTTATTAGTAGTTTTGTGCCGCGGCAGCTGACGCTGTGGGCGCGGCTACGTGATAAGGCGGTTATTATCCCGCCAATTATTCGGTCTGAGGTAGAGCAAGCGGTGCCAACGGTTGGTCAGGCGGTGGTGACCTATGCCTGGCCGGAGCATATTGAACAAATCAAAACCGCCTTCAAGCAGTTTCCTGATCAGCCGTTCATCATCTATGGCGCGCCGCAAGCACGTGTAGAAGGCAATATCATCCTCAAGCCGTTTTCTGATGACATCATCGCTGACCTAGCCGCGGCCAAGGCGGTGATCGGTGCTGGTGGCTTTACCTTTTTGTCAGAGGCGCTGTGGCTGAAAAAACCAGTGCTGTCCTGGCCACAACAGAAGCAGTTTGAACAGATCCTCAATGCCTATGATATAGTAGACGCGGGCTATGGCATGGCGACAGATGACTTGTCGGCAGCAGATATTGAGCAGTTTTTCGAGCGCCTACCAGAGTTTCGCGCCAAGACTGAAGCGATTGACTTTCCTTCTTCACAGCAGACATTTGAGCACATTCACCAGCGTATTGAATCATTGGTTAAGCATTGACGTCTGATGGCATTCGACGTACACTCTCGTTAGGAGTATATTTCTATCTTATGACAAAAGTGACGATGAAAAATGTGGTCTGGAAAGAGGGTAAGCAGTATGTTTCATGGAATCTCAACACCGGAGTTTCTAGCTTTGGTGATACTAAGAAGGAAGCTTTGGCGGCACTAGAGGAGGCGTTGTCACTACACTTGGAGGATACGCCGTTGAGTGATATTCGTAAGATTGAACGACCTGATATTGTTCCGCTGACATTTACTCATGCCTAGACCAATTTCGTTGCAGACAGTTTTAAAAGTCCTTAAAGCTAAGGGCTTCTTTTGTGTACGACAAAAAGGTTCTCATGCTCGGTTTGAAAAGCACGTCGCTGGTCGGACCGTGAAGGTGACTGTCAAGGTTAGTAAAAAAGAAATTCCTCACGGCACATTTCAGTCTATTTTGCTACAATCAGGATTAGAAGAAGCTGATTTTCGTAAGCCTAGAAAATAACCTATACTGAATATATTGTATGAAACTCTTTATCACCGGCGGGGCCGGCTTTATCGGCAGTAATTTTATTCGCTACTGGTTAACCAATCATCCGGATGATCAGGTGGTTAATTTTGATGCCTTGACCTATGCGGGTAATTTAGAAAATCTCCAGGAGGTGGAGGGGCATGGTAGCTACACCTTTATCAAAGGTGATATTTGTGATGCGGCGGCCGTGGCAGCAGCAGTCCAAGGGGCGGATGTCATTGTTAACTTTGCGGCGGAAACACACGTTGACCGCTCTATTATGGACTCAGCCGCCTTTCTGCAGACCAATGTCATTGGCACGCTCAATCTGTTAGAGGCGGCCCGCCAGCAGGGCAATATCCGTTTTCATCACATCTCAACTGACGAGGTCTTTGGCGCCTTAGGGCCAGAGGACCCAGCCTTTGCTGAAACCACACCCTATGACCCGCGTAGTCCGTACTCTGCTTCTAAAGCAGCCTCTGACCACCTGGTGCGTTCGTACTGGCACACCCATCAGCTGCCCATCACTATTTCTAACTGCTCCAACAACTACGGCCCCTACCAATTCCCAGAAAAATTAATCCCACTGTTTGTGACCAATCTGTTGGAAGGTAAAAAAGTGCCGGTCTATGGTGATGGTCTGCAGGTGCGGGATTGGATTCATGTCGATGACCATAACCGGGGAGTGGAGATGATTATCCGCCACGGCGCGTTAGGGCAGACCTACTGCCTGGGTGGTGATGCGGAAAAAACCAACCTGGACATTACCAAGTTCATCCTCAATCACTTAGGTAAAGGGGATGATATGATTGAGTATGTAGCAGACCGTAAGGGTCATGACCGTCGCTACGCCATTAATTTTGATAAGGCGCGAACAGCCCTGGGTTGGCAGCCACAGATTGACTTTGCTGACGGTTTAGCGGCGACGATTGACTGGTATGTAGCGCACCAAGACTGGTGGCGCAATGTTCGCTCCGGTGACTATCAACAGTACTATCAACGACAATATGGATCTACTGGTCGTTCATAATCCCGCCGCCGGGCGGTGGAAACTGGTGGCACCACAGCTTAACCGTGCTCTGCGCGGTCACAATGTCACTGTTGTTCATACTGACCGTCAGCATCAACGTGTGCGCGCGCTCAACCCCCATTCCTATGATCGCATTATTGCAGTCGGTGGCGACGGCACGGTCAACGCCGTCGCTCAGTGGATTCTCAGCCGACAGTCTCAAACGCCGTTAGCAGTCGTGCCCACTGGCAGCGCCAATCTCTTAGCGCGGACATTTAAAATTCCTACCACTATCAGTCGGGCTTGTAAATTGGCAGTCACCGGCACCGTCACCCAGATTGATGTTGGTAAGGTTAATGACCAGTGGATGGTGGTGGCGGCCGGCATCGGCCAAGACGCCTGGGCGGTAACTAACACCCGCAGCCTACACAAGCGATTGTTTGGCTTTGGCGCCTATTTCATTAGTTTGTGGCAGAGTATTCGACGAGTCAATGAAACTAATGTATCGTTAACCATTGATGGCCAGCGTCTACAGCAGCACGCCAAGACCTTGTTTATCATGAACTTTGGCAAGTTTCTCGGTATCCCATTGGGGCCAGATATTTCCTTTACTGACGGTAAGTTTAGCTTAGCCATCATCCGGCCGATTGGCTGGAGTGACTACCCGATTATGCTGGCCCGGTTACTGGGTCGTCGATTTTCATACCAGCAGCGCTTGCAGTATTACGCTTTTCAAAAATTAAAAATTGAGTATAACGGTTCACTGCCACTGCAGATTGATGGTGACGCCCATCCGGCCACCAGCCCGATTGAAGTGACAGTGGTGCCAAAAGCATTATCACTCGTAGTAGCCAAATAACCCTATGAAAGGAATTATTTTATCTGGCGGCACTGGTTCACGCCTGATGCCCCTGACCAAAGTGACAAACAAACATCTCTTGCCCGTCTATGACAAGCCGATGATTTATTATCCGCTCCAGACCTTAACGGGTATGGGTATTCGTGACATTATGATTATCTCTGGTCGCGGCCATGCCGGGCAGTTTTTGGAGCTGCTAGGTTCCGGTAAAGAATTTGGGGCGCGGCTGTCCTATGGTTTACAGGAAGAGGCTGGTGGTATTGCGCAGGCGCTCAGTCTGTGCGAAGACTTTGCTGATGATGAACCAGTGGCCGTTATTTTGGGTGATAATATTTTTGACGACCAAGATCAGATTAATAAAGCCGGTGATGACTTTCGCGCTCAGGGTAAGGGCGCCAAGGTCATGATAAAAGAAGTACCAGACCCACAACGCTTTGGCGTGGCCGAGCTGGACGGGGACAAGATTGTTGGTATCGAAGAAAAGCCTCAGCAACCCAAGAGTAACTACTGCGTGACCGGGTTATACTTTTATGACGCTCAAGTCTGGAATGTTATTAAAACACTACAGCCCTCCGGGCGAGGAGAGCTAGAGATCACTGATGTTAACAATTTTTATGTTGACCAAGGCACGATGAGCTTTGAGATTGTCAGTGGCAACTGGACTGATGCCGGCACCTTTCCATCACTGTACCGCGCCACTAAACTGATTGCGGAGAAGAGTGGCCAGGCTTAGCGACGGAGTGAGTGGGTAAAAATGCCCGCTTGGTCATCGTACTGACCAATCAACCACAGCTGTTGGCCGTCGGCTGATAGGGCTAGCCCTTGGAGACGTATTGACTCAGCTATGGTGATCACATTGACCTGATCACGAGCATCTAATTCAACAATATCAATCTGATCCCCCCAGTGGACCAAGACATAGGCGCTGCGGGGGATTTGTTGTACAGCGGTGATCGGCTGACTGTAGCGATCAATAAACTGAGCAGCGCCACCAGCGCTCCAGCGCCACAGTTCGTTATCTCGTTGAAACAGCAGGGCTTGACCAGACAGTGTCCAGTCAGCTGCTTGAGCTGTGGTTTGCAGCAGTATGCTGCTGAATGATTGGTCGACCACCAGCAGTGTTTGCGCCTCAGCGTCATGGAGCATAACCATGTCATTATTCACCACAAAGCGCATAGCATGACTCTGTCGCGGTAGTTGAAGGAGGCGGGCCACTTCACCACTGTCACTGTCATGTTGTTCCAGCCACGAGCCACTGGGCGTATTGGCGATAGCGTACACCCGGTTATTGTTAAATAAGACAGCTGAGCCGTATGATTGGTCAGCTGGCAACTGGTAGACCAGCCGGGGAGCGCGGGTAATGGTGTTGAGCTGCCAGATATCATTACCACTAACAACGGTCAGTAAGTAGCTGGTTTGATTACTCCAGCTAATACTATCAATGGTGGCTGCATCCAGCAGAGTATTTACCCGGAGGAGCGGGGTATCGCTGTTGATATAGGCGATAGCGTACTGACCAGCACCATCATCGAGCAGTACCGCGCTGCTATCTGGCGCCCAGCTGATAAACTGCCAGCCACCAGAAACAGTGTCGACAATTTGTTGGTTAGCAGTGTTGTAGATACGTAAGCCCTCAGCGGTCTGCAGGGCGATCAGCTTTTGATCTGGCGCGGTATGGGCGGCGCTGCTGCTGATGGCCGTGGCTAGCTGCGGGTCAGTGGTTTGAAATAAGACGACTTCGTTGGCAAAGGTGGTTACGTTTGGTTCGACCAGTAACTGCTTCCGCCACGAGTGGTAGCCATCGCGCTCAATTGTCACGGTGTACTGACCAGGTGTCAGGTTGGTGAACCGGAGTGAGCCGTCACTGCGTTGCCCTTGAGCTACTTGACCATTGAGGCGGACAGTGACATTACGCGGTTCAGTAGTGACAGACAGTGAGCCCACCGCGGAGACCGATTCTTTTTTAAAATCATACCGATAGCCAGCGCTGTAGAGTAACAGCAGTGGCGTACAGATGAGGAATGTCAGGATAAATAGGCCGGTAATGACACGGCGAATGGATAGTGAGATCATAAGCGTATATACTGCTGACCAGTATAGGCAAATGATCAGCTTTCGGCAACGGCTGGGTCGTTTGCCGGACAGGCCAGCTTAGCCTATAATGAAGCGGTATATCATAGCTATTTTTGTTGTATGGACACATTTCGTATTCGTGGCGGGAAGCCGTTGCGTGGCACTATCACTGTTTCTGGCGCAAAAAACGCGGCCTTGCCCTGTTTGGCCGCCACTATTTTGACCCGCGGTGTATCTACTCTGCGTAACGTACCAGATATTGCTGATGTGCGGACCTTTTTGTCGCTGCTGGAGTATCTGGGCGCACAGACTACCTTCCGCGGACAAACAGTGACGGTTGATACTCGTCAACTACACAACCGCCAGCTGCCCTTGACCATGGTAGGTCGCCTGCGTGCTTCTATATTACTCCTTGGCCCACTGCTGGCTCGCTTTGGTAAGGTGCATATGGCGTATCCGGGTGGCTGTATTATTGGTAAACGCTCAGTGCGGGCGCATACAGATGCTCTGGAGAACCTGGGCGCTCAACTCATTCCAGATCAGGAAGCACTTATTTTGAAGAGCAAGGGGCGTCTGACTGGTAAGAAATTCTTGATGTGGGAAACATCGGTCACCGCTACGGAAAATGCCTTGCTGGCTGCCGCATTAGCTAAGGGAATTACGGAAATTCACCTGGCTGCCAGTGAGCCGCATGTCCAAGACCTCTGCCACATGTTGGTGGCTATGGGTAGTAAGATTGAAGGGATTGGCACTAATACCTTGCGGGTGCATGGCCGGGCTACGTTACGACCAGCGACGCACCGAGTGATTGGCGATGCTATTGAAATGGGTACCTTTGCCATTGCGGCTACGATTGTGCCGGGCAGTCAGGTGACCATTAGCGGTGTTGACCCGGATGAGTTAAGTGCTTTTTGGAATAAGTTAATCGAAGCCGGTGGCGATGTCAGCTTTGATGGTAAAAAAATCACTGTCCGCGCCGCTAAAAAATTAACCGCCTTAGAAAAACTAGAAACACGCGTCTATCCGGGCTTTTCTACAGACCTGCAAGCGCCATTTTCATTGGTGTTAGCGAAAGCCAAGGGGGTGACCAAGATTTTTGAGACCTTATACGAAGGTCGATTCGTCTATTTGCAGGAGTTAGAGAAGATGGGTGTCCGTTCAGAAGTCTATAACCCGCATCAGGCGCTGGTAGTCGGCCCGACGGCCTTTAAGCCAGCGGCAGTGCAGAGTCATGACCTACGCGCCGGTGCTACGCTGGTGCTGGCTGGCTTGGTGGCTAAAGGAGTGACTACGGTTTACAATATTAACTACATCGATCGCGGCTATGACGACCTAGCAGGTAAGCTGCGAACATTGGGGGCTGATATTGAACGGATCAGTGTTGATTAACCTATGATGCAATCACGTCAACAGAGTAAGTGGCTATTGATTTACGGTGGGGTACTGGTCCTCATCTTGGGGTTTATTATTGGTGTGGTAGTGGGACGACAAACTACCTGGGGCACTGGTCAGGGTAAGGTCTATAACGCGCCGCTGGAAGGGGAGCGGCCAGCCTATCTGGAGGAGGATGTGGACTTTGATTTACTGCGGCAGGTCTGGACTTTTATTCAAGACGATTACGTTGATCGAGCAGATATCACTGACAGTCAACTGTTTTACGGTGCTCTGCGTGGCGTGGTGGCGGCACTTGGTGACCAGCACTCCGTCTTTTTTGACCCAGAAGTGACGCAGGAATTCTCTGAGGAATTGGAAGGGAACTTTGAAGGTATTGGCGCTGAGCTGACTGTCCGCCAAGGTCGACCGGTAGTGGTGTCACCGTTGCGCGGCACGCCAGCCTCTGCGGCTGGCATTCAGCCACAAGATATCATCGTTGAGATTGATGGTACTGATACAGCGGGCATGTCGCTGTTTGAAGCAGTGCGACTAATTCGTGGTCAGCGAGGCACGGAAGTAGTGCTGACTATTTTCCGCACTGATTGGGATGAGCCACAACCCGTCAGCATTATTCGTGATGAGATTCATTTTGAGTCAGTCCGCTGGCAGGTGCGTCAAGATGACATCGCGGTGATTGAGATTCTTAGCTTTAATGAAGATACCACCCGCTTATTTGATCAAGCGGTTCGTGATATTATCGCCGCTGATCCAGCTGGTATTATCCTTGATTTACGAGGTAACCCTGGTGGTTTCTTGGACCGAGCAGTGGCGGTGGCTTCTGGCTGGGTGACTGATGGAGTGATTGTGACAGAGGCTTTTCCTGACCAGCAGCGAGTACACACTGCTAATGGTAGCGGTAAGTTATCTGCCTATCGGACGGTAGTGCTGGTCAATGGCGGCTCGGCTTCTGGTTCAGAGATTGTGGCCGGTGCCTTGGGTGACTATGGCTTAGCGCTGATAGTAGGTGAGCAAACATTTGGTAAGGGTTCTGTCCAACAGCTGCAACAACTACCAGATGGCTCATCGGTTAAGTTAACGGTGGCTCGGTGGCAGACCCCAAATGGCACGACTATCGATGAAGCCGGTATTACCCCAGATTACATCGTTGACTTAACCACTGAAGATCGTGATGCTGATCGTGACCCACAACTCGACCAGGCGGTGGAGTTACTGGGTGATGACGAGGTTTGGCAGCAATAGGGCAATATGGTAAAATAGTGCGGAATGGGTATGCAGGTGGTGATTACAAAACATGTCAAAGGTGTGGGTAAGCCGGGTGATGTTACGGAAGTGCCAAACGGTTATGCTCAGAACTATTTGATCCCCAATGGGTTAGCAGTGCGGGCCACCGGTGCTGCTTTGCAGGCCGCGGTCAGTCAGGCGGCTCGGCAGCGTAAAATCGCCGCCGCTACTGCCAAGCAGGCGCAGAAGCTGTCTAAACAGCTGGTAGATTTTGAGCTGCAGCTCCAGCGCCCAGCTAGTGAAAATGGCACTTTGTTCGCTGCTGTTCACCGGGATGATATTATTACCGCTTTGCGTTCCCAGCAGATTGATATGCCAGCGGACACCCTGCCGGCTGATCTAGCCCTGAAGCAGGTAGGGCAACAACCAGTAGCCTACCGATTAGCCAATGGTACAACTGGGCAGCTGACCATCACTATTACCGCAGCGGATCATTAAATTATTTTTTGCTGAGTCACGGCTTGGGCCGGGCTCATTTTTGTTAATCTAAATAGACATAGAAACACGGCATCTATGAGTAAAATAATCTTCGTCGTTGGCGGCGTCATGTCCGGTGTAGGTAAGGGGGTATCCACTGCGGCTATTGGTCGTATCCTCCAGGGCAAGGGCTATCGCGTCACTGCCATGAAAATTGACCCGTATGTTAATGTTGACGCGGGCACCATGAACCCGACCGAGCACGGCGAAGTGTTTGTATTGGATGAGGGGCTAGAGACTGACCAGGACATGGGTAACTACGAGCGGTTTTTGAATGTTGATTTGCCCAATAGCAACTACATGACTACTGGCTCGGTCTATCAGACGGTGATTGAGCGGGAGCGCAACCTGGAGTACAAAGGTAAGTGTGTCCAGGTGGTGCCCCACATTCCGCTGGAAATTATTGATCGGATTGAAAAAGCTAGCAAACAAGCCAAAGCAGACTTTACCCTGGTAGAGATTGGTGGCACGGTCGGTGAGTATGAAAACATTCTCTTCTTGGAAGCGGTCCGCATGCTCAAACTGCAGCGGCCAAAAGATGTCGGTATTGTGCTGGTCAGCTACCTGCCAGTACCAAGCAAGGTAGGGGAGATGAAAACCAAGCCGACGCAGCACGCTTCTCGGGCCCTGAACTCGGTTGGCTTGCAGGCAGACTTTTTGCTCTGTCGGGTGTCTAGCCCGCTGGACGAGCCTCGACGAGAGAAGTTATCCACCTTCTGTGGGGTGCCAAAAGAGCATGTGGTAGCCGCACCAGACGTTGATTCGATTTATGAAATTCCTATTAATTTTGATGACGAAGGTTTGAGTGCCGCGTTATTGAAACATTTTGATCTCAAGGCAAAGAAGAAAGATTTGGTAGAATGGCGAGCCATGGTCACCAAGGCCAAGCGAGCCAAGAAGGAGGTAGTGATCGGTATTGCTGGCAAGTACTTTTCCACCGGTGACTACGTCTTGGCTGACTCATATATCTCAGTCATTGAAGCGCTGAAGCACGCTTGTATTGCTAATAACGTCAAACCAGTCTTTGAATGGATTGGCACTAAGGAGATTGAAGACCATGGAGCGGCCGCAGCGCTGAAAGGCTTAGATGGCGTCATTGTGCCCCAAGGCTGGGGTAAGCGAGGTGCTGAGGGTAAAATCGCGGCTATTCGCCACTGTCGGGAAACCGGCCTGCCATACTTTGGCCTCTGTTATGGTATGCAGATGGCGGCCGTCGAGTTTGCCCGCCATGTTTGTAAACTGAAAGGGGCTCATTCAGCTGAAGTGGATCCAAAAACACCGCATGATATTATTCACATCATGCCAGAACAAGCAGAGCTGATTAAGCAGAAGCAGTACGGCGGCACTATTCGTTTGGGTGGCTGGCCCTGTGTCTTGAAAGCCGGTACGACTATTCGGGCCGCCTATGGTGATAAGCGGAAAGTCAGCGAGCGTCATCGTCACCGCTATGAGTTTAATAATGAATTCCGCGCTCAGCTAGAAGAGGCTGGTTTGACGGTCTGTGGTACTTCACCAGATGGTCAGTTAGTCGAAGCTATCGAAATTACCGATCATCCATTCTTTGTCGGTACGCAGTTTCACCCTGAATACAAATCACGACCGCTCGATCCGCACCCACTGTTCGTAGCCTTTGTCAAAGCTTGTGTTAGTGGGCAGGGGAAAGGGAAGAAAAAGAAGAAATAATTTCTCTTCGTTACTTTTTGGGCAAAAAGTAACCATCCGCCTTCTCCTGCTTCGCAGGATTCGGCGGA
>CAZJZH010000034.1:0-13447 GCA_964550465.1 uncultured Gammaproteobacteria bacterium
CGTAGTCTGTGGAGAATGGGATCTCTACGCCTGCTCGGTCAGCCACTTCTATCAGAACAGACTTACGATTATAGAAAAAGCTAGCTAGGTTCAAAATAGTACCATCGCGCTGCTCTCTCTCCATTTTTTCTTTTTCTTTTTTTAGGATGGCCTCCATTTTCACCATTTCCTTGGCAGTGACCTGCTGGCCTAATCGCTCAAGTTCTTTTAGTAGGCCCCTTATCTCCTCTATGTGATATGTCTCCTTCAAATAGTTTAAATCTGTATCTACTAACTGCTGTGCGCACGCTTCAATTGTCTCATATTGAGCATGCAGATCACGTATTGCGTCGTCTCTACTATAGTAGCCTTCTATAAAAATTACTGTAATAGCACGAGTTAACGCTGCCACGTCAGCTTGTGATAGAAATTCTTCTATTTCTTGATCATATTCCTCCTCTTTGATTTCAATGGTATCTTTTAATTTATAAATTATGTCTGAAATATACTCATCATCATACTCTTCGCGTAGTTTTTGATAAGAGGCCTGGTCAAGGTTTGCCACCTTAAGTACAGCTTGACGAGTTAACTGAGTAAAAAAGCTGCTCCTCGACGGCAGACTCTGCAACAATAGCTCGAGTCGAGTAGCTCCAGATTCTGTGACTGGTTCATTCAGTCGTAATTCCGCTATAATTTGCTGATATTCAGCAAGGCTGTAATCAGTTTCAGCCGAAGGTATCTCTGATTGTTGACTAGTATCTTCAAATTTCATAGGAAATTTACTATTATTAACTAATATCCTAGTTACGCTTACCATTTCCACACCAATCATACCAAAAAATCCCTGTTTTTCACAGGAATATTTTGGCAGGGGCTGAGGGAATCGAACCCCCGACCTCGGTTTTGGAGACCGATGTTATACCATTTAACTAAGCCCCCACAAAAGAAACAAAGTAGTTTTCGGCTACTTTGTTTCCTTAAACACCACGTGCTTTTTCAGCTTCTGAGAGAACTTCTTCAGCTCCAATCGAATGCCGGAAAGCTTCTTTTTGTTCTTGCGGGTGCGGATAATTTCGCCGGTGTCTTTATGTTCCAGCTTGACCCACTTGTCATCTGTACGTTTTGCCATATGTTCACAATAGAATGTTTACAAAGCCGAGGACAGGATTTGAACCCGCGACCTACTGTTTACAAAACAGTTGCTCTACCAGCTGAGCTACCTCGGCGCAGGCCTATAACCACCGGGTAATAGCTATTACCCACTCTATCCTAGGACAGTACGGCCAAGTCTACTATATAACTACCTCCCTGTCAACACTAACCACGCTGACTGAGCTGCTTCCAGCTGACCAGTAACGGGCTGGCTAAGAAGATAGATGAGTACGTACCAGCCACTACACCGATAATCAAAGTAGTCACAAATGGCTGAATGGTGGCACCGCCAAAGAAGAAGACCGCCAGCAAGACTAACAGTGTAGTCACCGATGCATTAATTGATCGACCAATAGTGGCATTAACCGCCTTGTTAACCGTACCAGCAAAGTCGCCATGGTAGTTGTAGAGGTTTTCGCGGGTGCGGTCGAAAATAACGATGGTGTCGTTAACTGAATACCCAATAACCGTCAGGATAGCCGCTACAAACGGCGCGCCAATCTCGATGCCAAAGAAATAACCAAGCAGGGCGAAGACACCACAGGTGATCAGTACGTCGTGAAGCAAGGCGATGATAGCAATAACGCCGTACTTCCAGCTTTTGACTGGCCGACTAACCTTACGGAAAGCCCAGGCGATGTAGGCAATAATAGCCCCCAGCACCACCACACTAGCCCAAACACTCTTCTGGCGCAGTTCTTGACCAATGGTAGGGCCAATTGAGTCAAAGCGCAGCTCTACTACTTCAGGTACCTCACCGTCAGTCGTTTCAGTGGTGGTGTCACCAAGTGTTTTGCCAATAGCGGTCAATACTGCCTGGTGCTCTTCTTCACTGACCTCTCGGAACCGCAGTAAGAGTTTGTCATCATCACTAGGCTGGATAGTGATATCACCCAGCTCTAGCTCTGTCAGTGCACCGCGTAAATCATCACTGTTTGGTACAGCGGCGTTGGTAAACTGTACTTCTAACAAACTACCGCCAGTAAAGTCAGTCCCCAAACGCAAGCCAAAGACGCTCAGTGCAACAATCGAGCCAATCACCAGTATCAGTGACAGACCATAGAACCAACGACGTTTTTGGATAATTGGCAAATGCATAGGTTATTCTGTGCTATCAGCTACTGGCTTAGGGCGGTTAAATAAGAAGTATAGTCGTTCAGCCCAGCGACCTAAGAACACTCGCATAAAGCCGCGGGTAACGGTAATAGCGGTAAACATTGAGGTCAAGATACCGATACTCAAGGTCAAAGCAAAGCCTTTGATCAAGCTAGTGGTGAACCAGAACAGAATCAAACAGGTGATCAGGGTAGAGACATTACCATCGCGGATTGACGGCCAAGCTCGCTTAAAACCTTCTTCGACTGACTGGTGCACAGACTGACCCTTCTTCAACTCTTCACGCATCCGTTCAAAAATCAAAATGTTGGCATCAACCGCCATACCAATCGACAGGATAAACCCAGCAATACCCGCCAAGGTCAAGGTAATACCAATCAACTTGAACAGGGTTAAGACAAAGATGCCGTAGACTGCCAGAGCAACCACTGCAAACACTCCTGGTAAGCGGTAGTAGAGAATCATGAAAATAGCTACGGCCAGTAAGCCGATCAGGCCGGCAAACAAACTGCGATCAACGGATTGCTGCCCTAAGGTCGCCCCGACGGTTTGTTGAGAGATAAGCTCAATTGGTACTGGTAGCGCACCGGCGTTAAGGCGCTGTGCTAGCAGCTTAGCTTCTTCTAGGGTGAAATCTCCGGTAATGACTGCTTCCCCACCAGTGATAGCCTCTGTCACTCGGGGTGAAGAAATCACTTGTCCATCAAGGAAAATGCCGATTAACTCACCAACATGTTCACGGGTCAGGTCAGCAAATAATTCTTTGCCTTCACTATCAAATTGCAGTGACACATTTGGCGTGCCAACAGTCTGATCAAAGACTACTTGAGCGCCATCTAACTGTTTACCGCCCAAGTCAGTATTGGCCCACTGCAGGGTCTGCTGGTAAGCGGCTTCGGTCTGAGTAGCGATGAGGATATGACGACCCCGGACTTGGTAGTCGTCCCCTTCTCCTTGTTCTGCTTCTTTGTAAATAATGTGGTAGCCAAAGGCTGTTTCCACCACTTCTGGGTAAATCTCCCCTACTGCCAACTCGTCAAACAAAACACTGTCAAACTCTGGTACAAACACGCCGCGTGGTACAAAGCCGAGGTCACCGCCTTGGGCGGCAGAGCCAGGGTCTTCTGAATTCTCCGTTGCTAGCTCGGCAAAGCGTTCGATTGGTGAGTTAAGCGCTTCGCTTAACAAATCTTCTGCCTTTTGACGAGCTGCGGTGTTGTATTCTTCTAGTTCAGCTAGCTGTTCCTCAGTTAATGGTTGCGGATCAGCTTGAATCTTGAACTCTAGCAACGGCGTTTCACCAATCAAGGTAATGGCTTCTGTCACATCATGCACACCGGCCAATTCTACTACCACTCGGTGGTTATCACCACTACCGCTGGTCTGGACTACCGGTTCAGAGATACCAAAAGCGTTAACTCGGCGCTCGATCACATCGCGGACCCCTTCTAGGGCTTCGTCACGCTCCCCGGCTGGTACGCCAGAGACGTCTGCCTGGTAGATCAAGTGAGTACCCCCCTGTAAATCAAGCCCTAGCTTAAACTGCTGTTCAAACCAGCCTAAATTCCAACCAGTTGTTTGGCTGAGCGCGGCCGGATAGACAAAAAAACCAGCTACCACGGCGGCAACCAGGAGAAGGGCGACAGAAATGCGTTGTTTGAGACTTTTTCCCATAGGGAGTGAAACTGCGGCTTAGTATAGCGCGCTTGAGAGAAAATGCAAGCAGGGTGTGGTATCAGATATGGGATATCAGATATAAGGGGTAGTGGTGGTGGCCTCTACCTTATTTACCTACTCTGTACCGCCGTAGCCACCGGCGCTTGAAAAACGGTAGTGTTAGAGTTGATAGCATGAACCCCACTGCCGGCACGATGGCATTGAGGAACGGCCGGTCGATAGCAATAACCCATAAGTACAGGGCAATGGCGATGTAGGTGAATAGCGTTAACAGTCCTCGCCGCGTCCAGCTGGTTTCCCAAGCTTTGTCGGCAGTGACGCGATTGTTCCGCTCTTCTACGGCCGCCAGTCGTTGTTCGATATCTGACATATAGTTATGGTTTTGCTATATATTGAAATCGTTTAACTACTCTACCCTCCACCACTACGTCTTCGGTAAACATGGCCAGTGGTCGCACCCACCAGGAGTAGTTACCGTAAAGCGTGCGATAGACCACCATCCACTCCTCCGTCTCGCTATGCCGGGCTACCGCCAGTACTTCGTATAGCGGGCCTTTGTAGTGGCGATAGGTGCCAAGCGGTAGTGGAGCTGCCATACTACTGCAACTCAAAATCAATCATCTTGACTATAGTCTACCAGCTGACGGCGTCACCATAGTATGTCTTATATGTTTGCAACATCACTTCCCGGCTCTCAAATGGTTCATGACCGACAAAATCTGCGGCGGTAATCTGTTTGAGCGGCTTTTCTGTCACGGCCGTAATAATAGCCGTGGCAAATGGTTGTTGTGTTTCTGACACCAGTAGTTCCAGTTGGTCCCCCACTTGTAAGTCTTTATCATCAAACAGTCGCCAAGTAGCGGTTTTGCTCCCGGCCACAATTAGGTCGGCTAAGTGTTGGCGAAATTTTAACTGCTTCATATTAAAATAGTCTTAACGGTATTGCTGGACACCATCAGTGTAATCAACTACGCTAGTTAAATCAACACAGTTCTTTTACAAGGAGGTTGACTATGTATAGACACCCCGTTGAAGAAGCAGTCAGGGCGTTCGGCATCTTTTGGTTGATGATTTTTACCGTCATGCTCCTCGGTGAACATTGGACGACGATCATTGGCTGGCTACCAGATCTGGCAGGCGGTAGCCCCAGCCCACCACTCAGGTCTGCTGCCGCCAGCCCACTATTGCCCTATGTTGTGGCTTTAGGTGTGGTTGGCTGTTTAGGGCAATGGATCTTCAATGCCGTTCATCGCCACTAATGACACATCTCAAAAACCACCAGCTAATCTTGGTGGTTTTGTTTTTGTTGAAAATCAAGGTGAATCAGCGCTGTGCGTAAAGACTGCTTGGTGTATTCTTTGCGGTCCAATCGCCCGCCGGTCAGTACAGAAATAACTCCCTCTTCATGACCAATGTAGTCTTTATCGGTTAATCCAGCCGCTTTGGCAGCATGGCTCATGTTTAAGCCGGTTTGCATGGCGTCATACAAGGCTTGTGGCGGCTCCCAGGCTGATGACAGCCCTAAGTGATGCTGTTGACCATCATAGATAGCACAGACACAGACGTCCATGGTGCCGTGGGTGGTTTTTGGGACGGCCATCAGGCCGGACTCTAGGCCAATGCTGTAGTCAACATCATCGGTCCAGGCCGCCACAGCGCGACTAAGGGCGCCATCAACTGTTTCGTCTAATGACGTTGGCTGATCAGCAGCGCTTGATTGTACGGCTACGCCCACTATGTCAGCTTCAGCAAACTGTGAATACTCCGCCAGTATCTCCCTGACGGCGGCAATTTTGGTTGGGTTTTCTGTGCCGATGGTTATTTTCATACAGTTCGAGTTGCGTAGAATACTGAATAATGTTATGCTCCCTATTGCGTTGTGACCAAAGGAGTTAGACGGGGCTCGTAGAGCCCCAGAGACAGACACCAACAGCTCTAATAGAGGGCATTACTAGTCCCACTATTACTCTGAAGTTTTGGTCTCCACGAACAGTGGAGATGTCGGCACAACGCCTCCACACTTCCAGCGACCCAGACGGGTCGCTTTTACATTGTATCACAATAATTAGCCTGATGATCCGTTAATAATACTGGAAAGGTGTTGACTTATTCATTGTTTTGTCATAACCTTAAATATCGATGTTTGGACAGCTAGAATGTTCTTTTTAAACCAAGAGGAGGAAGTAGTGTTCACCCTAGAACAAGCTATTGAGCTAGCACTTCAGCATCACAAGGGTCAACGTGATCGCGCCGGACAGCCATACATTTTGCACCTACTGCGAGTTATGCTCCAACTAAACACGCCTGAAGGGCGTATCGCTGGTGTCTTGCATGATATCATTGAGGATACCTCTCTCACTCAGCAAGACTTATTAAACCTTGGCTGCCCTAGCAATATTGTAGAGGCAATCGTCTGTGTTTCCAAGCTACCAAGTGAAGAAACTGATTACGATGCTTTTATTAGACGGATCGATCAGGGGCCTGTATTGGCTCGTCAAGTTAAATTGGCTGATTTGCGAGATAATGCTGACTTGTCTCGCATTCCTCACCCCACAACCACTGATCGCCAAAGAGTTTTGAAGTATCACCGCGCCATGGGCTACCTTGAAGAAAGTCTTAGTCGTGTGATAGAGCATGATTAGGCACACCAAAAGCGACCCGTCTGGGTCGCTTTTACATTGTATCACGAAACCAAGCTATCGTTTCGGCAATCCCTCCAGATAGGCTTTGTTGCGGTTGCCAATTGAGGAGCTGTTGCGCACGACTAATATCTGCCTGACTATTGCGCGGCTCAGCCAGCGCTGCTTGATACAGCGGCGTCACATCAGTGTCGGCAGTAATAGCCGCCACAACATCATTGACACTGACCGCTTGTCCATTACCAATGTTAATACGCTGCCCAAAAGCTGCTGTTTGATCCGTAGTAGCTGCGGCAGTGATAGCTGCTACCACGTCCCCTACCGCAATAAAGTCTCGTGTTTGTTGACCATCACCATAAATAATCGGTGGCTGTCCGTCTAGGAATCGGGTAACTGTTTTTGGTATCAATGAAGCGTAACCACCAGCCACTGATTGTCGTGGGCCGTAGACATTAAAAAAACGCAGATTGATAGCTTCGAGTCCATACAGCTGGTGGTATAGTTGACAGTACTGCTCACCGACCAGTTTCTGCACGGCGTATGGTGAACTAGGTTGCAGTGCGGCTGTTTCTACTATGGGTAGTACTGGCTGATCACCATAGACGGCGGCGCTACTAGCATAGATGAAGCGCCTGACACCAGCCTGACGGGCGTGCTCTAGAACCTGTAGCGTGCCGGTTGCATTAACCTGCTGACTAGCTAGTGGTTCGGCTATTGATTGTTGGACACTGACCAAGGCCGCCAAATGAATAACCACATCAGCTCCATCAAACAGCTGAGCGGTATGTGGGTCGGTAATATCAGCCTGGTGTATGGTCAGGCTGGGATTATCGCGGTGTTGGGCCAGATGCTCCTCTCGACCTGATGAGTAATTGTCAATCACGGTTACCATTTGACCAAGCTGTAACAAATGGTCAACCACATGACTACCAATAAAGCCAAGCCCACCAGTGACTAAGAAATGGGCTGTTTTCATATCTTCTGGAGTTGGGATTCAAAAAGCATGGGCCGTTCGATATACATCATCTAACAGCTGTTAATCTCGAGGTACTTCTACTCTCACCCAAGCATCATCTGCCTGGCAGTGATAGACTGTTCGATCATACTGCTTTTTATTGTCATAGTCATGACTGATGCTTTGGTCAACAATGGTCATAGCCTGACCGCAGGTAGGGCATTGCATTGTGTTAGCGCTTACTATTATAAAGATGACTCTCTTGGACACGGATGACGCATTCCTCAGCCGCCGCTGCGCCATGAATGCGCTGAATGTGGTTGATCATAGTATTTTCTGGTAAGGCGTCAATTGAAAAGTAGTCAATTGCATCAGCTTCATCACTTAATTGAGGTGTGCCGGCAGTTACATGACAAGTGAATGCTAGCACTAGATCATTTTTAACAGGCTTACTATAAACACCAACTAAACGATCCACTACTACCGTTAGTCCAACCTCCTCTTTAACCTCTCGAATAACACCCGCTTGTGGAGTCTCGCCATCTTCTAATCCACCGCCAGGCAGGTTCCATACGTCATAGTCACGACGGTGACATAGCAATACTTGGTTGTCTGAGTTAAAAATGACACCAAAGACACCAATAGTGAATACTGATCGCTTCATGGTTATTTGACTTTTTATGCCGCTAGGGTATTGTAGCTAGAGTGGCTATATCTAAGAATTTCCCTAGGAGGTTAGTATAATGGAAGAAATTCAGCAAAAGCTACATCAACAACTCGGTTCTTTTTTGGAGCAACACCCTGATGATGGCGAGGAGAAAATAGCTCATGAATTTGGTGTTTCTCGCTCCATTGTCCGCCGCTGGGCAGCTGGCACAAACTTTCCACACCAGGTAATGTGTTCATCAGTTATAACGTATCTGGAAACGCACCTCCAAGCAGGGTCAGCATAGACCCTGCTTTTTTATACCCCGTGGCACTTCTTATATTTAACCGGCGTACCATCTGATTTAGTCGCTCCACACGGGCAAGGGTCATTGCGGCCGACTTTTTCCATCCCCGGTTCCTTCGGCGCCTTAGCTTGGACCACGCCAGCTGGTGCCCCGGCTAGGTTAGCAGCCGCCCGCATCTGCTTGGCCGCACCAGACAGGGAAACACCTTGACGATCCAGTAGCGACTGGTTCATTTCTTGCCCCGCCACACCAATCTTAAACAGCGTACTGATACTCTGCTGGCGGATCAGGGCTAGTAACTGCTGGAAGAGGCGGAAGCCTTCTTTTTTATACTCAATCAACGGATCACGTTGACCGTAGCCCCGCAGGCCAATCCCCTGTCGCAGCTGCTGCATGGCATCCAGGTGCTCTACCCACAGTGTATCAATAGTTCGCAGATAGACCGCCTTTTGCACCTGCGGCACAGTATCTTCACTGCCGCTGGCTGCGCTGATCCGTTCAGCTAGGTCATTGAACGCCGCTACCGCCAACTCATAGAGATAACTCTGCAAGGCTGTCCGCGCTTCATCGGAGCGGTAGGTGCCTTTGTTTTTTAACTCTTCAATGTCATCAAGTTTGATACGGGTATCAGCCGGCACACCAAACAGCGTGTCAGCTACCTCGTAGATTTCTTCAGTATTCCAATCACTGATTTGATCACCCGGTGTATGGAAGGTCACCAGTGAATCAATCTCTTCCCGTAGCATGCCGAGGAATTCTTCCTTGACCTCATCGCCACCTTCCAGAGCAGCGCGACGCCGTCGATAGATAGTTTCTCGCTGCTTATTCATAACGTCATCGTACTGAACCAAATGCTTACGGATATCAAAGTTATGGCCTTCCACCTTCTTCTGAGCAGACTCAATGGCGTTAGTCACCAGCTTGTTTTCGATCGGCATATCTTCTGGCACTTTCAAACTGGTCATGATACTACTGAGGCGATCCGGACCAAAGATCCGCATCAGGTCATCTTGCAGTGATAAATAGAAACGTGACATACCAGGGTCACCCTGTCGACCGGACCGACCCCGTAACTGGTTGTCGATCCGACGAGACTCGTGCCGTTCGGTCCCCAGCACTGCTAAACCACCCAACGCTAAAATTTCATCATGATCGGCCTGCCACTGCTGGTAAGCCGGATCATCCTTGGCTGGTGGCTTACCACCGAGGATAATGTCGACTCCACGGCCGGCCATATTGGTAGCCAGCGTCACGGCGCCTTTGCGCCCCGCTTGAGCGATAATATCTGCTTCTCGTTCGTGCTGTTTAGCATTCAACATCTGGTGAGGTACACCAGCCGCATCCAGCATATTCGACAACAGCTCATTTTTTTCAATTGAAATCGTACCGACCAGCACCGGCTGGCCCTTGTCATGCAGTTCTTTGATCATCTTGATCACCGCCTGAAACTTACCCTTCTCACTTTTATAAATTTGGTCATTGAGGTCTTGTCGGGCCAGTGGTTTATTGGTTGGGATCACTAGCACGCCTAAATTATAAATCTGGTGGAATTCTTCCTCTTCTGTAGCGGCCGTACCGGTCATACCACAGAGGTGTTTATACATACGGAAATAGTTCTGAAAGGTCACCGTCGCCAGCGTCTGACTCTCGCGCTGCACTTGAACACCCTCTTTAGCTTCAATGGCTTGGTGGAGACCTTCTGAATAGCGTCGTCCCGGCATCATTCGACCGGTAAACTCATCAACAATCACAATCTGACCATCTTGGACGACGTAGTCCCGATCTTTTTTAAACAGCACATTAGCCTTAAGTGCTTGTTCGATGTGATGAACCGTACTCAAGCCCTGATCAACGTAAATATTTTCGATGCCGAGGGCTTTCTCTAGCTTTTCAATCCCCTCTTCAGTCAACGTCGCCGCCTTAGCTTTTTCATCCACATTATAATCTTCATTTTCTCGCAACTGCTCGACCAGGCGAGCAAACTGAAAGTAGCGTTGGATCGACTCCTGAGCTGGTGCAGAAATAATCAATGGTGTCCGGGCTTCGTCAATCAAAATAGAGTCGATTTCATCAACCAAGGCAAAGGCCAGGGGTCGCTGGACTCGCTGTGCCGGGTCAACCGCCATGTTGTCACGCAAATAATCAAAACCAAACTCGTTATTCGTACCATAGGTGATGTCAGCCTGGTAGGCTTCAGCTCGGCTGCACGGCGCTACTCGATCGAGGTAGTCCTGGCTGTTATTCTCTGGGTCGTAGCGAAATGAAGCTTGCTGGTTTTGAATGATTGACACAGACAATCCCAGCGCACTGTACAGCTGACCCATCCAACAGGCGTCACGCTTGGCTAGGTAGTCGTTAACGGTCACCACATGCGCTCCCTGGCCCATCAGGGCATGGAGATAGACTGGTAGTGTTCCTACTAGCGTTTTACCTTCACCAGTCTTCATTTCCGCAATCTGTCGAGTGTGCAAGGCATAGCCACCAATCAGCTGGACATCAAAATGGCGCATCCCCAACACCCGGCGAGCGGCTTCGCGGACAGTGGCAAAGGCTGGCACGACCAAGTCGTCTGGTGGCGTGCCGTCAGCAATCTGCTGCTTAAACTCAGCTGTTTTGCCAAACAGCGCCTCATCAGATAGCTGGGTATACTCATCTTCCACGGCGTTGACAGCCTCAACTACCGTCGCCCGAATGCGGGCCACGTCTTTATCGTTAGGATCACCAAATACTTTATTCCACAGTGACATAGGTCGATACCGTACCAATTCTCAAGTATTCTGTCTACGCCTTGCTCTGAGCAGCTTTACGACGGTGCTGGTCACGCATTTTTTCTTTATAATCACGCAACATTGGCCCGGCATGATCTTTAACTTTATCAATGGCCTTGTAAAGGTCATCAGCTGTCTTATCGACTCGAATCAACTTGCCTGGCACGTCGATATTGAGTTCAGCCCGGTAAATATCACCTTTGTTATGGTGGTTGGTGGTCAATTCAACCTCAGCGTCCACCTCGATAATATCAACGTGGTATTTAGTTAAGCTTTCAATCTTGTCTGTAAAATATTCTTTGATGGCAGCGGTCAGATCCATGTTAGTAGCCATGATGTTAATCTTCATAGAGATCTTCGTTATGATTTAGTGTCCAAGCAGCATCACCTCTTCGACTAATTGCAAACCGGTGACCTGGTGGACTTTTTGCTTAATAACACTAATAAGCTCCAATACATCAGCGGCAGTAGCACCGCCGGTGTTGACGATGATATTACCGTGTTTGTCCGACACCGCCGCGCCACCAATCCGCATGCCGCGAAAGCCTAGCGCGGCGTTAATAAAGCCAACTGGTAGTTTACCATGTTGGGTGGCAGCCATATAGGCCTGCCGGTCACAGTCCAGCGCGGCAATCAGCCCGTCTGGATCAGCGATCTCTGCTAGTGGGATATTCTTAAAGACCGAGCCGGCTGACGGTTGACCAGTGTGGCGTAGGCTCCGCTGCTTCAGAAAGCTCGCCATTTCTTGTTCCAGACTGGCGGTGTCCCCACGCTGCAGCTGGCACTCCATCTGCACCACCTGCCAACCCTGGTCTTTAATCAATGAATGGCGGTAAGTGAAACAACATTGAGACTGGTGCAACTGGCGGATCTGTTGCCCATCAAAGATAGTTACGCGGGTGATTAGTTCACCGATGTTATGCCCCCAGGCGCCAGCATTACCTCGCACGGCTCCACCAACGTTACCAGGGATACCCACTAGATACTGCGCTCCTGCTAGGCCGGCTTGGGCTGCTTGATCGACAAAGTGACTCAGCTTAACTCCCGAACCAGACACAATCCGCGTCTCTTCAATGCTAAAGTCAGTGATCTGGTCGGCAATAACCAAGCCAGGTATACCCTCATCAGCGATCAGTAAATTACTGCCACCACCCAGCACAAAGATAGGCATGCGTTCGGCTGCCGCCCAGGCCACGGCAGCTTGGAGAGCCTGAGCGCTTTTAGCGGCATAAAAATATTCTGCCGGACCACCAATCTGAAAAGTGGTCATTGGTGCCAGCACCACTTGGCGCTGGATATCCTGCGGGTCAAACTGCTGCATAGACTATTGCAATACCTCCAGTAGCTGTTGACCCACCTGCCAGTTCTCCCCCGCCCCGACACTGAGCACCACGTCATCACCACTGACCTGTGCTTGCAAATAGGTCACGATAGCTGGGATATCACCTTGGTAACTAACTGCAGCAAAGCCCCTGTCTTGCATAGCGGTAACTAAGTCAGTAGCAGTAACTGTTGGGTCATCTTCTCGGGCTGAGCCAAAAATATCCATAATAATTACCTCATCGGCTGCCGTCAGAGCTTGAGCAAATTCTGCCAGTAAGGCCTGCGTGCGACTATAGCTATGTGGCTGAAATACCACCCATACTTTTTGTTGAGGAAAACGCTGCCGGGCCGCTGCCAGTAGTTTTTCAATCTCTACTGGGTGATGAGCATAGTCATCATATATCTGTACGCCATCCACCTGGCCTAATAATTCAAACCGCCGCTTAACCCCAGTAAACTGCTGCAAGGCAGTCATAGCTGCTTCAACTGGTAATCCCAGGTGTTCAACCACCCGCAGCACCGCTGTGGCGTTCCATTGGTTGTGTTGGCCAGGCATAGCCAGCTGCAGATCAGCCCCATCAGTCACCCCATAGCTGGTGACTGGACAAGGTGCCTGCGCGGCGATGGCTGCTACCTGTGGGTCATCGGTAAAGGCCACTAACAGCCCATCCGCCGGCAGCCGCTTGATAAAATCAATAAAGACCTGGTTGTAGGCGGTTTGGTCAGCAAAGTAATCCGGGTGGTCAAAATCGGCCGAGGTTACAATAACTATTTGAGGTGAATAGTATTGTAGTTTATTTTGGTATTCATCCGCTTCAACTACTAGTAGGTCGCTGCGGCCGTAGCGGGCGTTGCCACCTAACTGCTCAACTGCTGAGCCCACTA
>CAZJZH010000035.1:0-9445 GCA_964550465.1 uncultured Gammaproteobacteria bacterium
TGGAACGCGTGTTTCCCGCAAGGGATCGCAGGTTCGAATCCTGTCCTCTCCGTTTTTTATATGCAAATAATATTTACTCCAAAATAGTTTCCATCACCCAGACATGGGGAAAGTTTGTATAACATACTAGATATTGTTACAAATAGGGTATACAGTTTGGATAAAAACTAGTTATGTGAAATTGGGCTGATTTGCTACTTGCTTCTATGTATAATCTAAATAACTTAACCAAACATAGATGAACAACAAAAAAACTTTGATTGCACTACTCGCAGCACTTGTAGTGGTTATTGGCGGTTTTTATTTGTGGCAAAACAATGTCGCTGATACACAGTTGCCCACTAAGGATCAAGCAAAAAAGCAAGAAATAAATACCGACACGGTTTGGAAAATATACTCCTCAAAAGAAGGTAATATTGCTTTTGAATATCCGCAGTCATTTTTCTTACTAGATAGATCAGAAGACAGCCAGCGCATTTATGTGTCAACTAGAGAAATTGTTTTTAATGATTTTGCTGGTGGTTATTATGAGCCAGTCGAAATCAGCTTCAAGGATGAGAGTGAGAGCAATAGTATGATTCAAGCTTTAGAGAGTAAGAAAGTCTCAAAAACTACTATTAGTAGTAAAAATGCCCTTGTCATCTCCGGTACTGTGCCTGAAAATCCCCCATACTATGCTTTCGACGTTTATGCTATCTTCTTTCCTGAGCAAGAAATTAGTATTATTGCAGCCAACAGGTTCAATCGAGATAACAGCGCTGACTTGGAAACCGTCGCAAGAAAAATTGCGGCCACTTTTGTCATTGAATAAATCAGCCTAACTATCGCCTGGCACGGCATGAGCATATCCTTAAACGTTATCGGAAATACATTCTAACCTATGAGTAAAAAAACAAGCCTTTCGTTCAAAAGAGATAAGTATAAGGCTAGTCGTGGCGGTTATTCGCGACTTTTAAATATCTGCTGCCGTAAATGCCAAACTATTGTTGCTGTCTATCAAAAAGATGGTTCAGGCAATTTACGACGTATGTATATGGACAGAATATTCGCTCCTGACGAGTTAGCCAACTTACAAACATTGAGCGTACAAGATGCTCCAGTTTTAAAGTGCAAAAAGTGTAGCGAAGTACTTGGAACGCCTTATATTTATCCAAAAGAAAAACGAAAAGCTTTCCGTTTGTACCAAGACGCTGTTATAAAGCGATTAAGAAAGTTGAGCGGCAACAGCTCTTTAGGGGTCTGATTGGTGTGAAAGGGTGATTTGCATTTTTAGAGTATCATGCGATACTACTTATACTAGTTCATTAGACAAAGGAGTGGGTTATGGCCGATGATGCACAGGTGAAAGATATTGTTGATCAGCTGAGTCAAAGCGAACGCCGTCAGGTGGCGCTGGCTGCCGAAGCAATGGCGGCTGGGAACCAGCTTCGCGCCCAGGTAGCGGATCGTCGTCATGGAGAGCTTGATCCTAGTCTTGACTATGATGTTGCAGCCATGTTGGAAATGACTCCTAAGGAACAGGCCCGCCATGTGGAGGAAATCCGGCGACGGCGTCAGCAAGCACACGACGATGAAGGCGACTGGTAAGTTGCACATCATACGGGTGAGTCTCACAAGGCTCACCTTTTTTCTTTGTCTTGCCTCTTAGGTTTTGATAGGCTATTCTCTACTATATGGACTACCTCGCTCTCATCGGTACCGTCACCCTTATCCACCTGCTGGCTGTTATCAGTCCAGGGCCGGATTTTGTCATGGCGGTGCGGAATGCAGTCACCTATTCTCGACGGACTGGGTTATGGACAGCGGTGGGCTTTGGCCTGGGTATCGCTGTCCACATCGGCTATGCCCTAGCTGGATTGGCAGTCATTATTTCTCAATCAATCTTACTCTTCAATGCCATTAAGTTACTCGGTGCTGGCTATTTGGTATATATTGGTATTAAGTCATTACTGGCCAAGTCGTCAGTCATATCAGTGACAAGTCAAGTCGCTGCGCCGTCAGATTTGTCGCCACTAGCGGCTGTTAAAAGTGGTTTTTTAACTAATGTGCTTAATCCCAAAGCCACCCTGTTTATCCTTAGTTTGTTTACCTTAGTCATTGCACCAGACACGCCGCTGGCAGTCATGGCAATTATGAGCGGCATCATGGTGGTGAATACCATTATCTGGTTTGGGCTAGTAGCGGTCTTTTTATCACAACAATCTATCCGTCAATTGTTTGAGCGGTTTCAAGGGGTGTTTAATAAAACGCTGGGCGGTATTTTGATTGCCTTAGGGGTTAAAGTAGCGTTGACGCAGCGATAGTATGGAACATATACCTGAGTTGGAATTTGTGAAGCGTAACCCTCAAGAAAATGCCGAACAGGGGGAAGAATTAATTCATTCGATTGACTTGGTGATTGACGGCCACGTCATCGGTAAGGCAGAGATGGAATACTTATCAAAACCGTTTCCTCACTATGCGGTGAAGGAGGTGTATGTTGAGTATGATCAACAGGGCCAAGGCTATGGCAGCGCCATCATGGAACAGGTGGAGAGCTTTTTGACCAGTAAGCGCAAAGCCGGTGTGATCGTTGATGCTATTCTGAGAGAAGAGGCTGAGGGTATGTATGAGCGTCGTGGCTGGCAACCAGTTCCCGGTCAACCTTCATTGTATGCTTATAATCTGCCAGCCAGCGCGCAGATTGAACAATTACAAGGATATCCGTATCGCTATAGACCACTGGCAGAACGACCTGGGTATAAGGAGGCATTCAAGCGTGCGCAGAGTGAAAAAGATGTATAGTTTTATAGCGTAGCGTAACCTAGGTGATTTATCATGGAACAACTAGAGGTATATGATTTAGCGGGGCAATTCCTTGGTGTGCAAGGTATCAAGGATTTTTATACGCAGACTGAGGCTGAGTATACTGCCACGGGACAGATCACTCGACAGGTCAAAATTGTTCACTGTCTATTAATGCATTCAGATGGACGGGTGTATGTGCAGCGGCGCAATCCCCAGGATTTACAAAACCCCAATCTGCTCGATAAAACAGTTGGTGGTCATATTAGTGCAGGGGATACGCCTGAGGCAACATTACATAAAGAGTGTCAAGAGGAAATCGGCGTACCAGTTGTATTGGCTGACGATCTGTCGACGATACATTCTGCCGGCAATCTGGTACAAACGGCAGTCTGTCGCGTGGTCAATGAGAATGCACAGTTTGCCTCACGTCGTATTCGGACTGACGGGACTGATTTTATCCAGCCGTATATAGTGACTACCTATATTGGTTATTACGATGGCGCGTTTCAGTTCAATGATACAGAAGCAGTCGCTATTGAAACGTGGGCTGTAGCTGATTTGCAGCAGGCTCTGACTAACACTCCAGAACAGTTTACAAACGATCTACGCTTGATAGTTGAAGCATACCAAGATTATTTGCAGCCACTAAAAAAAGAAGCCCCCTAAGGGGCTTCGTGGTTTTTAGCGTGCTGATGGGTTAGGCGGCGAAGTCGCCGGCAAATTCGCTCAAAGCGTTGTGTAGTTGCGCTGTGGCGT
This sequence comes from uncultured Gammaproteobacteria bacterium, assembly GCA_964550465.1. GTDB lineage: Bacteria > Patescibacteriota > Patescibacteriia > JACRDY01 > JACRDY01 > CAZJZH01. The sequence goes on from CAZJZH010000035.1 coordinate 3,544, forward strand.
CAGCCTCGTCTTCGAAAACGATATGAGTGCGTACGCCGGGGACACCACGAGCCATCCGCGACACTTTGGCACTTTTTTCGTAGACCAGGATTAGCGGAATCTGGTGGACGATGGCGGTCAGCACCAGCTCCATGCCGACACCGAGAGACGGTTGGCCTAGATACGCCACTACCAGACCAGCTTCCTCGATCCGTTGATTATCCATCTGGTAGACCGCTTCCGGTGTGATGTCGGGGTCATTGGTGGGGTCAGAATTTTGATGCGGTAGGTAGTTGGAAAAACCGAGTTGCGCTGCCACGGCGGCCAGTGATTCATAGAAGGCTTTTTTGACTTCCACATCAGGCACGCCGGTCAGGGCGCCAGACCAATAAATGGTCGGCAGGGGAGGTGTTGTAGCCATGAGACTCTCCTTGGTCGGGAATGAGGGAGTGAAAGGAACGAATAACTGGTGTTAGTATAGCATTTTGCAGGGTGCGGTTATACTGTACAAAGAAGCTATTTTATGGGATTTTTCTTTGCTGTATTTAGATTCAATTTTCTTTTACTGCCTTTCGCCACTGTTCACTTTTTTACTAAAGGTTTCTTATGTTACTTTTGGGGCCAAAAGTAACCAAAAGCCCCGGGGGAGCATAGCTCGCCGATGCATCTATCACCGATAGATACTTCTAACCCAGCCCACCGCCCGGCGCGCCCATTTTGGGGCACGGGGCGCCTTCCCACCCAGCGGTGGGCTTCGGGCGATATGCTCCCCCGGACCCCAGAACATTTTGAAAGAGTAATCTTCTTATAGCTTTATAAGAACATCAGTGAAATATCTCGGGGTCCGGGGCGAATCCGCCTATGGCGGACCCGGCAGTTTTCGCCACTTTTGCTGTCAAAAGTGGCGAAAGAAAAGCTTTCATAAAAGATAGTTTACTTTTCCCATAGCCCACGCTAGACTAACCCTACTATGGCCAGCCAAACAGAGGAGATAAAACAGAAGATTGACATTGTCGAGCTAGTGGGGGAATACGTCAAAATGAACCAATCAGGCAGCAACTGGAAAGGTCGCTGTCCGTTTCATGCCGAGAAAACCCCCTCATTTATGGTGTCGCGCGATAAACAGATTTGGCACTGTTTTGGCTGTGGCGAAGGGGGAGATATTTTTACCTTCATTCAAAAGATAGAAGGCTTAGAATTTCCCGAGGCTCTGCGCCTGCTCGGTGATCGGGCCGGTGTGGTGATTGAGCGACAAGACCCGGCGGTGGTCAGTCAACGCAATCGGCTGATCGACGTGCACCGGTTCGTCACTAACTACTATCACAAAGTGCTGACTGATAGTAATCAAGCTCAGGCAGCCCGCGACTATTTAGCTCAGCGCGGCATTGATCAGGTGGCGATTGATACCTGGCAACTGGGGTACGCGCCGGATTCATGGGACCAGACTAGTAAGATTTTGCAACAGAAGGGATTTACTGAGCAGGAAATATTTTTAGCCGGTTTGAGTATTCAACGTGACAAGCGCGACGGATTTTATGACCGCTTCCGTGGTCGGTTAATGTTTCCTATCTGTGATCATCAGGGCTACGTGGTTGGTTTTTCGGCCCGCAGTCTGGACCCGGAAGCCAAAGAAGCTAAATACATCAACACCCCCCAGACACCGCTGTATAACAAAAGCGCGGTGTTGTTGGGACTAGACAAAGCCAAAGACGCTATTCGCACCACCAAGGAGGTGGTGGTAGTGGAGGGTAATGTCGATGTGCTGACGCCACACCAGTTTGGTGAAAAAAATGTAGTGGCGCCGTGTGGTACGGCATTGACAGATGCCCACGCTCGGCTACTCAAACGCTACGCCCCCACCGTGGTGCTGTCATTTGATCAAGATGACGCCGGACTGCGAGCGGCAGAGAAGGGTATTGCCACCGCGCTCAGTAATGGTTTGCAGGTGCGGGTGATGACCTTGGCAGACGGCCAAGATCCGGATAGTTTTATTCGGGCTGAGGGTATTGATGCCTGGAAAGAACGAGTAGCGGCCGCCCAGCCGGTAATGGAGTATTATTTCTCTGGCTATGCGCAGCCAGAGCAGCTTCAAGACGCCACTGGTAAAAAACAAGCGGCGGCAAAATTACTACCAGTCATTAGCGCCCTGGCTGACGCGGTCGAGCAAAACCACTGGCTGCAACGATTAGCTGATGTGTTGGGGATTAGCGAGCAGATTTTACGCGAAGAGTTGCAAAAAATGAAACGACAACCACAGGCAGCGGCAGCTGCACAACCAGCAGCGTCAGTTAAGCCACCACAATCCACACCGCAACAGCGGCAAGAAGAGCGTTTTATGGCTCTTATCTTTGGGTTCCCTATGTTGTTACCGATGGCTGCTCAACAGTTTGAGCCGCAGCAGTTAACCACGGAGCGCCTGCAAGGGCTTTACAACAATTTAGTTGTGTACTACAATGAGCAGCACAACGGAGATACCGTGTCAGCTGACTTTTTCAATACCTTTACTGAGCATCTTAGTGGCGATACACAACAGTACGCCAATCAACTCACTCTGCTCGGTCAAAACGAAGCAGCGGCCCTGACAACCGCTGAAGCGACACGAGCCCTCCAGCATCTCATGCGAGAAATCAAGAAGCACTCGCTGAAAACGCACATTCAACAACTGAGTGATCACCTTAAACAAGCAGAAGCCCGTGGCGACACTGATGCAGTTAATGATTTGTCCAGTAAATTTTCTCTGGCTACCAGTCAGCTCCGTCATCTGAAATAATCAGATACACCCTAGTGACGGATTTTTTGTGTTGCCCACCATGCTACCATGAGCATTCGCATCCCCACCAAAAACGTTTTGTTCGAGTCTACTGATACAGACAAAGAGCAAGCGATAGAAAAAATTATCAACTCGTCTTCACCGCGCAAGACTTTCTTCTTTATGTTGGCAGCAGCGGTGATTATCGCTACTGCTGGTTTAGCGCTCGACAACGTGGCGGTGGTGATTGGTGCAGTGTTGGTGGCGCCGATGTTGTCACCATTGTTGTCACTGTCTTTGGGGATTGTCATGTCTGACTTTAAAGTGATTGCTCGTTCAGCCAAGGTGATTGTTCAGGCTATCGCCTTAACACTGTTGATCGCCTTTGTGATTAGTTGGTTAATCGAGTTCTCGCCACTAGCCAATCGGATGATCGCTCAGTTACAACCCAGCTTAGCCTACTTCTATATTGCTCTGGCGGCCGGCTTTGCGGCCTCGCTGGCGGTGGTACGCCCAGACCTGTCTGAGTACGTACCGGGGACCATTATTGCCGTGGCGCTGGTGCCACCATTGAGTGGTATTGCTATTGGCTTGCGCGCCTGGCAGCTACCAATCGCCGTTGATGCCTTAGAGTTATTCATTTTGAACTTAGTCGGCATCGTCTTGGCATCGGTAGTGGTCTTTTCACTGATCGGCTTTTATGAACAGCGTCAAGATGTCAACCGGGCCATTAGTCGTGAAGAAAAAGTACTCGAGGAGGAAAAGGAAGGTAAAAAATCAAAGTCAAAGAAGAAGTAATATTTGTAACTCACCTAGTGTTTGTTTTTGTATACTATGCCCACCAAGAAGAAAACGACAACGAAAAAAGCAACAACCAAGAAAAAGGTAGCTGCGAAAAAGTCGACAACCAAGAAAAAAGCACCGGCGCGACGCAAGACGACTGCAGCCGAAGCAGTCCGGCCAACGCCGGAGCAGATTGCCGCGCTACAGCAAAAGGGTCGAGCTCGCGGATTTGTGACAGAAACAGAGGTACTGCATACCTTCCCCAATATTGAGCACTATATTGAAGACTACGAAGCCTTTTGGGATCGCATTAGTCAGGCCGGTGTCCAGGTAGTTGATGTCAAATCCGGACTGCTCAGTCAAGGCGGCACCGAAGAACGGGCCACATTACTGCAGCAGGTCAGTGGGGCTGACCCCGCCGCGCCAAAGATTGACCTGTCAGAGATTTCCGCGGACTCTATCCAGATGTATTTGCGAGAAATCGGTAAGGTGCCACTGCTGACGGCGGAAGAAGAGGTGGCGCTGGCTAAGCGTAAAGAGCGAGGTGATCGTGAAGGTGAGCAGCGTTTGATCGAGGCTAACTTGCGATTGGTCGTATCGATTGCCAAAAAGTTCGTTGGTAAGAGTTTGTCGTTGGCGGACTTGATTCAGGAAGGTAATATCGGTTTGTTCCGCGCGGTGGAGAAGTTTGAATACCGCAAAGGCTATAAGTTTTCTACCTATGCTACCTGGTGGATTCGCCAAGCCATTACCCGGGCCCTAGCTGACCAATCCCGAACCATTCGTATCCCGGTCCACATGGTGGAAACCATTAATAAGTTCCAACAGGTGGAGCGCCAGTTGATTCAAGACTTGGGTCGTGAGCCGCTGCCAGAAGAAATTGCCGCGGAAATGCATCAACCGGTTGATAAGGTCCGGCACATCATTAAGATTTCTCAAGATACTATTTCCCTGGAAACATCGGTCGGTGATGATGATGAAGACAGCACGCTGGAAAACTTCATCGAAGATGTCAAGACGATTACGCCGGACCGCGTCGCTGCCCTGCAGTTGCTGCGTGACTATGTCAAAAATATTATCCGTGACCTGTCACCGCGTGAGCAGAAGATCCTGGAAATGCGCTTCGGCCTGCTTGATGGGGTGTCGCACACCTTAGAAGAAGTGGGGGAGGAGTTTGATGTCACTCGTGAACGTATTCGCCAGATTGAAGCTAAAGCACTGGAAAAAATCCGCCACAGCGAAGGGATTGAAAAATTATTGGACTACTGATATACTCGCCCGTACGTATTCGTACGGGCGTTTTTTATCAAGAACCCATTGTTCCGGGGTAAGCTTCCGCCTTCGTCCCGCAAAGCGGAACTACGGCGGACAGGCAGTTGGTAGAGTCCGTCTGCGGCGGATTAACCACTTTGTCGTCCGTCATTGAAAACGTGCTATTGTGAAAACCCATTGTTCCGGGGTAGCTCAGTTGGTAGAGCAGGTGGCTGTTAACCACTTTGTCGCAGGTTCGAGTCCTGTCCCCGGAGCAATGGGTTTTTCTTTTTTTATTGACAACTAGCGCCTCAATTGCTAAAAATCTTGGTAGACAGGTCGTTCTTTCACATAGGGAGGTGATTGTGCAAATATTGGTTGTGACTGGAGATGTGCGAGATCAACAAGCAGCCAGAGCTCAATTAGCAGCGCATCACGTTACGGTGGTTGACAGCTATGAAGCGGCTATCCAGCGGCTACAGACAGCGCCACAGTCATATGACGTGATCATGACAGAATTATTCGCGCCTGCTACTGATACTGGCCTTAATGATGATCGTCATGGGCTAGTTGATCGAGACATGACCTTTGGTGTTTTTGTAGCCATAGCAGCTTCGCTCTACGGTGTGCGTGGTGCAGTGGTGTTCACCGACATTGATCATCATCAACATCCATGTTCGCGGATTGTTGATGCGCTGAACCCAGCAGATGAAAAGTGCCCATCAATTTTTCAGATCAATCAGTGTGCTACCATCATCACCAATGGTCGCATCTGGGTTAACAATTTTCATCGGAACGACTTAGCTACGCCGTTAAACGGTTCAGCCAAAAAGCTGGTGGAGCGCGATATTGTGCATATCAAAAATTGGGCTCGCGTACTGAAGTACTTGCTAGACGCAGTCCCCACCTTGGCGGACTTGGTGACTACACAGGTCGCCGATGATACGCTTACTTCCAACCCCTCATATTCATGAGGGGTTTTTCTTTTTTGTGATACTCGCGCTATACTGCATATATAATTCGTATATTGAGTAGTATGAAACAAGTTATTATTGGCATCATTATTGGGCTCGGTATTGCAGTTATTGCCATTGGCCTGTGGATGACTCAGTCATCAATTCATAGCCCCCAACCTCAACC
>CAZJZH010000035.1:9455-13137 GCA_964550465.1 uncultured Gammaproteobacteria bacterium
GACATTTTCCATCAACTCGTCGGGCAGATGGGTCTTGGCAGTCACCGGCGTGGCGATGGAGAGCTATCCGCGGCAGTGTCGTTATGGTGATCAGACATTTGTCGAAGAGATTGGTAATACTATTGAGCTGATTGATACTATTCAACTGGACTCACCGCGACCCAATGAGGTAGTGACCTCACCGCTCACCCTGACCGGTCAGGCGCGCGGCTATTGGTTTTTTGAAGCTACTTTTCCCGTATCATTGGTTAATTGGGATGGCCTGATTATTGCTGAAGGCTATGCTACAGCGGACGGGGAGTGGATGACAGAGGACTTTGTGCCGTTCACTGCTGAGCTAACATTTACCAAGCCAGAGCTATACCCGGAGCGTGGCGCAGTAATCCTACAAAAAGCTAATCCATCTGGATTGCCGGAAAACGACGCTGCTTTGGAGATTCCAGTACGCTTTGAATAGTTGGTATGGAGGCGGCCGCCAAACAACAACTGATCGACACGTACAATCAGCACGCCCCTGCCTTTCAGCAGAAGTTTGCTGATATCGGTCCGCGGGTGGAGGATATTGAGCGGGGATTGAGTTTTGTACATACAGATGAGCCGCACGTGCTAGAGATTGGCTGCGCCTGTGGCCGGGAGGCAGCCGAGATTCTCAAATATACGCCACACTACACCGGCATTGATATTGTTGAACGCTTTATCGCTTTGGCTCGTCAAAACGTACCACAAGCAGAGTGTATCGTAGCTGACATCGAAACATACCAGCTGCCGCCAAACATCGACTTGATCTTTGCCTTTGCCTCGCTGATTCATGTTGATCGCCATAGTCTACGAGATATTTTACAGCGCGCCGCAGTGGCGTTAGCTGCCGAAGGGGTAGTCTATCTATCAATGAAGTATGGGTCGTACCAGCAGGTCACTACTACTGACGAGCTAGGCACACGGACGCACTATACCTATACAGAGTATGATATCGCTGCGGCGGCAGCGGGGGCGTATGACATCATTTGGCAGGAACGGCAGATGCTGCGTGACCAAGAATGGCTGACAGTTGCTCTTCGAAAAAAGTCGTAATCATGGTATAGTTTAATTACTAATTACTCATTTTAATACTATGTCAGACATGACGTTACTGTTGGTGCAAATCCTCGGGCCAGTCTTTGGTTTGCTCGGCTTAGGGTTTCTCATCAACTCCAAGTTTTACTTCAAGGTCTATCGCGACCTAGAGAAGGAAACCTTCGCCGTTATGGCAGTGACCATGGCCATGATTGCCCTAGGCATTGTCTTTGTTACCAACCACTGGCTGTGGGGTTCACTGCCAGAAGTATTGGTCAGCATCATCGGTTTAGGTTTCTTGATTAAAGGAGCTTTCTTAGCGCTGTTGCCAAAGACCCTGGAAGAGATCCTGGATAAACTACTATCACCAACCATCTTCACGGTCGGCGGCTTTATCTGGCTGATCGGGGGTATTTACTTCACTTGGGTTGGTTTTATTGGTTAATTATCACTGTAGGAGGGCATGCCGGAACTACTGACTTTTTTTATCATCCTGGCGGCCGGGCTGTTCTTTTCAGAACTGTTTAACCGGCTACATTTGCCGTGGGTGGTGGCCTTGCTGGTGGCCGGTATTGTCATCGGCCCGTTTGGAGTCGACCTCTTTACACCAGATCGTACTATGGAGTTTTTGGCTCAGGTCGGTCTGGTGTTTTTGATGTTTATGGCCGGGCTGGAAGTGCGCCTGTCTTCATTGAAAAAACTAGGCCGCGGTGTTTTTCGAATATCACTGCTCAATGGCCTGGTGCCGTTTACTATTGGGGTAATGATCACGCGTTGGTTTGACTATGACTGGCCAGCTGCCCTGCTGGTGGGCGCGGTCTTCATGGCCTCATCAATCGCTGTGGTTATCCCTAGTTTTGAAGTTAACGGCATGCTGAAAACGCGGTTGGGTAAATCGATTGTATCAGCCACTATGTTTGAAGATATTGTCGGCCTCGTTATTTTGTCTGTCCTGCTGCAGGCTACGCAGCCTATCACTACCATTCCCTTGCCAGTATTCTATCTGCTACTCCTAGCAGCCTTGATTGCCCTGCGGTGGATCCTGCCACGGCTGCGAGAGTACTTTCACGATGTCACCCGCCGTCAAGAAATTTTTCAGCGGGAGCTGCGTTTTACCATCACCATGTTGATCGGCATCGTCGTGTTGTTTGAACTGCTGGGGCTGCATCCACTGGTGGCAGGCTTCTTTGCTGGGTTAGTCTTATCTGAATCACTAGAAACTGCTGAATTGAAGCAAAAATTGCACGCCCTCAGTTACGGTATTTTTATCCCCATTTTCTTTATCGTCGTTGGTGCGCAGACCGATATTTGGGCGCTGTTTAATATTCAACAAGTTGGTCTGTTAGCAGTCTTGATTGTCAGTGGGTATATCGTCAGTAAGCTGGTGACTGGTTTTTTGGGTGCTTGGTGGGCAGGCTTTAGCTGGCAAGACAGTGCCTTAGCTGGTGCCAGCACCATGCCGCAATTATCAACCGCCCTGGCGGTAGCTTTTACGGCCACGTCTTTAGGTATTATTGATCAGTCACTGGCGGTGACCTTAGTGCTGTTGACGCTGGTGACTACGTTGATTGGACCAATGATTGTGACGGCCTTTGCTAGTCGCATGCGCGTTAAATAATTAACTGCTGTCGTATGTCTATTCCATTATTGATTACCATCACTCTCAGTGTGGCTGCCGTTATCTGTTACATGACGATTTGGTACCTGGTTTCACGGATTGAGCGGCGTAATGATGTGGCCGACGTGGCCTGGGGGCTGGGCTTTATCATGATTGCGCTGGTTGCTGTGGTGGTTAATGGGGCGTTTGATGCCCGGTCGCTGTTGGTGCTAGGCATGGTCTGTTTGTGGGGGGTGCGACTGGCCACACATATTAGCATGCGACATAGTGGCAAGCCTGAAGATGCGCGCTATGCTAACTGGCGCCGGGAGTGGGGTAGTTGGGAGCCGGTGCGAGCCTTTCTGCAAGTCTTTATGTTGCAAGGCTTTTTCATGTTACTCGTGGCCGCCCCGTTGATCCTTATCCCTAGTCAACCGGCCACCTCACTGACCTGGTTGGACGTAGTAGGTACCGCTGTCTGGTTGATTGGCTTTATTTTTGAAACAACGGCCGATATTCAGCTGTCGCAGTTTATGGCTAATCCGAAAAACAAAGGCAAGCTACTAACCAGTGGGGTGTGGCGATACAGTCGCCACCCTAACTACTTTGGTGAGGTCAGTCAGTGGTGGGGGATTTGGCTGATCGCCCTGTCGGTTAGCGGTGGAGCGTGGACGGTAATTAGTCCACTGATTATCACCTTTTTGATTGTCGGCGTATCTGGCATTCCGCTGCTAGAAAAGAAGTGGGCGGACAGGAAGGACTTTCAAGTCTATAAAAAACAAACCAGTGCCTTCTTTCCCTGGTTTGTCCGGCAGAGTAAATAAAAATCCCCCACGCTGAAGTGCGCGGGGGTACAACGAAGGAGGGTGTGGTCGCTACGACTCGATGGTCGTCTGGGTGAAAGCACTGTGGGGGCACATGGTGTCCCCATGGCAGACGAATGGCGCGGCCACGCACAGGGGAATGTCGTGGTTGGTGGTTGGGTCGTGAGCTAGTATCGTTGGAGTACTGGCTTCGTGGTCGAACCGTAGT
>CAZJZH010000036.1:0-8535 GCA_964550465.1 uncultured Gammaproteobacteria bacterium
GTGTGCCAACGGACCAGTTTTACTTCATCGGTTTTTTACCGCACAAGAAAGGACGACAGACGCTGTTGCAGCAACTAGCAGTCCAGGCCGTACCGGTAGTGCTGTTTGAATCAACCCATCGCATCGCCAAATTACTGGACGAGTTAACAGCTCATGGCATGGAACATCGCCAATTGGTGGTGGGCCGCGAGCTGACCAAACAGTTTGAAACCATCTACCGGGGCACGGCGGCTGAGGTAGCCGCGGCGCTGGAGGAGGGGAGCAGTAAAGGGGAGTTTACACTTATCATTTGTCCGTAATTATCATTCTATGGATCAGAACATCGCTCAACAGTACTATCAGGACGAGGCCAAGCGCAATCGTCAGCCAAAACCATGGTTGCCGTGGGTTATCTTTGTCGTAGTTGCTATTATTGCTGCTATTGTTATTGCCAGCGCCTAATTTATTGCTATTTTTAGGGGATATTGATAGGGTAGAGGGGTAATTACCAATTACTAATGACCAATGACTAATTAGTAATTCGTAATTAGTAATTGGTAATTTTCTTATGTCCAAATCATTCTCCATCACCACGCCCATTTACTACGTCAATGACAAGCCGCACATTGGCCATGCCTACACGACTATCGCGGCCGATGTCTTGGCGCGCTTCCACCGCTTAAACGGCCAAGAGGTCTTTTTCTTAACTGGTACGGACGAACACGGCGCCAAGATTGCCCAGGCAGCGGAGAAAAAAGGCATTGCCCCACAGCAGTTTGCCGACGAGCAGGCGGCTCATTTTCAAATGGTTTGGGATACGCTCAATATTAGCAATGATGATTTTATCCGCACCACTGAGGAGCGGCATGAAACAGCGGTGGTGGCATTGTTAAACACCCTTAAAGCAGCCAAGACACCACTGGGCAATGACTTTGTCTACGAAGGTGAATATGAAGGCACGTACTGTGTGGGCTGTGAATCATACAAAACAGAGTCTGACTTGGTTGATGATCGCTGTCCACTGCACCCCAACATGGAGACTCAGCAGTTGAAGGAAACCAACTGGTTCTTCCGCATTGCTGATTACACTGATGTGCTCAAAGAAAAACTGGCGGCCGGCGAGTATGCTGTCCAACCAGACAGTCGCAAAAATGAAATGATCAGTTTGCTCAATGACCTCCAAGACGTGGCTATTTCCCGTCGCAGTGTGGAGTGGGGCATTGCTGTGCCGTGGGATAGCGATCAGACCGTCTATGTCTGGATTGAAGCGCTGATGAACTACGTCACGGCCTTAGGCTACCCGGACGGTGACAACTTTAAAAAATTCTGGCCCAGTATTCACCTGATGGCCAAGGATATCACTAAATTCCACGCTGTTATTTGGCCGGCTATTTTGCTAGCCGCTGACGTGCCACTGCCCAAGCTGGTCTATGCTCATGGGTTCTTTACCATTGATGGGCAGAAGATGAGTAAGAGCCTGGGTAACGTGGTTGACCCGGTTGGCTTGGCCGAAGAGTATGGGGTCGATGCGGTGCGATTTTTCCTACTATCAGAGTTTCCTTTTGGCAATGACGGTGATGTGTCAGTGGCGAAATTCAAAGAGCGCTATAATAGCTTCTTAGCCAATGGTCTGGGTAATGTGGTAGCGCGGGTCTTGACCATGGCCAGCAAGCACAAAGACCAGCTGCAGCCAGTGGCAGATCATCCACTCAAACCAGTGGTGGAGCAGGCTTGGCAGCAGTATGGACCAGCCCTAGAGCGGTTAGCTTTTGATGAGGCCATTACTGCTATTTGGCGAGTGCTAGCGGAATGTGACGGTTATATCGAAGAGCAAAAACCATGGGAATTAGCCAAAACTGATCCGGCTCAACTAGCAGTAGTGCTGGCTGGTTTAGCAGAAACGTTGCGCCATGTGGGCTGGATGCTGCTACCTATCATGCCTGACACGGCTGAGAAGATTTTGACTGCGCTGCAGGGGGCTGTGCACTATGATCAGTCACCACAAGAATTACAGCAGTGGGGCGGATTGACTGACTTTTCACAGATCCAAAAACCAGACGTGCTGTTTCCTCGACATCAGGCTCAATAATTAAGAATTATTAATTATTAATTAATAATTAACCCCCCTATGCCCATTATCGACGTCATTCTGCTGATTATCCTGGGCGGTTTCGTCCTGTTTGGCTTGTGGTTTGGCTTTATTCATACGCTGGGCTCACTGCTGGGTGTACTGCTGGGGGCTTGGCTGGCTGGCCGCTGGTATGACAACGTGGCCGAGTGGGGGCAGTTTCTGTGGGGCAATGGTGATATCGGCTATGTCATTTCTTTTATTTTGATTCTGATCTTGGTCAATCGAGTAGTCGGACTGATCTTTTACTTTTTTGATCGAGTCTTTGAGGTGGTGGCCTGGCTGCCGTTTCTCAATGGTATTAACCGGCTGACCGGCGCGGTGCTGGGCTTTATCGAAGGCACCTTTAGCATCGGCTTAGTCTTATTTTTCTTAGCTCGTTACCCGATTAATCAGTGGATTAGTGACCAGCTGATCGGCTCCACCCTGGCGCACTGGTTTATCGGTATTACTCAGTTTATCGCGCCGCTGTTACCGGCTATCGTCCGGCAACTAGAAGCAGTTATCTAGTCCATGCGCTGTTACGACACCCATTGTCACCCCAATTTCGCCGCCTATCGTGATGATGTCACCGCGGTGATTGATCGATCGCTGGCCCAAGGGGTCGGCATGATTGTGGTGGGCACTAATTACAAAACTAGTCAGGAAGCCATGGCGCTAGCCCAGCAGTACGACGGAGTCTATGCGGCGGTGGGGATTCACCCCATTCACACCATTGGTGATATTACGGAGAGTGACACCATTGATGGTAAAGACTACACCTTTACTACCAAGCAGGAACAGTTTGATGCTCAGCGCTATGAGCAGCTGATTAGTAGTTCAGATAAAATAGTGGCCATTGGTGAGGTAGGGTTGGATTACTATCGGCTGGAAGAACGTGACACAGACATCAGTCAGGCTGACGCCGACCAGCGTCAGACACTGGAAGGGTTTTTACAGTTAGCCAGGCAGCACGATCTGCCGGTGATATTTCATTGCCGCGGCAGTAAGGATGATCCGTACCAGGCCTATGATCAATTGCTCGATATCATTGCACAACACCAACAGCAGCAGGCTGTGCGTGGCGTGGTCCACTGTTTTGGTGGTAGTTTTGCCCAGGCCCAACGAGCCATGGCTATGGGGCTATATGTTGGTGTAACGGGTATTGTGACCTTTAAAAAAGCAGCGGAACTACAGCGGATTGCTACCGAATTACCACTGGAGCAGCTGCTGATTGAAACTGACGCGCCCTTCCTAGCACCAGAGCCACACCGGGGCAAGCGTAATGAGCCGGCCTATGTGCTGCAGGTGGCTGAGCGGCTAGCTCAGTTGCGAGGTATGGATGTGGCAGAAGTGGTGGCGGTGACGACGGCCAATGCGCGGAAATTATTTGGAGTAAAATAGTATGTTTATATCAGAGTGGATACTTTATTTGGAAGCAGGGTTGTGCGCAGCATTCGGGTTAGCCAGTGTTGTTGGTGTTGTTGTTACAGAGGGCTTGGAACTATATCATGCCGCGCCACGTTATTCTGAAGAACTAGTGCCCGTGATCTTGATTGCTTTTCTGTTTGTATTGGCGTGGTTCATTGGTTTTATACTGATCGTACTGATGATGGGCACAGCTGTTTGGGCCAGTTACTCGCTACTGCGTAAATGGATAGAAAAACAGGGTATTATACTGCACTGGCGGTGGGTGTTGTGCGGCTTGATAATCAGCGCTTTGGTAGCGCTGATAGTGATTGTCAGCCAGAGCCAGGCTCCCTTTGGAGACTGGGCGGTATGTAGTTTTGATGGGTAATGCTAGACAGTAGTAACATAATAATTATGACCATTCGACCAGCTAGCGCAGCAGATCAGCCGGTGATACAAACTATGAAAGAATCCTTGCAGCTCTACCGAGAGGGTATTTTTGGGTCAGACAATAAGGCCTTTCATCAGCGCATAGTACCTCGGCAACCACTAACGAAGGAGGATATATCAGGCGGATTAATTTTTGTGGCTGAGGCTGATGCTGCGGTTATTGGTTTTATCGCAGGCAGCATCCACCAGCGGCCAGACTATCAGCTCAGTCAGTTAGGCTGTCTGGATGATTTATTTGTTGAGCCAGCAGCGCGCGGGCACGGTGTGGCGCAGGCATTGCTAGCAGCTTTAGAGCAAGCATTTGCCCAGCGTGGTGTCGACCACATGACTGTGCACACAGATTCGGAGAATGAATTGTCGCAACAGTTTTATCACGCCGCGGGTTTTAGGCCGGTGACAGTGGAGTTGTGGAAGAAGTTGTCATAGTAATAAAAAAAGACCCGCCGCGGCGGGTCTTTGGTTTGCGTGATCAATGGATCTGCATGATGCTGACGTTGAATTGTGGCGCCAGGTCTTTGATGGCTCGAGCTACTTGGTTCAGGGTTTTGGCTCGACCCAAGGCTTTGACGATAACCAGGCCGCGGCCGTAGTGCCAATCAACGCGGGCACGAGCCTGTGCGGCTACCGTTTGGACAAAGGCCTCAGCCTCTACCGCCCGGGCGTCGAGCGTAGCGATGTGCAGCCCCCTTTTAAAGACTCGTTTCTTGCAAGGTAGTAGTTTACGAAGCATGCTGTTCTCCTTGGGGTAATTCAGTGATAACGTAGTAGGGCATGCCTTCGGGTAGTTTGTGCCAGTTTTGTCGTGACACTGGGCAAGTAACCATACCGGTGGCCATACCGAGCATGAAGAGCTGGTCCATGCAGCCGTGTAGACCGGTCCACAAATTACCATGCTTGTCGTAGCAAGCTCCCAGGAAAGAGGCACCACCGCCGACTGATTGCTTAAAGTCATCCGATAGTTCATCCAGTAAAGCGGCGATTTCTGGCGTGTGTTGCTCAAGCCGGCCAGGGTGAAAGCCGACAGTGTGTTGGATACCTTCAGCTTCGACACAGTTAGTGGTATCTTCACCTGCTGCAAATAAGCAATCTTCGAAAATTTCTTCAACGCGGTCTTGTTCAAGCTTGGGCACGATAGTCACTCCTTATGTGGTTGCACGGTCTGAGTGCAGGCTGTATTGTGTAAGGTGCGTATGAGTTTGATATAATCATGTTTTAATACTCGTGTCAATGACCCTCTATGTCCACTCCAGACCGTTTCCGTATCTACATTGCCGCTTTCTTGGTGCTACAAAAAGACAACCAAGTGCTGTTGCAGCGCCGTTACCAGACCGGTTGGCAGGATGGTAACTACAGCTTGGTGTCCGGTCACTTTGAGGGTAATGAAACTGCGGCGGAGTGTATAATCCGCGAAGCGGCCGAAGAGATCGGCATTAGTCTGCAGCCGGCTGACCTGACGGTGGCGCATATGATGCACTACCGCGCCGCTGACCGAGAGTATATCTATGTCTTTCTAACAGCCCAGCAGTGGCAGGGGCAGATTGTCAATCAAGAGCCGGACAAGTGTGATCAGCTCAGTTGGCAGCCGCTGGACCAGCTGCCGGACAATGTGATTGAGCCGGTCCGTCGAGCCCTGGAGGATATTGAGCGGGGAGTGTGGTATAGTCAGGTGGGGTTTGTATAACCTACCATTATTAGTTTGAATTCTGTATATAGTGCGTATAATAATGATTTGTCCGACATGCACTTTTCTTCCTCTTTTTTTTCTTGCCTCGCTACACTTCATGAATAATAAGTAACAAAACAAAATTTTTTCAGTTTTCTATTAGGGGAAATATGGCGTCCTGCCGTATTCTCAGCAGGACGATTTTATAGATTATATGCTCAAGATCCTGTATAATTTAAGAAAATAAACCTGTCACTTATATGAAAATAGAAGCCATAGATTTATTTTGCGGGATAGGTGGTTTAACCTACGGACTTCGTGAGGCTAAAATAAAAGTTCTAGCTGGGCTTGATAATGATGAGACTTGTGCCCTACCTTACGAAACCAACAACTCATCAAAATTTATTTCTGCAGATATCGCTAACTATGACTTCACAGAAATGAAAAAGCTTTACTCAAAAAAAAGTATCCGTGTTTTAGTTGGTTGCGCGCCATGTCAGCCTTTCTCTTCTCACACCTACAAAGCAAAAAATAAGCAAGACGACGCTAGATGGCATCTTATCAACCATTTTGTAAGAGCAATTAAGGTGCTAAAACCACATGTTATTTCAATGGAAAATGTTCGAGGAATTAGCAAAACAGATGTATTTGAGACATTCGTAAAAGATGTTAGAGAGCTTGGTTACAGAATAGATTATGATGTTGTTTATTGTCCTGACTATGGGGTACCCCAAAATAGAAGTCGGTTGGTCTTTCTCGGCTCAAGACTTGGGGATATTAAGGTACCAGAACAAACACACCAAAAAGGAAATTATGTTACTGTCGGTCAGGTTATAAAAAAATTGCCCAAAATTTCTGCAGGCGAATCATACAAAAAAGACCCAATTCATAAAGCAAAAAATCTCTCTCCTACAAACATCAAACGAATAAGGAGGTCAAAGCCGAATGGATCTTGGAAAGATTGGAACAAAGAATTACTACCGAAATGTTACAGAAAAAAAAGCGGTCAAACGTATACATCAGTATATGGTCGCATGAGTTGGAAAAACGTTTCACCCACTATAACGACGCAATTTTTCAATTATGGATCGGGTAGATTTGGACACCCAGAACAAGATCGGGCGTTATCCATACGAGAAGGCGCTTTATTGCAAACATTCCCCAAAAATTATAAATTTGGCGATGAGGTTATATTGTCTAGACTAGGCAGACACATTGGCAACGCAGTCCCACCGCGCTTAGGATTTGTTATTGGGACAGCTATTAAAAATCACGTTCAAGAATTTTATGCCAGAGGATGATCAATTCAAATTTGAAATTTCACTAAGTGTTCTTAATCACCTGGGGAGAAATCTCTACAGGAATTTTACTACTGTACTTGGAGAAGCAATTTCCAATTCATGGGACGCTGATGCAAATGACGTTTGGATCAATATAGACCGAAAAAATAATAATTTTGTTATTAAAGACGACGGTGTCGGAATGAATGCTGATGACTTTCAAAAAAAATTTTTGAAAGTCGGATACTCAAAAAGAAACAATGGGCAAATTATGCGATCGCCTGCTGGTAGACCTTTCATAGGCGCAAAAGGTATTGGTAAGCTGGCCTTACTATCTTGCGCCGACAGAATAAGTATCATTTCCAAAACTGCCACAACTGACTATGTTAGTGGTGCCATAGACAATTCTGGTCTTGATAGGGCAATAGAGCATGACATGACGCCTGACGAATACCCACTTGAAAATGTAGATCTCAATTTATTTGAAGCATACAAGGGGGGGCACGAGCACGGAACCATTATTCATTTCAAAAATACAAAAGAAAATATTCGAAATACTATTCCTTATTTGAAGAAGCTGATCGCTCTCTATTTTAGATTTAGTCTAATTGATAATAATTTCAATATTTATCTTAATGATGAACTAGTGACACTAAATGATTTGAGCGAACTCTCTCAAGCTACAGAATTTTTGTGGAATATTAATACAACTGAAGACCCTTTCCTGGATACTTTAACTTACCTTGGCAATGAACCAATACAAATTTCAGAAGACATCAATGTTTCCGGCTTTATTGCCACGGTAAGTAAACCAGCTAAATTAAAAATAAGCGGCACCGATGAGAGGGTTGGCATAGATCTTTTTGTAAACGGCAGGCTTCGTGAAAAAGATTTACTTAAACATATTCCATCCGCACGAATTCCTGAAAGCTACATGTACGGGCAGATACACTTTGACGAATTAGACGCAGACGGAGAAGATAGATTTACAAGTAGCCGTGAAGGTGTTATTGAAAGTGATGAAAAGTACCAGGCACTTTTAGATAAATTAAAAACTACCATTATCCCAAGGATAATGAACGAATGGGATGAACTGCGTCTATCTAGAGACGAAGAAGGTGATGATGAAAATCCACGAAAAGGGAAAAGGGAGCGGAAGGCACGTGCTCTATACAATCTCTCTGCTCAAGATTACAAGGATGGTGAGCAAGAAAAAACAATCAAGTGGATAAAAGAATTGCAACCCGATGCAGAATTTAACATTCCCTCATACGTGGATTGTTTTCTGTCAGAAAATTTACTTAGAAAGTACATTACAGATCAAAATATTGATTTTGCAAATGTTAAATATAGTAGTAGAAAAAATATAGGAGAACGAATACAAGAATTACGTACTATAGAAGCCAGGAACAAGATTGCTGGAAATATAAACATTGAGGTAAGGCAAAACAATGAAGACTTAAGCTATTTGGATATGGACTGCTTGACTAGCTCAATAGATACACGGTCTGGAACAAATACGCTAGCAAACGACGGCAAAGAATATAAACCTATCAGAGATGCTGTCGCCCATACAGCACTTATAACGGACGAAGCAAAAAGAAAACTTACAACTGTATACGATAATATACAAGCAAGAATACAAA
>CAZJZH010000036.1:8545-12622 GCA_964550465.1 uncultured Gammaproteobacteria bacterium
GAATTGGAAAAAGAAATATGAGGGAATCAAACATACAAACATTATTTGGTAAATGAAATTGAAAAAATTTTGTTTTGTACTTTTAATAATTGAAGCTACGCGAGGCAAAAAAATTCAGAAAAAGAAAAAAGTGTACGCTCCCACGCTGCGCTCTCATGCACTCCGCTATCGCTCCGTGTCATTCGGGTCGGACAACAGCGCATATTTGCCTCCATATATTTAATGATATAATGGAATGGAGGCAAGCATCAGATATACGTGAATGTTAGCTGAAATATCCCTGGAGGGCAGTAGTCAATTTTCTCCTCACTTGACCAACACCAGTTAGTACCGTATACTACTGGTGTTTTTTACAACAGATGGAAATACAAAAGACCCAAAAACAGCCAAAAAACACGGCCGTCGATAACTGGTGGCAGCCGGGATTACTGCTGTTTGCCCGAGTCAGTAGCTGGATTGTTATCCCCGTTATTGCCGCCATGTTCCTGGGGCAGTGGCTGGAGCAGCGCTACGACTGGCAGCCCTGGGGCTATTTTGCCACCGTTGGCGTGGCCTTTGTTATTTCCATGATTGGTCTGATCCGCGAGGTGATAACTGAAATGCGCCGCCTAGATAGAGAAGAGCAAACAGACCAGCCAGATAATTTGTAACCATATTCATGGCTACCACTGACGAGCACGCTGAGGCCAGTGTGCAGCACAACCAAACCGACACCCACGCTGCCGTTGACGACCAGCATGCCGAGGCGCATGCGGAACTGGGTGCGCATGAACCCACCCTGTTTGCCGAACCGATCGGCCAGCTGGGGCCATTACCTGTCACCAACTCACTGTTGACCGCTTGGATTGCGGTAGCGGTATTGGTGATTTTTTCATTGGTTTTGCGTAGTCGTTTGCAGCGGGTGCCCCGCGGTATTCAGAATTTCTTTGAGGTGATTGTTGACGGCGCCCTCAATATGGCTGATACCATCACTAACGACCGAGCTAAGACGCTCAAATTTTTCCCCATTGTCTTTGCCTTGTTCCTGTTTATCTTGCTCAATAACTGGATGGGCCTACTGCCGGGTATTGGCACGGTTGGCTTTATCGCTCAACATGACGGCCATAACGTCTTGGTTCCCTTCTTCCGCGGCGGTACGGCTGATCTTAACACCACGCTGGCCTTGGCCTTGTTCGCGGTGGTCGGCTCACACATCGCTGGCGTCTTTATGATTGGCTTCTGGCAGCATCTTAATAAGTTTATCAACATCAACGCCATTATTGAGATCCCTAAAAAAGTCCTCAAAGATCCGACGGTTATCCTGGTGAATCCCATCAAAGCTTTTGTTGGCTTGATTGAAATTATTGGTGAAGCTGCTAAAGTGGCCTCACTGTCCTTCCGTTTGTTTGGCAATGTCTTTGCCGGTGAAGTGCTGCTGGCCTCGATGGCTGCCCTGGTAGCCTTCCTGGTACCGATTCCGTTTATGTTTCTAGAGCTGATTGTCGGTATCATCCAGGCCTTGATCTTTGCGGTGCTGACGTTGGTTTATATGAGTATTGCTACGACGGCAGAAGAACACTAGCGATAATTAATAATTAATAATTATAAATTAATAATTACAAAACCGCGTTGTGCCGTAAGTTCTCTCGCTTCACAGTCAAAACTGTTATACAGGCGACGGAACTTAATTCACAACCCACGCCAGCGACGGTAAACCCACCCTCAATACCCCGTCGACTGATCCGTGGCATAACAGACAATCCTATGGATTTGACCATGATCGCCAAGGCCTTCACCATCGCCATCGGTTCAATTGCTCCGGCTATTGCTATCGGTAAGATTGGTGCCAAGGCTATGGAATCAATCGGCCGCAACCCAGAAGCTGCCGGTAAGATCCTGGTGCCAATGCTGTTGGCGGCTGCCTTCGCAGAAGCTATCGCTATCTACGCATTGGTCATCGCCTTTGGTATCAACTAGTTGATGGTTGATGCAGTGGTCATGCCTAGGCGTGACCATAGACTAGCTATCAAAAAGACATATGGATACATTGATCGAAACATTTCACCTAGACGCCAAGCTGATTATCGCTCAGCTGGTTAACTTTATTATCGTTGCTACCGTGCTGTGGTTCTTTGCCTTAAAACCGCTGATGAAGATCATGCGGGAGCGGACTGCCACCATTGAAAAGAGCTTGGACGAAGCGGTCCAGATCGAGCAGCGACTGGAGCAGACCAAGCAGGAACAAGAGCAGATTATCCAGCAGGCTAAGCGAGAAGCGGCTGAGGTGATTGGCCAGGCCCGGGACCGGGCCGAGCAGGAGCGCAGTCAGAGCATGCAAAAGACCAAGGAAGAAGTGACCAAGATTGTAGCGGACGCCAAAGACAGCATTGCCGCGGAGCGGATGCGGATGGTGACAGAGGCCCAGCGCGAGGTGATGGGCTTTGTGGTAGCGGTAACAGAAAAGGTGCTACAAGAATCACTGCCGGACAGTGTGGATAAGAAGGTGATCGAAAAAGCCGTTAAAGATATTCAACAGTAGTATGGCTCGTCGTGTCAGTCCCAAACAGTACGCTGCTGCCCTGATTGCCGCCTGTGCTGAGCAGTCCAAGAAAGAAACCGCTGAAACCATTGAGCGGTTGATCGCCCTTGTCGCTGAGCGTGGCCAAGCCAAGCAGTTGGCAGCTATCGTTGAGCAGGTAGAGCGGCAACTAGCGGCTGCGGCTGGTATGGTCACCGCAGAGGTCACTACTGCTCGCCAGCTAACCGGCGGTGAAGAAAAGAAAATCATCGCGCTACTGAAGGACCGCACTGGCGCCACGGATATTGCACTGCAAGCTACGGTTGATCCAGCAGTCATCGGCGGTATGCGTATCCGGGTGGGCGACACCATTATTGACGCTTCACTCAAACAAACCTTGGGGCAACTTGTGCAATCTATTGTCTGATAATCTCTATTACTTTACCTATGGCAACATCAACCAAAGATTACATCATCGATAATTTAAAACAGCAGATCAGTAAATTTGAAGCTGCGCCCACCGTCGACAATGTCGGCACGGTGGTAGAAGTGGGGGACGGCATCGCTCGTATCACCGGGTTATCTGCCGTGGTCGCTTCAGAAATGTTAGAGTTCCCCGGTGGTATTTACGGCGTGGCACTCAACCTAGAAGAAGACACCATTGGTGCCGTGCTGCTGGGTGACTACCTGGGGGTGACGGAAGGCGACACAGTTAAAAGTACTGGCCGTATTTTGGAAGTACCAGTTGGTCCGGAACTGGTCGGTCGAGTAGTCGATCCACTAGGCCAGGCCTTGGATGGGAAAGGTGATATCAGCACCAAGCAGTCCCTACCGATTGAAAAGATTGCGCCGGGCGTCATCACCCGTCAGTCAGTTGAAGAGCCGGTTCAGACCGGGGTTAAGGCTATTGATGCCATGATTCCGATTGGTCGTGGTCAGCGTGAGCTGATTATTGGTGACCGCCAAACTGGTAAAACTGCTATCGCCATTGACGCCATCATCAACCAGAAAGGTCAGAACATGAAGTGTATTTATGTGGCTGTGGGGCAGAAAGAATCAAAAGTGGCTCGGATTGTAGCTGAACTGGAAGCCAACGGCGCTATGGAGTACACCACGGTGGTGGTGGCTGGTGCCTCAATGCCTGCTTCACTGCTGTACATCGCCCCATACGCCGGCTGTACGATTGGCGAATACTTTATGAGCCAAGGTGAAGACGTGCTAGTGGTCTATGATGATCTCAGTAAACACGCTGTGGCTTACCGTGAAATTTCCTTGTTGCTGCGCCGTCCACCAGGACGTGAGGCCTACCCCGGTGATGTCTTTTACCTGCACTCACGCTTGCTGGAACGAGCCGCTAAGCTCAATGACGAACACGGCGGTGGCTCCCTGACCGCCCTGCCGATTATTGAAACCCAGGCCGGTGACGTGTCTGCCTACATTCCAACCAATGTTATCTCTATTACTGACGGGCAGATTTTCCTAGAAACAGACCTGTTCTACCAGGGTATGCGCCCCGCTATTAGCGTGGGTCTGTCAGTCTCTCGTGTTGGTTCAGCTGCTCAGAAGAAAGCCATGAAGAA
>CAZJZH010000037.1:0-11861 GCA_964550465.1 uncultured Gammaproteobacteria bacterium
ACGGGCTGGCCGTGGCTGCCTGGTACAAATCACTGTCGGCCCAGCCGGTACCACCGGCGATAGCCAGTTGTAGGTGGTGATGCTGTGGCTGCTGCTTCAGTTGTTCAAAGGCGCGCAGGAGGCCGATAAAGTTTTTCCGCGGCTCAACTGTACTGATGCCGAGAATAAATGGCTGCTGGAGCTGCGGTGGTAATGGCTCTATGGTGGTGGTAACAACTGATGGTAAGCCCGGATAGATAGTAGTAATCTTTTCTGGCGCTATGCCATAGTGCCCAGCAATATCTCGCTTGGTATTTTCAGAAATAGTGATGATGTGGTCAGCTCGGTGTAGTAATCGCTCCAGCTTAACCCAACCGTGCCAGTGCCGCCGCCAATTGTCCAGTAGGTCCGGCTGGAGCGCAAAAGAAATATCATGGACTGCTAAGACAAACTGCGTGCCAGACGAGACAGCTAAAAAATGTGGGTTAGGCGCAAACAAAACATCGCCGCCGCCAGCCAGCTGGTCAATAGCCGGGCGACCCAGCCAGCGGAAACTGCTGTTGAGTAATTTATTGGGATAGCGGGTATAGACCACATCCACTCCCGGCTGACGGTACTGCTCCAGTCGGGATGGCGCTTGGCGCCAAGCATTAGCAAACAGCGCCAGCTGGTGCTGGCCGCGCTGGGCTACCAAAGCGGCAATCATCTGGCTGGTGTACACCCCCACTCCGCTCAGCTGCTGATCCAGCAAACTGCGAGCATCAATACAAATCTTCATACCCCCTCATTGTATCAGCCTAGCCAGTATCAAAAAAGCCCCGATATTTCGGGGCTTTTGTAGCTATTTTCCAGCTGCTTTTCTGACATCAGCCGCGAAGACTGCTTTAAATCGCGTGTCGGAAACCGGCTGGCCGTCACGGATAATCACTCCTGTCGGGTGGATGTCGTACTTGACATCACCCCAACCAGCTTCTGTATTAACCTTAAACTTCAACACCCCGTCTTTATCACGAATGTTCTTAAAGACCTTCCCACCACCATCAGCTCTGCGATCATGCATATACTCTGCGCCGACATTTTTTTGCGCCAGTAAGTCCACCTGTCGTTGCGGCGTGGCTTCAGCTAACTCAGTGGTGCCAAAAATGTTTTCTTGGAAGGCAGCTAGCTCGGCTTTGGCTGGCGCGTCATCCGACAGACCAGCCAACACGTCCTTTACTCGCTGCTCAGCAGTGGTAGCGCCCTCTGTCACCGCAAAGACTGCTGGTCGAGCCAGCTGCTCTAGTTGCGCGTCTGTAGTACGCAGCACTACTGTATCACCACCGGGCGCCTTGATGGTCATGGCCGGACCATCAATGACCACATTGATGCGCTTGTCCTTACCAGCTAACTCTTGGTTAACACGAAACTCTACCGCACCACCACTGGTTTTAATTTTATCAATTTCAATGCCAGCACGTGGCCCACCGAGAAAAACATTTTGCATAAGCTCTCCATCATCGATGGTCACCGCGGAAGAAAATTCTCGCGTAGTACCCAAGCTAAAGCCTGATGTATCAAGCGCTTCAATGCCAGTTGGTGTACCTCTCAGCTCATAGTCAAAATCGCCACCTTCTGGCTTAGCAACTGGTTCTCCCACTGGCTCAGCGGCTGGCGTCTCTGGTGCCACGGCACGCACCGCACCATCTGGGTCAATCTTCGCCGACACTGTTTTGCCATCAACCGCGGCTGTAATGTCTGGGCTAGTACTGCCAGCCCCATCAACCGTGTAGGTGTTCCCATCTGCACCGACAAAAGTAAAACTACGCTCACCGGTTATCTCGATGTTGCTGGCATTTTTGACTCCCACTACTTCTTCCAGGTAAGCCTGGCGCAAAGCGGTTTCTGACACTCGTCGAGCATCTAGCGCTGCTTCACCCTTGATCATCTCCACATCACCGCTACTGGTCAGCAGAAGCTTGTTACCAGCATGCGTCAGATTCTCTTCAATAGCGCCAGCTTTAGCGATAGCCTGATTGATAACACTTTGGGTCAAATCTTCAGCGCCATTAACCGTACCTTTGCCTAGATAATTATTAACAAACCGTAGCTTCAGTTCATCACTGGCCGCGCCATTTTGTACATCAAACTGCTGGTGCAGTAGCTGAGCCATGGTGTCACCACTATTGACCGCCACCACTTTTTCCGCGCTCAGTACGGCGTTGAGATCGGCATGACCATCTGCTTTAGCAATCATTCGATTGAGCTCACCTTGGACAGATTCGGTATTAACCGTGCCGCCCAGCGCTGTTTCCATATTGTCCACCGTCCGCTCGACTGCCTGGAGGTCGCCCTGTTTTTGTTGGACCAGGTAATCAAACAGTCCCTTGCCTTCCATTTGGACAGTGCTGAGTGCTGCCTGCTTGTCAGCTAATTCTGTCAAACGGGCCTGGCCGGCTGTACCTTGGAAATGACTATTTTCCACCGTAGCTAGCCAGACCTTCTCTTGCATGTCCGATGGTACTAGCTGATTAACCGCTCGCTGAGTAGCGATAACTGATTCAACATCAATCTGTTCAACCGCACCAGCCTGCTGACCAAGTAGCTCGATGCTGTCAGCGGACACCCCCTGGTCTAGCAGCTGACCCCGAGTGATAATTTCTGCCGCTGGGGCATCTGGGTAGGTGGTAACCAGTGATTCCAATGTTTGTGATTGGACACTGCTGCCCGCTTGCTGACTGAGTTGCTCTACTTTAGCAGCCACCGCCTTAGCAAACTGCTCCTCTGGCGTGTCAAAGTCAGTCGCTAACTGATCAACGTCAATCTTACCCTCGTTAGTCGCCATCAGCTGACCGAGCTTGGCGATATCTTCGTCACTGACCACGCCATCAGCTTGTTTCATTTCGTTGATAATACGTTCAGCCTCTTGACTATTCAAACCTTGCTGCGTGAACATTCCCTTAACCATCAATTCATTGTTATCAAATACTTGAGCGCGAAGCTTCTGCCAAGCTGCTTCGCCACTTTGGATTGGATGAGCATAAAATTCAATGATGCGCTGGACATTCTCAACTACATTGCCAGCGGCTATCTTTCCAGCTGATAGCAGCTCCCAGCTCTTCACATCCGCCAACATATCTTCAATGTCTTGGCTATTAACCCCTTCGGCGGACAGCGCGCCTATACTCGCGCCAGTCACACCAGCTGCCACCGCCACTGTTGACAGCGCCTTGCCGGCAGCCATGGCGCGGTGACCCGTGGAACGATCTTTATCGCCAATATCTTTCAAATTTTTCCAGGCATCACTAAAGCCACCAACCATCGCTCGACCCAGTACTGACGGCGCATTCTCCTCTCCACGTTTTTGTGATTGCCTTGCTTCAACGCCACGACCGACGGCCCGAAAACCAACCCGAGACAGAATGCGAAGAGGGATGGCGCCAGTAGCTACTAGGGCCGTGTCCATAGCATCACCAATGGCTTGAGCTCGTAGATTACCACGACGCAAGTGGGTGTCTGCTACTTGGAGCAGTGACTGCTGGCGCTGACCTTCAACTGCTTGTGGCTGGGCGGTGATCTGCTCTAACCGGTCCATCAACGCCTGCTGCTGCGCTGGTGGCACATTCAGCCCATCAATACGCTGCCGCCAGTACTCCAGCTGCTGACCTAGTTTTTCCTGATGTTTTTCCAAATTTTTTGCCACCGCAGTCTGGCGGCGCAGTTCGTAGAGAGTGCCCCACCCCTTACCGCGACCGGCTTTGGCGCCTTGCTCATCAGCTTCTATCCGCATTTCTGAAATACGGCCAACTGCTAGGCCGGCAACATCACTCAAGGCCTTCACGCCAAAGATGCTGGCAGCTACATTCAATGACCCGCCGGCAATCTTCTTAGCCCATCCCTTGAGAGACTGTGGTGTTTTTTCCAATTGTTTTTCCTGTCTTGCCTGTGTGTCTGTTTCCGCGGCTAATTCACGCACAGCATAGCCCGCAGGCAAAATCTCTTTGACTTTTGCCATGACGGCCCGCAAGTCATCTTCACTTTCAATATCATCATATTTCCCTGCCTTCAAATCCGCCCATACCTGTTCAAGGTACTCTTGATCTTCATCACTCAGATTGAGCGTTTTATCGAGAAGAGCCTGAGCCACAAGATGCTGCACTGTCAGTAACTGATCTACTGATTCAGCCGCTTCTGAGTTTACCGGTTGTTCTACGGAAGCTGTAGTAGCACCTTCAAAGGAATCATCATAGCCAAAAGCTCCGCCAGCTATACCACCGAAGTCTCCCGGACGAGGAATGCCGGTATGGAGGTCTTGATAGGCTTCAGAGTAATCAATGTCTTGGCTGTTGATTGACGATTCAGTAGCTGCGTCACTGCTATCCGGTGTCGTTTGCTCGGCCGTAGCTGGCGATGCCTGTTCTGTTACTACTCCACGCTCTTGGCGCAGTATAGCCGCGGCGTCCGCGCCAATATCACCAGCGTAATCAGTCATTAACTCCTCTTCTGTGGCTGCCGGAGACTGCTTGTCAGTCGTCACGTCGGATTGCTCTAACTGACTAACCACCCACTGAGCCATATCAACCACCTGTCGCCAGTGGTCATAGTCTTGGCTAGTCACCGTCTCACCCGCATCATCCAATTCTAAAGCCGTCCGACCTATCTGTCGGGAGGCTTCCGCTAGCGACTGTAGTTGTTTGACTGTTAGTCTGTCAGTAGCGTCAATCTGTAAATCAACCAACTGCTGCCGCACTTGATCAACGTCTGCCTGCAAGGCTGTCCGTTGTTCAGCAGACACTGCTGCCACTTCTGCTGTTGCTGGACCAGCTGCATCTGGTTGCGACGAACTGGCAAAATTATCAATCGCATCATTGACCAAATGCTCAAAGTCAGCCTGACTCATGTCTGTCGGCTCGAAAGTAGCTGCTGATGATGAAGCCGCGCCTACTAGTTTATCTGTTTTAGTTATACGGTGATCATCTCCACTCGCGTCTCGCAACACGCTAGCCATATACTCCATCTGTTGCCGCAACGCCACACCCTTGTCATAGAGCGCACGCAAATCAATATCTTTCGCTGATAGCGCTTCAAGTTCACCGCTAAGACTTTTTTTAAATATTGCTTGTTGGAATTCTTGGAAAACAGCCTGTGCCTGCGATGACTCTGACTCAGTCATGCGTGAGTGAGCCTGCTGATATAGATCTTGAAAATACTGCAAGAGCTGCCGAGCAGTTTCAACTGCCTCAGCGTGATCACGCAATCGTTCTGCTGATACTTGACCAATGCCTGCACCTGCCACTGCTGTCTCTGCGCTGGCTGGCATGCCACTGCCTCCTCTCGCTACTAATGCCTCGGATGCAGCAGTATCAGCGTCAGGAAATACATCAAATGATACGTCATCCTCATGCCCACTGTCTTGCAAGGCCTGTTCATACTCCGCCTGCCAGTAGGCAGTGGCACCAGCAGCAGTCTTGACCTGTTTAGCCACAGCTTTGCCGCGCTTACCTGCCTTGGCTGCTCGTACTGCTTGGTCAGCTACCTGTCGGGCGTGTCGCTGTCCTTCTGGTGATACAACTGTGTCTGGCTTAGCTTCAACGCTACCCACCGATGCTGCGGTAACCGCTGCTCGCGCCTGATCAAGTTGCTGCTCAGCAATACCTTCTGCCGCTGCACCTACCCGCTCTAGCATGTCATCATAATCTTCTGCTCCAGCCGTGACAGGTGAAGCAGGTGATTCTACTGTGGTTTCTGTAGGAATATCAGCTGGCGGAGCACCAGCGTCTCCCCAATCCACGCTCAGGTCATCATCCTCGTCAGCTGCTGCTGTAAAATCATCAAGACTCTCTAGATAGCGATCAGCTACTTGCTGCTCAGACGCGCTTCGCTTATTATCACGAAATGCTGCGGTCATATCTTCATTTAGTTGTCTGAGGTGCTTGCCGTTGTCCGGCACATCCAGACCAGCAGCCGTTAACAGACTATCGATATCATCAACGGTCATCTGACCAGCCACCACTGCGTCATCGTCAAGTTGGTTCAGCCATTGTATCTCTTCCTTCGTGGCAGTGTCAGGCTTTTGTTGCTTAGTTTCTTTAACAAAACGATCCGTCGCCTCTATGACCTGACCCTGTCTAAAACGAGCTTGTTCAACTGGTGGCAGTGGACTCTCTGTCTCTGGTGTAACAGCTTGATATTCCTGCCGTGGTCGCACCTCGGCTAGTGCTTGTTGGATTTTGGTAAAGACTGCCTTACCAGATAGACGCTTCAATTGCTGCTCATCAGCTATACCCGCATCGATCAAAGCTTTTTTTGCTCGATTCAACTGCTTCGCAGGTACTCGCTTACGACCAGCCTGGTTATACAGCGCCAACAACTCCTCCATGCCCTTTAACTGATCAGGAGTTGGCCGTGTCTCGCCACTATGTTGTAGTGCTTCAGGATTAGTCGCCATAGATATTACTCTTGTTCAAGTGATTGCCGTACTGTCGCTGCCTTAGCGCTATCAATCCGTCGTAAGATTGATTCAATCTGCCGACTGCGCTCTTGTCGTAGCTCACCCAGTTGCTGCTCAAACCGCTGGTAGATAGCGTCAATCTCGTCCATGAGTTTTTGTTCATCAGGTTGGCTCATAGCTAAGCTTGTTTTTCTAGGGCCTCAATGTCTGCGCCAAGATCCTCCAGTTGACTCAACGAGTCTTTCGTCGCTGCCAATGCCTGCTGGTCATACTGTTCATTAGTATCTTCTACCGCTTGCGTAAACTCTGCCAGAGTCTGCTCGGTAATCATAGCCACCCGCTCACTGAGCAACAAACTAATAAACTGATCCACCTGCTCAGGGGTCATCTGTGGCACTAGAGCTGCCCAGGCCTCTTTCTGCTCGTCTGGCAGTGATGACAATGCCAATAGAGCAGCTAAGCGCTGCCCCTTTAGCTCAGCCAATTGCTGATCTGTTGTGTCGTTTGCAGAAGTGTTCATAAGCACCTCTATTAAACCAAATTTTGAACATAAAAACAATGCCGCACCTATGTACCTAGGTGCGGTCTGAAAACTGATACGGCGTAATCTAACTACTAAACTAGTTTTTTAGTTTTCCTAAATTCCTGATACTTCTTTTCAACAAAATCACGAATGTGAGCGCGGAAGGCTTCAGTGCTAAATGTTTCGGCGTGCTGACGAATAGCTTGTGGGTCATAGCTCTCTGGTTTGAAGCGAATAACCGCGTCACCCAAACTTTCCCAGGTTTGTTCCTCAAAAAACTCACCAGTCTGTCCGGGGATAACTGTTTCCAGAGCTCCACCAACCGGGTAAGCAATCACCGGTCGACCAGCTGCCATGGCTTCTACTGCTGTAATACCAAAGTCTTCTTCTTGGGGATTGATATAGCCTAGGGCGTGGGCGTATAACTCGGCTTTGCGCTGGTCAGATACTTTACCGACAAACTCTACGTGCGGCTTGGCCATTTTTCGCAGCCGCTTTTCCTCTGGCCCGGCACCAAAAATTTTCAACGGAATACCCAGGCGGTTAAAGGCTTCAACCACAATATCAAACCGCTTGTACGACACCAACCGACCACCGGCTAGGTAGTAATGATTAACCTGGTTACCGACACTGAAGGTGCTGGTTTCCACCGGCGGATAAATAACTTCGCTGTCACGCCGGTAAAATTTGTGAATGCGGTCCGCTACGTTGTGCGAGTTAGCGATAAAATGATCAACCCGATCGGCTGCCAAACGGTCCCACTGGCGTAGGTAGGTCAGATACGGTGGGATAATCCGTTTGACTAGTCGCCCCTTTTTCAGTTCACGAATGTAGGCGTGTGAGTCAGTCCACAGATAGCGCGTCGGCGTGTGACAGTAGCAGATATGCAGCGTCTGCGGATTGGTAATAATCCCCTTAGCCATGGCTGAAGTGGAAGAGATAACCAAATCAAACTCTGACAAATCATACTGCTCGGTGGCAGTCGGCATCAGCGGCAGGTACCACTGGTAGTGCTTGAGCGCGCCAGGCAGCCGCTGTAAAAACGACGGGCGAATATCTTTCTTGGCAAAGTCATTACCCATGGTCTGCTTGTCGTACAGCAGAGTAAAAATCGGTGCTTCAGGAAACTCCTCATGGAGAATCTTCAGCACTCGTTCAGCGCCACCATACTGGACTAGATGGTCGTGGACCAAAGCAACCTTCATAGCCTAGACGTTTGATGTACGGCTAATGATGGCCCAGGGTGTGCGCAAGATAATCCAAATATCTAGCAGCAGGCTCCAGTGTTCGATGTAGTAGACATCGAGCTTCACTTCTTCATCAAAGTCTAAATCTGATCGACCAGAAATCTGGGCCAGTCCCGTCACTCCTGGTTTGATAGCCAAGACATCGCGGTGGTGACGTTGGTATTTTTCCACCTCGCGCGGTTGGTGCGGACGAGGACCAACCAAACTCATAGTACCCAGCAAGACATTGAAAAACTGTGGCAGCTCATCCAGACTGGTCCGCTCTAAGAAGCGGCCCACCCGGGTACGGCGCGGGTCATCAAGCACTTTATAGACCGGCCCCTGGCGCTGTGACTTTTTTTCGATCAATTCTTTTTCTAGCTCCTCGGCCTTTTTCCCGCCATAGCCTGGGCCAGTGCAGTACTCACGCTTCATCGAGCGAAACTTATAGGTAGTGAAAACGCCATCCTTGGACAGCCGTTGGTTTTTGTAAATAATCCCGCCCGGTGAATCAAGTGCAATAGCGATAGCGATCAGCAGCATGATTGGTGAGAAGATAACAATCAAGATAACTGCGGCCAGGAAGTCAAAGATACGTTTAATGATACGACCCCAACCCTCCAGCCGAGTACGGCGAATCTCGATCACCGGCACACCAGCTAAGGTAGCAATGTCGATATTAGTGGCTTTGGCTTGGAAGAGGTCTGGCGTGTAGCGATAGACCACGTGATGAGCGCGGGCCCAGGCAACTAAGTCCAGCTCGGCTTCCCGGTCCATATCTGGGTCCAGCTGTAAAATCTCATCCAGCTGTCGCTTGTCTCGCAGTGCCGCCAGTTCTTTAGCAGTAGCGTCAGAAAAATTATCGTACTGCTTGACCAGGCGAAACCCTAAGCCCCGGTGCTGTTCAATGGCGGTGATTAATTCCTTGGCAATATGACCGCGTCCAAAAACCGCCACCTGACGCACGCCATAGCCGACACGATAAGCTAAGCGCTGAATCAATCGCACTACTCCCCGACCAAACAACACCGTGACGATGCTGATGATCCACACCGCTAAAATAATAAACCGCGAAGAAAACAATTCTTCCCGGAAAAAGAAGACCCACACAATCACTGCTAGGGTAGCGGTAGAACAGGCTAAGAGAATGCGCGCCGCTTCATGGCGAAAGCGGCGTGAACCACGGGTGGCGTATAATCCTGCCAGCGCAAATATAATCACCCAGCCAAAGGCCATCACCACCACGATGCGCAGGTACTGCTCAAAGGGTAAGGCATAGATAACCGGCCGGACGGCGGTCAGGAATGATTCAAAACGCAGTGAGTACGCCAAGATGCCAGCAGTTACCACCATCAGGTAATCGACCGGCAAGAGGAGAAAATTGAAAAACAGTTCAGATTTTTTCATAGTGGGGATACTCTGCCTAGTATAGGCTGAATTGCGGGCAAAATCAATCAGGTGGTTGACTTTTATGAATATCTATAGTATATTGGAATGCACACGATCCAAGGAGGTGAGGTGATCGCCTGCCTTCGTTCCTCACTACCGTTCAGAACTTCGGCATGACAAGCCCCATAGGTATTACCACCCGGGGCCTGTCCACCGCAGCTTGAGCGTAGCGAAGAGCGAAGGTGGGAGGAAAGTCCGAACACGTGTCCAGCTTGTCTGGAAATGGGAAGTCGCTAACGGCGACCAGGGGTAACCCTAGGGAAAGTGTCACAGAGACAATACTATCTCGCTTAGCGGGAGAAAGGTGAAAAGAGTGTGGGTGTACTAGTTGAGGAAATCATATGATTCTTCAATTAACCTGCTACCACGCTTCCCTCCGGGTGACCGGAGTGTGATGGTAAACCCTTCCTGGTGCAAGAGCGAACGCTCGCTTGAGACGCTTGGCAACAAGCGCCCTAGATAGATGATCACCACCCTTCACTATGCTTGCATAGTGAAGGGGACAGAATTCGGCTTATGATCCTACCTTGTTCGTGTACTAAAAACATCCCGCTTGCGGGATGTTTTTAATTACCAAATTATAGAGAGCGTTTCTAGAAAAGCGAAAGCCGCGAGGGGTTTCCTCGCGGCTTCTTGTATTGTTTGAAAGTTGCTGTCTAGGCGGCCGGCAGCAGGCGCAGGGTCTGAGCCAGCTGACGCAGAGCCCGGCGGATCTTCACCATCGTCGGACGCTGAGGCTGTTCCCAGTTTTCCGCCGGCATGATGGCGCCCTGGCGCACCAGACTGTAGATCTCCATGGCCGCCTCGCAGGACGGGGCCTGGATGCTGAACTCTTGAGAAATCTGCCATATCGGCTCCCAGTTCTCCTGCCCGCCATATGGCTTGTGTAGTTGCTTGATCGTTTCCAGCTGCATCACCGCCTTGCCGTGGCGGTAAATGCCATCGGTACGAAAGTGGTTAGTGACGCGCCCCTTCCACGTGACGCAACGCACATACTTGGACGGAACACCCGCCCCTGTGAAACTCTGGTCAAGGGGGCCGTAATGCGCAATGTACGGGTCTTTTCCAGTCTTGAGGTCCCATTCGATCTTGACCTTACCCTCCTCATTCAAGGCCTCCACTCCCTCTTCGGTCAACAGAATATGATACGACATGTAAGGATCCTTTCATCTTCGCCCTGGGTTCCGTGAAGCGCTTTATTGCCTTCTCCGTCCCATGGTACGTGTGAATATTGATAATGTAGCATATTAGCAAATATTTGTCAATATATCTGCTATACCCCCCCTATAACCCCCTAAAAAAGATAAGTTATTGACAATATCATTAAAATTTGCTACAATTTAAAATCTGTTAAATCTTTCTGATTTACAGTGTAAAATGGCTTTTTTGACAAGCAAAACCGTCTGTTAACAAGGAGGATCCCTAATGCGTGACCAACCCGTGATCGCCGTCCACCAGACCGAGCTGAAAGACTACGGGTGTCCCTACTGCGGATACCGCTCAGGCCACCCCCTCATTTCCAACAGCCGCAGTACCTTGTGGGTCTGCGGAGAATGCGAAAAGAAGTACATTTCCCTGCCTGACGGAGTAAAGCAGTCAGTAATCGGTGTGGATTCGGCATACCCTGCACTCCAGGAACACCCCCGCAAAGGCACTCCCGCCCGCGGCGCAGAGGACAAAAAACCCACCGATGGTGGCGAGTTCTTCCACTCTCGCGGTATCGGTCGCGATTCGACACCTGGCTGTTTTATTTGCGGCGGTGAAGAGGGATTGCGCCACAACATTGCAGCCTTCGTCCAATGCAAAACGGCTGGTGAGCGAATTGTTGCCATGTTCAAGTTCGGTGCTGACCTCGACTACCGTGAATATGAGCCCGATCGTGTTCAGGTAAAAATCGGCTGCTGCGATGATCATCTACAGCAACTACAATGGCTACAGGAACTGACTCGGGATAAAGACGGGGTCATCACCGACAACATAATCAAAGAAGCCGCTGCTTTCCAATAGCAGCAGCTCACAGTAACAACAAAAAACCGCGAGGCAACGCCTCGCGGTTTTCCTTTTTGCATATTGACTATAGTAGTCCTGTCACCTGCCGCACCTCTGTCATGGTCTTGACCGTCACCTTGGCGGCCGATCGCGCACCTTGCTCAATAATTTTGTCTAAATACTTTTGATCTTTGATCAACTTGGCTCGCGTAGCGCGGAAGTCTTCAAAATAGTTAGCCATATCCCCTGCTAGCTGAGCTTTCAACTC
>CAZJZH010000037.1:11891-12458 GCA_964550465.1 uncultured Gammaproteobacteria bacterium
TATCAGCCTTTTGTTTGAAGAAATACTCGACCGTTTCTGGGTGTGAGAAGTGCTCCATTAAGAGCAGTAAATTTTTACCGCCATCAGATTGGCCATCCCCACTGTCTGAGACCGCCTTCTTCATTTTACTCAAGATAACATCTGGCTCGTCATTGATGCCAATATAATGCCCCTTGCCTAGACTCTTGCTCATCTTTTTAGTCGGCTCCAGCAGACTCATCACTTTTGGCACGGTGGTTAGCAACGGCTTGGCTTCTGGGAAGACCTCTGTGTTATAGCGATTATTAAACCAGCGAGCAATCTTGCGGGTTAACTCGACATGCTGGACCTGGTCCTGACCGACTGGCACCTGGTCGGCTTTATAAATCAAAATATCTGCCGCCTGTAACACCGGGTAGTCAAACAGACCCATGGTGATATTACTCTGCTGTCGGGCTGACTTATCTTTAAACTGTGTCATCCGCTCCAGTTCACTGACCGGCGTGACCGTGTTAAACATCCAACCTAGCTCCGTGTGCCCCGGCACCAGCGACTGGATAAACAAGGTGCTCTTTTTTGGGTCTAGAC
>CAZJZH010000038.1:0-11801 GCA_964550465.1 uncultured Gammaproteobacteria bacterium
AACTGTTGATGGACGTGCCAATCTGGATATAGCCATAGCCGGTTTCCGGATAGATTGGCGTCACACCCATCAACACCACCTGCTCTGGCTGACTGTTCAATGTTTTTTCAACCCGTCGTAGCGCTGTGCCATAGGCGGCTGACTTGGTGATGTGATGATCAGAGCTAATGGTGATAAAAGTATCATCATCGTGCTGGGCAAAATGAGCCGCTGCTAAGCCGACTGCCGCAGCCGTATCGCGCTTGGTGGGTTCAACGATCAACTGCTGTTTGGCTCGTTTGGGCAGTTGTGCCGTGACGTCTGCCAACTGGTCAACACCTGTAGCGATGTAAATATCTCCGGCGGCAAAGTACTCCAGCGTCCGCTGGTAGGTTTTTTGTAATAACGTCTGGTCATCCAGAAACGGCTGGACTTGCTTGGGCTTGTGTTGACGTGATAACGGCCACAAGCGTGTGCCGCTACCACCAGCCAAGATCAGGGCCTTCATAGCCACAGCAGGTATTGAGCGGCAATCAGTACCGCGGCCAGGGCAAAGCGGTAGTAGGCAAAGACGTGCAAAGTATGGCGCTCCAAGAAACGAATCAAAAAGGTAACTGCTAAGTATCCAACCACGGCAGCACTGACAAAACCAACAATATAGACCGGAATCTCACTGGTCACCAGACCAGTAGCCGCTACATCAGCCGTCTTTTTGAGGGTGGCGGCTGCCACGGCCGGCAAGGAAAGCAGGAAGGAAAACCGTGCCGCTTCGTGGCGTTTCAGGCCTTCTCCCAAACCTGCTATAATAGTCACACCGCTGCGGGACACACCCGGTACCAGTGCCAGCACCTGCGCCAAGCCAATTTTGATGGCTGACCAGGTGGACAGCTCCGTCATCTGCTTGTGCTGCTTGGATAGTCGTTCATAGAGGATGAAAAAAATCGCAAAAGCGATTAACATTACACTGACTGATTCGACTGACCGAAACCGCTGAGCAATAGCCTCACTACCAAACGCTCCAACAATCACCACCGGTACTGTGGCCAAGATAATCTGCCAACCCAGTCGGGATTGAGGCTGCGTAAAACGCTCCGCGGTAAACAGTCTGCCGACCCAGTGCCGCAGGATAGCTACGATGTCGTCCCAGAAAGCCGCACACAGCGCCACGAAAGTGCCGAAGTGCAGTGCCACATCAAAAGCTACTTCATCCGTGATAGACAAATCAAACAACCGGTGCAAAATAACTAAGTGGCCAGAGCTGGAGATGGGGAAAAATTCGGTAATCCCCTGCACTAGGCCAAAAATGCTACTGATCAGTATTTCCATATAGTCCTTATTCTACACTAATTCCCTATGTCACACTACCTCTTTCTCGTTCCCCTGCTGGCCGCCGTGGTGGTCCAAGGTATTAAAATGATTATTGCTGCCTTTCAGGGCCGCTTTACCTGGCATGTTTTTCGTGAGTATGGCGGCATGCCGTCTTCGCACAGTGCCTTGGTGGTGTCTGTAGCTACACTGGTTGGCTTGCAGGCTGGTCTGAGTAGTCCAGCTTTTATCGTGGCAGTTGGTATTGCTGTGCTGGTGATTCGTGATGCAACCGGCTACCGTCAAACCATGAACACGCACGCCGAGTCTATCAACAAACTGGTGGCCACTCTGCCAGCTAACCAACAAGCGGAATTCAAGCACCTTGATGAAACCATTGGTCATACCGGTCCGGAAGCGCTGGTGGGTAGTATTATTGGGGCACTGGTAGCGGTGGTGGGATTTATGGTGTTGGGAGGTAATTAATAATTACGAATTACTAATTACCAATTACGAATTGTTCTGCGCTGTATACATCCGCCGCATCATGGCGCTATACTCAGCAAACCGTTCCATACCGGCTGCCTGACGTAACTGATCAATAGTTTCTTCATTCGCGATAGGATGTGGCTCAAAAGTACCACCTGATGTGACATGCCACTGCGTGCCGTAACGCTGTGGTTTTTTTGTATTGACCAAGACACGATCTTCTAAATAAGCCACCCACTCCGGGTCAACCTCTGCTGGTTGGTACTGCTGCATCAATGCTAGGCACTGCTGTTGAAAATCCGGCGCGATGTCAGCGTGCTGGGCTAGTAACCAAGCAGCTCGTGCCGCTTCAGCTCCTACTTGTGAAATCGTTGGCCAGCCGCTACGCTCAACCATCTGCCGCAGCTGACGTAAGTTAGCAGCATCAACTACATCCATCTGCTGATCGTCACGAGCCTGACGAGCTTGCTGGTCCTGCTCTGCCATAGCGATGAGTTGTTGTGCTAGTACATTATCCATAGTTACCCTTGGCACTGTGGGCAAAAGTGTGTCCCCCGTCCCGCTTGCTGGACTTTGCGAATAGGCGCTTTGCAGCGCGGGCAGGGCTGACCGGCCCGGCCATAGACTTTGAGAAACGGCATGAAGCCACCTTTCTGCCCTGTGGCCTGACGGAACTGGTCAGTAGTGGTGCCACCGTGCTTGATAGATAATTGTAAGATCCTGGGAATAGCTCGCCACAGTGCTTTGCGCTGTGGTGTTTTGATATCCCCCGCCGGCC
Source organism: uncultured Gammaproteobacteria bacterium (assembly GCA_964550465.1). Lineage (GTDB taxonomy): Bacteria > Patescibacteriota > Patescibacteriia > JACRDY01 > JACRDY01 > CAZJZH01. Next base: position 2,552 of record CAZJZH010000038.1, read on the forward strand.
GGCTGGGCAGTACCTTGGCCGCAAAACATGATTCATCAGCGTAAATATTACCAATGCCGGCGATCAGCTTCTGATCAAGTAGTAACTGCTTAATCGGCCGCTTGGGGTACCGCTCTAGCAAAGTGTTAAAGTGAGCAAAATCAAACTGCTTGGTCAGTGGCTCAATACCGTGCTGCTCGTCCAACAGCGCTAGGTCGGACACCGGCACTACCTTCATCCAACCAAACTGCCGCTGGTCATTAAAAAACAGCGTCGTGCCATCGGTGCAGGTGATGGTGATATGACTGTACTTGTTAGGTAACTGTTCTAGTCCGCCAGGAATGGGATGTCCGCCCACGCTGGCAATAGTACCGCCGGGTTTGGTCACAATTAACTGCCCAGTCATCTTCAGATGAGCTAGTACTACGCTGTCGCCCTGCAGACGAATAATAATCACCTTGGCCCGGCGCTGGACGGCGGTGATTTTCTGCCCTGTCAGCTGACGGACAAAACCGGCCACCGCGCCGGTGACCATATTGGGTTTCTTGACCGTCACCGCAGCAATAGTTTTACCTGTCAGTAAACGGTGCAGCTGCTGGACGACGGTATGGACTTCTGGTAGTTCGGGCATATACAACAACTAATATTGACACATCTTTTATATTATGCTATGCTATAAAATCAGGATTATACATCCTAAATCCCTATATTGTATAGGGTAAAGCAATTCATCGCACCTTAAACCTTAAACGGAGGAAGAAAGTTATGCCAGACGTTTATGATTACCCTGTCTGGGCCACTCAGGGCGGCGGCCTGGTCCGCCACGAGTCCGGCAATCGGTACATTTTCGTCAAAAAGCCCGACTGTCAGGGGCTAAAGGTCGGCGACGAGATGCCCGAGGAATGGGGAGTCATCCCCGCCAATGATCATGCTCGGCAGGATATGGCTGCCCATGATTGGCTGGATCCCATGGATTGGGATGACGAAGAGGACTTCTAGAACATCACATCCCCCGTTCGGACACTGCGTCCGGCCGGGGGTTATTTTTTATTGAACGACGGTATGGACTTCTGGTAGTTCGGGCATGTTGACGATTATGATGCTACATGGTAGGATGAAATGTCGCAAATCCGCGACTGGTAAAAGGAGGTATATAATGGCTCTTTGTGTTAATGTCGACCAACTGGAAGAACTTACGCCGGAAATTGTGAGCGAGTTGGTTGGTGAAGAAAAAATTGAGGGCTGGGTGTTAGCTTACGTGGATCCACGCGATGTGCAGCCGTCTGACTTTTCCTGTCTAATCATGGATGGACCTGCGGCAAAAAACAGATTTTTCCGTTGCGACGCCCTGCTCAAGCAACTTGGGCGCCTGGGAACAAATGATGACCTCTACGTCCTTGTGTCTTTCGAGGCGGGAAAGGTGCAACTTGAGTACCGAGCCCCTCATACACAGGACATGATCAACAAGGGCGTTGTCGCCCACCACACGTTCTAACAGCCCCTCTCTCTCACACTCCCCCGTTCGGACACTGCGTCCGGCCGGGGGGTTATTTTTTTAGTGCAAACCGCTTACACGTTCTCGTCCAGAAATACCTGCAAAGCTGCGAGGTCTTTAGCGTCTTTATCGTAATGGAAGGCCCGTATGCCAACTGACTGGGCGCTCTTGACCGCATCAGCATTATGCTCAAAATAAACAACGCCGTCAGCTGCTAACCCAAAATGATTTAGCATCGTGTGAAAATACTGCGGGTCGGTTTTCTCTGGGTCATGCTTGAGCGTAAAAACCTCGTACGGCATACTGCCTAATCCAAACGCCTCCATCTGTTCATCATCGGCGTTTGTGAGAATAATTTTTCTATTTGGGTACTGCTCCAGCATGGTGTACATGTCATCAAATACGCCTTCGTCTTTTAAGACAAACGTGTTGACTGCGTCTACTAAGATAGTTTTCATACTAGGTGTTAATACTAATTAAATTCAAAAGATAATGTGTTGTTATGTAGCGGCTCAAACAGGCGTCCGGCCGGGGGGTTATTTTTTTATTGAAAGGTCTACATCAACAATACCAACCGACTCAGTGACAGCCAGCGCCTTGGTAATTTCTGGATATTTTTTGCTGCTTAATATAGCTTGCACTAACCTATCAATGCTACCCATCCCAGGATACACATTCACGGAGTACTGCGTAGAATCACCGTGAACTTGTATGCCAAAAAATAATGGTAATTCTTGCAACAGATATAAGGCTACCGATTCGGTTCTTTTTTTGTGCACTTCCCGACCACGAGTAGTTACTATTTCTGCAGTGATAGCAGTAACTTCATTGTAAAAAGCTCCCTGTTCGGAAAATTGCCGATACAACACCTCCCGACGTTTGATTGTCTGCGAAGTCAAACAGTCATCATAGCTAGCGACAGTAATTGCTTGCTGCTGGGTAGGCGTTAATCTCGCAATGCGTTGTTGCAACTCGCGACGCACGATATCTTCTTCGGTAAATGCTTTTTGCAATGCATTAGCCCGGCTCATGTCTTCAAAATAATAATAATTGGTCGCCTGTAATCTCCCGGGCACACAGACTAGCACGTGCTCCTTAGTATGTGCTAATGCAAATAACACCAACGCCCACAGAACATCTATGGTAAATGTTTTGTTAGCAAAACTGAGGCCAATCCAAATATTATGTGTACGCCTATACAACTCTTCTACCTCGATACCAACGCTCTGAATTGGTGTAACTAGATAGTCCTTCATAGTTCGTAGGTGTTGAGATTCATAGTACCCACCTAGCGTTATCTCCCTTTAATAAATTCACCCCCCTCTATGTCACATATTATTTAACCGCTCGAACCACCCACCGACCTATTTCGTCCAACTCCGATCTGACATCAGTAAATTGTGCAAACAATTGCTGCACCTCTGCGGCGGTATAAAAACTATGTGGCAAGCCTTTTTCCGGACCTGATAGTGGCGCAAATGTGCCTTCAGCTATCTCCTGGTGATCTTTAAATGTCTGCCATTTTTTACTACTGTCAAAATTAGGCACCGTAATAAATATCTTTCCCTGGTCAACGATTGCCTCATGAATAGTATTGATCACATTTTGCACCTGTTCTTTTGTACCGTGATGAATAGTAGACACAGACATAATCAGATCGTAAGTATCCCGCGGAATGGCAAAGTCAAACATGTTGGCATGCAAGATAACCGCATCATCTGCCAGCGCCTCCGTAGTCATGGCCACAGCGGTAGGACTAGAATCAATGCCGTCTGTTGTAAATCCGTGAGCCTGTAAAAATTTCAGGTACTTGCCGGTACCACAGCCAATATCCAAAACATGCTGGCGCTCAAAATCAGATTGACTCAAAAATTGCATGAACAACGGGTGAATGTCTTCTGATAGCGTCGCCCAGGCTTGGCCGCCTTGCTGATAATTTTTGTAAATGTTGTCCCAGATGGTCATAGCCGTATTATTATCAATTACTCTCAACTAACTGCTTCATCTCCGCAATATCTGTTTGATCGATTGCTTCTTTGTGCGCCAGCGCTTCTTTCATCTTGATAACCCATGGCTTGGGTGACACGGGCAGTGACATGCCCATGAAGGTGATCATTTCTGGTTGTGGAATACCATCCTGATAAAACACTTCGTATTGTCCAGCAGCAGCATTGAACAGCTTGAGGTTTTCTGTCGAACAAATACTGAGCACCTGCCCGTCAATCTCTACATTCATGACCCAGTTGTCATAATTACCATCAATCCACAACTGAAACGGAAAGGCGGTATACTCTTTGACGGCAGCAACCAGCTGTTGAAAGGCCTCGTCATCTTTATCCGCCTCGACATCGATATCAATATCGCCAATCGGGCGCTTGACCCCGTACAGATAACAAGCAAAGCCGCCAGAAATCACCCATTTGAGATGCTGTTGTTCCAAAATGGGGATGATGTACTGTAGAGCTTGGGCTGCTTTTGTTTCTGGCGTCATAGTAGTGTAGGCATCTTAGCAGTCTTTGGAAGTTATTTCATATAACGCCGCGCGCTGTTATGTGATAGCGTTAGATGTGTTGAGCTAACGTTTCAGCTAAATCTTCTTCGTTGCGATACTCAATAAACTCGCTTGATAAGAACTTTAAGGTTCCAGATACAGTTGCACCTGATTTATGCAGAAACTTAATCGGAATGCTAACCGCATCAGCCCATCCCAGCTCAATACCCAGTCCAGTTGATGTCCGCGAGACCTCCGCTAAAAACAGATCACATCCTGCAATGAGATTCTTGGAATTCACTCCTTCAGATTTGCTTGCGTGCGGAAGAATAAACTCGTGTTTTTCGCTCAGTTCGCTATTTAAAATTGGTTGATAAAGCTCTTTATCAAAATCAAAGCTGGTCGAGTGGCCTACGTATATTTTCATAAGTTGATTTTAGTGCTTTCACATAACTCGTCATTACACGCATCGCCTGCGCATTGACGATACCATAGCACTGTTTATACAAAATAGTATACACATCTTAACAGCCTTTGAAAATTATTTCAGCTAACATTTTGGCATATACAATGTTGCGTTAGCAATATGGGCGAAGCGTAGCCGTATATGCCGTGTTAGCTGATGTATTCCTTTTCTTTGGTTTTCAAAAAAATTTATTTTAAAACTACTGATTATTTTTAAGTTATATATTTTTTCCTTTCCTCTTCATACTTTTTATAAACAACGTTTTTAAAATTTTCAAAATCAGTTTCATCTAAGCTTTTGCTATTCATAATATCTTGATATCTTTGATTTTCATCTGACAATCCAGCCCATTTTAAAAACGCGAAACAAGCCTCGTGTAATTCATTATCAGCTAGGTATATGTTGTTTTTTATAATATCAGATAGCTTATTTAACAATCTACGTGGCGTTTCCGAGTAGTAATCACTCGGATCGTCATACTTAATTGCCCACTCTAAATTCATTTCATCATGTTTTAGAGTAATAAAAAGTGGTAACAATAAATCTGTTAATCTTTTTTTAAGAATCTCCTTATTACTTTCTTTTTTTATTTGATATCTGAAATATATAATGTTTCCTATAACACCGAGAGTTGCCACTGTGATTATTGATAAAAGATTGTCCATATTTTGAAAATTTTTTAAAACAATTGGGCGATAGCCAAAAAAGAAAAGGAATACATCAGCTAACTCGTTATTATACGCACTGTATGCAGAATTTAGACTAATAATGGTAGGTTATACGAACTACTGTGGTAACAATACGCCCCCTACAACAAAGCCGCACCGGTCATCACTGCCGGCTGTTCTATCTCCATCACCTTGAGAATAGTTGGCGCCACATCAGACAGCATAGCCCCCGGCGGCACCAGTGACAGGTCCGCGCCGACGCCTTCTGGCAGGCCAGCGGTTTGCCCTTCCCACTGCTTACCAATCATCAAAAATGGCACCGGATTAGTGCTATGGTCTTTCAGCACCTCGCCGGTCTGCAGGTTAATCATCTCCTCACAGTTACCATGGTCGGCGGTAATGAACACCACCCCCTCTTTAGCTAGCACCAGGTCAACGATTTGCCCCACACAGGTATCAAGAAACTCTAAGGCCTTGATGGTAGCTTCTAGATTGCCGGTATGCGCCACCATGTCTGGGTTAGCAAAGTTAAGCAGGATAAAGTCGTACTTATCAGACTTAATTTCTTTAATAGCCCGCGTTGTGACCTTACCGGCACTCATCTCTGGCTGCTGGTCGTATGACGACACCTTCGGTGAAGGAATCACCACATCATCCTCGCCTGGGTAGACCACGTCTTTCAAGCCGTTAAAGAAAAACGTCACATGGGCGTACTTCTCCGTCTCCGCGATATGCAGCTGTTTGAGATTGGCATCAGCCAACACTTCCGCTAAGGGCTGTTCAACGTTTTCGGGTGGAAAGACTACTGACACCGGCAGGTCTTTTTCATACTCCATCATGGTGGTGAAGTGCAAATCTTTCAGATACTGTCGCTCAAATTTATGAAAGGTCGGCAAGACAAAAGCCTTGGTTAACTGCCGAGCGCGGTCGGACCGGAAGTTCCAGAAAATAACGGCATCACCATCGTTGATAGTCGTCAACGGCTGGTCTTTTTTATCTGTAATAACCGTCGGCTCAAACTGTTCATCGAGTATTTTTTGTTTGTACGACTGTTCAATAGCCTTGACCGGATTGGTAGCAGTTTTATCCGCCACCCCTTCGGCCATCGCCCGGTAGGCTTTTTCTGTCCGATCCCAGTTGTTATCGCGATCCATGGCGTAGTAGCGGCCGGACAGTGACGCGATCTGCCCCACCTTCAGTTTTTTCATGGCTTTTTCTGCCGTCTTGATGAAGTCCGCCGCTACGTCTGGCAGGGTGTCACGACCATCCAGAATAGCGTGCACATAGACATCATCAAAGCGCGCTTTTTTACACAACTCCAACAAGGCTAGCAAATGCTCCAAGTGACCATGCACACCTCCGGTAGAAGCAATGCCGATCAGGTGTAGTTTGGTCTTATGCTTTTTAGCATGCGCGATAGCCGCTTTGAGCTCATCATTTTTAAAAAACGAATGGTTCTCAATGGCGCGATCAATCCGTGGCAAGTTCTGGTACATGACGCGACCGGCACCCAGTGTCAGATGCCCCACCTCAGAGTTACCCATTTCACCAAACTGCAAACCCACCTCTTGGCCGGCAGCTTGAATCACCTGAGCCGGATAGGTGGTGATCAGGCGGTCAATGTTGGGTGTTTTGGCCAGATGAACAGCGTTGCCGTCCCCCGGTGGGGCCACGCCGAAGCCATCCAGGGCCATTAAAACAGTTAGTTTTGGTCGAGCCATAGAAGCAGGGTTAATGACGAATCAATGAAGTGCGGGTCATATCAGCCGGCAGGTCAATAGCCATACAATCCAGCACTGTTGGGGCAATGGTAGCGAGTTCGCCCCGTTTTTTCAACTGGCGCCGGCGATGCCGCTCCCCCACCAGGATAAACGGCACCGGGTTGGTGGTATGTTCTGTTAGAGCCTCACCGGTTTTTAGGTCCAACATATCTTCACAGTTACCATGGTCCGCCGTCACCAATAGTGTGCCGCCCTGAGCTGTTACCGCCTCATAGACCTTACCCAGTTCGGCATCCACCACTTCCAAGGCCTCTACTGCGGCTGGGATATCACCGGTATGCCCCACCATGTCAGGGTTAGCATAATTCATGACAATCAGCTGGTGCTGCTGCTTGGCCAGTGACTTAACTACTGCTCGGGTAATGGCCGGCGCACTCATGGCCGGCTTCTGGTTGTATTGTTTGACGTTAGCCGATGGGATCAGTATCCGCTCTTCACCAGCTACCGGGTCAGCATAGCCACCATTCATGAAGTAGGTGACGTGAGCATACTTCTCTGTCTCTGCAATATAGAGCTGACTGCGCTGCTGGCCGAGTGCCATTGGTAACGTGCCTTTGAGGTCAATTGACGGAAAGGCGGTCACCACCGTGTCTAGGTCCGGACCAAAGTCTGTCAGGGCTACAAAGTAAATATTTTTCAGTTTTTTCCGGCGGGTAAAGCCGCCGTGTTTTTCAAACTCTGGCTGGACAAACGGCTTGGTCAGCTGCCGGGCTCTATCCGAACGCAGATTGAAAAAGAAAATAACATCATCATCATCAATAGTAGTCACCGGCTTACCATGGCGCTGGAGCACGGTCGGCTTAATAAACTCGTCTGTCTCACCACGGTTGTAAGCCTGGAGAATCGCCGCTTCCGCTGTCTCAGCCGTCTGGCCGCGGCCTTCAGTTAAGGCGCGGTAGGCTTGCTCGGTGCGGGCCCACCACTTATTACGATCCATGGCGTAGTAGCGGCCGGTAATTGAAGCAATGGTGGCCACACCGTTGAGCTGCTTCTCCAGTTTATGTAAAAACTTGATGGCACTATGGGGCGGCGCGTCACGGCCATCGGTAAAGAGGTGTAGGTAGACCGGACCGATTTTTTTCTGCTGGCAAAACTGCAACAGACTGGCTAGGTGTTTAGGGTGCGAATGAGCTGACTCATGGCTGAGTAGGCCCATCAGGTGGACTTTTTGTTTACTGCGTTTATGGTATTTGAGGGCGCTGATGAAGGCGGGGTTTTTTAAAAAACTACCATCATCGATGGCATCAAGAATCCGAGCCGTGTCTTGGGTGGCAATACGACCAGCGCCAATGTTAGTATGCCCCGCTTCGCTATTACCGGCCTGTCCAGCTGGCAAACCCACTGCCGCGCCCGAGGCTTTGAGTTGTGTGGTCGGATAGCGACGCGCTAACCGATCATAGACCGGCAGTTTGGCCAGTGAGACAGCATTACCTTTTGATGGTGGTGCCAGTCCAAACCCATCCAAGATGCACAGCACCGTTGGCCCCTGTTGCTTCATAATTATGCGCTAAACAACTGCTGCTCAATAGCCATCAGTCGGTTGTACTTAGCTACCCGCTCACCGCGACTAAGCGAGCCGGCTTTGATGTATTCCGCATTGACGGCTACCGCCAAGTCAGCAATGAAATCATCACTGGTTTCACCGGAGCGGTGGGAAATCATCACCGTGTACTGGTGTTGTCGCGCGGCCGTGATACAATCCAGCGTTTCACTTAAGGTGCCAATTTGATTGGGCTTGATCAAAATACTGTTAGCGATACCATTATGCGCCCCTTCATTGAGCCGCTCTAAGTTCGTCACAAACAAATCATCACCAATCAGCGTGACGTCTTTGCCCAGCTCCTTGGTCAGCATACCCCAGTTATCCCAATCATCTTCAGCTAGCCCATCCTCGATAGACACCAGCGGGTACTTCTTCAGCCATTTCTTGTACAACTCAGCCATGTCTGCTGCGCTGCGTTTCTTTTTTTCAAACTGGTAACTGCCATCGCTGAAAAATTCTGAAGCAGCCGCGTCAATGGCCAGCATGACATCTTTACCGGCTTCATAGCCGGCTTTTTTAATGGCACTGAGGATAACCTTAAAGGCCGAGTCGGTCGTCTTGTAGTGGGGCGCAAATCCACCCTCATCCCCCACCGCGGTGACCATACCGCGACCGGCCAGTATTTTTTTCAGTTGCTGAAAGACCTCTGCACCACAGCGCACTCGCTCAGCCACGCTGGCCTGCTGCGGGATAATCATAAATTCTTGGATATCCAGACCAGAGTCAGCATGAGCACCACCGTTGATAATATTCATCGACGGTAGTGGCATGGTGTAGTGTTTCAGTTTGCGATCATAGAGGTTGCGCAAGTGGTGGTACAGTGGTCG
>CAZJZH010000039.1:0-11720 GCA_964550465.1 uncultured Gammaproteobacteria bacterium
CCACCGGATTCATGGTCGGGTTACCTTGGTCATGCAGACGGGCATACGACCCTTTGGTGACACGGGTAACGCCCCGCAGGTATTTGATTTTTCCATAAGCGCCACGCTTTTCCACGCCTCGAGTGTCAACCAGCACCACCACCTCGTTGGAGCTCTCCGTCTCTTCGCCTTCGGAGCAACCTCCCATCAAGGTAAAAATGCTGCCGGTAATGACCCGCTGGTTGTGGTAGTGCTGCGTCTGATCGCTGCAGACAATCGCCCGCATGACGCGGCCGTCATTGTTGATGTTCGCCATGGCGGAATCATCCACCCACACCGGCTTGAAATTCTCACCGAGTTTGGCGGCCATGCCTCCAACATGGATGACACGGTCACCTCCGTACGGGTGATGTTGCGGCACGATGCCCGGCTTGCAGACCGGAACGACACTGCGTCCGCTGCTGATGCCGGTCAGATGGTAGAGTGCGAGTTGCCGCTGAGCCATGGTGAACCTCCAAACATTGTGTTGATCAAAAAAACTATCTACCTGCTCTGTTAGCAGGATACTGCAGTGCAACCCAATAGGACTGCGACCGCAGAAGCCTGCTAACATCCACAATTTGTAAATGTACGATTCAGTAATATAGCATATATAAAAAATTATGTCAACCGTCACACCTATACATAGGTGTGAGGTTAAAAGCCTGTTATTACTGCAATAATCAAAAAATAGCCATTTTTCAGGCTATTTTCTGGGTATTGTTGAAAAATGGGCGGGAGAGGAATCTCACATCGCTATGCTCTCATGAGGACCTTCGGGTCCTCATGGACTCCCCTCAAAATGTAGGGGGAATGCTTCCCCCTACCACCCCCTGGTTCGAGTCCTTGTAACCAATATACAAAAAATAGCCATGTTTCAGGCTATTTTCTGGGTATTGTTGAAAAATGGGCGGGAGAGGACTCGAACCTCCACGTCTTGCGACACTAGCTCCTAAGGCTAGCGTGTCTACCAATTTCACCACCCGCCCCTATTTATCAACAGCTTTTTACCTTATTTTAAAAGGATTTTAAGCTTTTGGTCTATAATGCCTATTGACAGGAAAATCTACCTGTGCTAGGATACCGAATCGTGCCCAAAAGGGCAAGTACCACTAAAACCCTCACCCAGCAGTAGTCACGACAAGCATGGGGTCCCTTCCCCGGATAACCCGGCTCCGGCTTGGTTGCTTCCGTAGAAGAGACTTCTTGACTGCTGCTGAGTGGGGATTTTTTGTTGTGTAAAAAATATTGACCCAGTTGCCAAAATCACGCCCTTGGTTGACAAATTTTTATAAATATGCTAATATTTGCAGCATAATCAATCGCGCACTAAGGAGGTTACCGATGCGCAAAGTTACTCTGCTCTTTATCATTTTGATTCTTGTCATGATCGCCGCTGCCGCCTCGGCCAACGACACTCCCGCCGAAGACAGCTTCGACGAAAAGGGTTACTGCGCCGATTGGGGCGCCGCCCAGCCCATCGCCGAGACCTTTGAGGGCGGCACCAGCAACGCTGATCGCAAAAAAGCCTTGGCGTTCTTCCGCAATATGGAAGTCGGCAACGGCCCGGAGGGAAAATTTACCAGTGATTTGGGCCAAGGGGTATCACGGTACACGTTCTTACTCCACCAAAGCACCGGCGGAAACATGCCCGACGACCAGGTGCGCAGCGAGACCATCATAAAGCTGGCCCGCTTTCTGCCCCGCTACATCGACCAATACCACGGTAACCGTGATGGATTTCTCGACTGTCAGGAGCACCTGACGCGCGCCGCGATGCTGGACGGGGAAAATGCACAGGCTGAATTTCGTCTGTTCTACTACGACGCCATTCGCCTTAAGGCCTTTCCCAACTAAACATCCTCCTCACACCAAACCAAAACCCGGAGTCATCTGACCCCGGGTTTTATAATTACCAATTACTCATGACTAATTAGTAATTGGTAATTCGTCATTGGTAATTTCTTCTGACTCTTCATCATCACTATTACTCTCCTCATCCTCATCTTCTCCCTCCCCTTCTTCACCAATCGGCTCTGCCGGCTCTTCCGGCGTACTTACTTCTTCTACCCCAATCAAACAAACTTCCTGCCATGGCCGGTACGTACTGGCAAAATTAGTTTCCTTGACCTCTCCATCCGCATATTCCACTACATAGTCAAAGTCTGCTGTGAGACCGACATGAGCCCGCTCGGTACATTTTTTCTGCCCTGGCTCAAGGTCTGTGGTTTCGATGTACTTGGTAGGGGGCGGTGAAATACGATTATAGGTCCGCGGGGTGATGTCATAAAAGTCGCTGCTGGTAGTGGTGCCGGAGTAACTGGTAGTGCGACCATCTTTGGTACCCCAGAACTCAAATCGCAGCTCATCGCCAATAATTTTCGTCTGAATCAAGACGTGGTGGTCAGTGTCATTAACAAACCGATAATCCGGCGCTGGGTCATAAATAGTAGCATCCGTACCGGCTGGGTAGTAGTAACTGACACTGTAGGAGTGATTGCGACGAGCCGTCACTGGTAAGCCTGAATCAAGCGTGGCCCGAAAAACCGTCGTGCCAATCTGACACAATCCGCCGCCGTATTCTGGAATAGTCTTATCGCCTTTAATCACCAGCTCCTGACGATAGCCATTAGCGCCATCAATCTCACCTAAGGCATCAAGCAGTGAAAACTCTTCCCCCGGTGCTAAGAGAATACCATTCAAGGCGTCCGCACCGACAGCGATGTTATGACGACGATTAACCGGACTACCGGAAAAGTCAGAAATACCCACACCGATTAACTCGGTAATACCTAAGTCATTAACTTCATCAGTGCTGACTGCCGGCTCCACTTCTACCACCGGCAAAGCGATGGACTGGGTGCTGCCCTGTAAATATTGATCAGTCACTTGCTGCAGTAATACTGACCAATCAATATCTCGGCCAGTCTGAGCGGCTTGAAATTCACTAACTCGCCCACTGCTAATAGCAAAACGCGCTTCTTGGACCGGTTGAATGACCGCATCCTCAACCTGCTTGGTGACGTAAGCGGTAAACAGCTGTTCATCAACGGTCAGGGTCGGTTGATTCTGCTGGCTGGTCACGGCCAGCATCGGCGCCATAGTAGTAGCGTCTAGTTGCCATTCTTCCTCGGCAAAGGTCAGCGCCAGTGGGTCTTGGTCTAGCACATCGCGCACTTGTGGGAAGAGTGATTCAACAGCTGTCGTCGTCACCTGCGGCTGGTCAACTGTCCGATTGAGCGTAATATGCCCCAGCTGTAAACGAGTAGCCCGATCGCGCAGCTGCTCAATAGCAGCTTGGTACTCCAGCACCGAACCTGTTTGCTCTGGCTGGACAGACAGCTGCCACTCATCAGTTTGTTTGGTGACAATCAACTGCGCGTCTTGTCGTGGCTGATCAGCATCACCAAAATTTTCTTGCAAGGCTTTTTGCAGCAGCTCATCATAGACAGTGGCTGCCATCGGCACCGTGACCGTGGCTACCAATCCACGGAATTGATTGACTGCATCAGTCAGGACATCGCCGCTGCGGCCAATAGCATACGCTTCTTCAAGCGTGGCAGTGACATCAAAATCAACAATCGGATAGGTCAAGTCCGGGTCACTCGGCGCAGTCACCTGCGGCGTCAGGACAATTTCTCTATCATCAAAACTAAACCGCCAACCGCTACGGTCAGCTTCTGCCACCGCTTCCTCCAGCTCTGCTCGACCTTCCTCTAAGGACAGCCCCGCCAGTGGGATGTTACCGACGGTCACGCCGGGCGCAAAGGTGTTGGCATACACATTGCGCACCAGTAACCAGGCCACCACAATAATAACGGCCACGATGATAATGACGATACTGGTGACGATGGCCCAGCGCGGAAACTGCTGAGCGCTCTTGTCTGGTTTGTCCGCTGTTTTCTTGGTCATAAACTGTATTATTAAAATAGCACGATGTGGCGCTGGCCGCTATCGTGCTGCAATACCACTCCACATACCTCGACACGCGCGTACCATTACTTCAATCTTCGTCTGCCACCTGGACCGAAACGGTTCGTTCCGGATGTTTCTTGGGCAAGGTAATCGTTAAGACACCATTTTTGAAGACGGCTTCGATTTTTTCCTGATCAACTTCAACCGGCAAAACAACTGAGCGAGAAAATGACCCCCAGTAACATTCCTGAAAATAATACTGCTCATCAGTAATATAATCCTCTTGGTGTCGGTGCCCGCGGATAGTCAGCATTTCATCAGCCAGCGAAATCTGGACATCTTCGGGCTTGACCCCTGCAATGGCCGTCTTGATAATCACTGCTTCCTTGGTAGCATAGACATCAACCGCTAACTGCCCCTCGCCTTCCAGAGTCTGACTGTGTGACGGACGAGCATCACCGAGCTCCGCTAGATCGGTGTCAGAAAATCCGTCTGGGGTGATAAAAAATTCTTTCAAGTCCATAGTGACTGTATTATACCGAAAAAATTGGCGGAAGGGAAACATCTAGTGTGGCACTTGATTGACAAGCAAGGTTGAATATAGTAGCCTATGTCCTAGTTTACCACCAATGAGTGGCCCCATCGTCTAGTGGTTAGGACGCTAGGTTTTCATCCTGGAAACCGGGGTTCGATTCCCCGTGGGGTCAATCAAAAAAGTTTTGCCTTTTGGCAAGACTTTTTTGATTATTGGGTCACACTGAGAATCGAAGGGCAGGAGTGAGCGAGGAGTCCGCTGTGGCGGACGACGTGGCGAGCGTCGCCGGAAGCAAGCGAATAGCGCAGCTTTCGGCGCTGCCCCGGACCCGATTCCCCGTGGGGTCAAACAGAAAAGCTCCGCCTTGTGCGGGGCTGTTCTATTTGACTACATATAATTTTCCTGCATACCCCCTCAATTGTGGAGCGGGGGTTTTTAGTTGCTCATTTTACAATAGTACGATACAGTAATATCAGTATCGCTCGTTGACAAACATGTCTGTAAAGGAGATTTTCATGTCCGATTCTCAACCCCATCAACCTGAATCTCATCGCCTGATGCAACGTCATACGCTTGGTCTGTCAGGGCACGCATTTCATGGCCCGCCATCTGAAGAGTTTGCTGCGATCCGGAATCAAGAACTCGACGCCGTAGATGCTGCCATCCAAGCGGCGGAGCAAAAACGCACAACTGCCAGCACATTCAACCAACCACTAGGAGGTGATAATGAGTCAGACTGAACTATCCGACAAGGAAGCTACCGGCCAATTCGGCCAGAGACACCTTGCTGGTGCTACCCGAGCAATGGCCGCCAACGCAGAGTTTTGTCGACGATTCCTTGTGATCGATCAGGAAGTCCAGGCAGAAATCGATGCTGAACACGCTCGTAGGCGACCAGATCTACAACAATACGGAGGTGCCAATGCCCCTAACCGATGAAGAAGAGATTGAGATGCTCAGTCAGCGAAGCATCGCCGGTGTTCATCCTAATGCCGCTAGCAATGCTGAATTCGCCCCACAACTCAATGCTATTCTTGACAAAGGCAGGCGAAAAATCAACCAAGAAGACAAGCGACGACGCGCACAACACCAAGGAGCTTAAATGGCTGGTCACAACGAATTAACCGATGCGCAAATCACAGCCGCTCTTAATAGGCGGCGTATTGCCGGTCTAACCGAAGCGGATATGACTAACAGCAAAGTTGGTCAAGAATTTCGCCGGCTCTTCCATGATGAGCTGCTAGCTATCCACCGATCAAACGAAGTGGAAGAACAACGACGTCAACAACGACTCCGTCATGCCGGAGCACGCCGATGAAACAGCCTCACATGTAACACCCCATTCGCTACGGCGGATGGGGTTCTTTATTTTTGTAAAAAAAGAATGTCCCGCACCAGACGGTGCGGGACTGTTCGATTGACGTGAAGCGGGCCCGTAGCCCTACTTCTTTTTCTTCTTACCGGTGATGACGCGATCACCCTTCCACTTCGACTCGACGTGGTAGGGGCCGTGACGCAGCGTGCTCTGGTGCTTGTTGAGCTGCTCGGCTTTCTTGGCTTTGTAGCCGCAATCGCACTTCAACCGGTCGTTGTTGGTCTTGCTCATGACAAAAGTCTCCTATGTAAGGTTTAACTCATTGTCATGGCGATACCTCCTTGCAGCATGGTTATACTCCTTTCACAAAAGATCGAAAAAACCACGTATTTGTTTTTATCACGACAAGCAAAGCGAACTTACAATAGAGTAGATATTTTGTCAAGAGCCGGGTTGTATTGTCCACATTACCGTTATCAAAAAGAAAACCACCTCGGGTATCCGAGGTGGTAGACGTGATTATCTTAATGTAAGACTACCGCTTCATCATGGCATAGCCATAGATAGCGTGAACCAGAACATCAGCGGCTCGTATCATTTCTTCAACCACCGCAAATTCTCGCAATGAATGGGGGTTATGTGACCCATTACCTATGTTGGGCGCCGGCAAATGAGGAAAGCGAGGAGTGATCATTGCTCCCTGAGTGCCGGCCCGCAAAGAACGCTGAACGGGCTGACATCCAGCCTGCTGATGTGCTTGCATCAATACGCTTAGCAGCTCCGGGTGCTCGTTGATGGGATCCGCCACATTGAGGCAGACTACTCGTCCATCCACGCTGGCACTGACCTTGTACTTATCAGCAGCAGCAGCGGCCCATTGTTGCATCAACGACTCAACGTTGTCAAAGACTGCCCGTTCAAATATGCGTGGCGCGCATAACACGGTAGCATTATCCGCGTCACCGGTGATATCGATGACATGCCAGCACGATTCGGTCGGTTCGGTATTCATAGGGCTCGACTGTTGATTGACCTGATAGGCAAAGTCGATGGCCGCATAGTGGGCCGGCTGAATGTCTTTGCCGGCCAAGCCGGGATGAGCACTTTTACCTTTGAATGTCACCGTGTACTGACCGGTGCAACATGTCTCCACATCAATCGGTCCCAGCTCCATACCATCAACAGTGATGAGATACTCCCACTGCCTGACCAGGTCCTCCGGAATAAAGCTGGGATCAAGCCCGATCTCCTCATCGGTACAAAACCAGACAGAGACGGGGCCATGGGCAATACCTTCTGCGTCTATTCGCCGCAATGCTGTCATAACAGCGGTGATACCCGCTTTGCAGTCGGCACCGAGTAGACTGGTACCATTAGCCGTGATAATGGTTTGACCAATATACGGCTGCAAATCATCAGCAGAGATAATGACGCCGTTATGGGGTAATGTAATCCCGCCGCCCTGGTAGCCAGTATGAACTATCGGCCGCGCCGCGCCACTGAGGCTGTAGTGGGTATCAAGGTGAACTGCCAAGCAAATGTGCGGTGCGTTATAGCAACCTTTGCTGGCGTTGACAGTGACCACGAACGATCCGTCTGTCACTACGGTAGTATGATCCACAATCCCAATACCATTGCATTGAGACCGAACATGATTAGCTAGCTTATCTTGCCCTACAGAGGACGGGTATCGTCGCTCCTGCCCTGGGACCGGTAATACTGCTTGAGTATCAATACACACGTATTCGCAAAACTGTTGTATGAGAATCTCGTGATTCACCTTTCTTCTCCTTCTGTGATATGTAATGATTATCAACGAACATTTCTGCTGCGCGCTTTTACATCGCGACGTTTCAGGATATCACAACACTGCTATTTCGTCAATCAAGCAGCTATTGCCGCTCCGTCCATCGATTGCTACCATACAGCCATGCAACATCGCACTGCCTACCAAATCCTATCCTGGCTACTACTGGCTCTCAGCGCGGTCTTGTTGTTCATGCCCACCTCCCCCGTACCAGACGCGCCTAAAAATTATGTCGACAGCTTTGCTCATGCCAGCGTCTTTTTCGTTTTAACCATCACCTTTCTGCAAGCCTACCGACAGCGGGCTGTCTTGGCTGGGCTGATACTGTATGCTCTGAGCACAGAACTAATCCAATACTTTTTTGTGCCCAGTCGTGGGGCTGAAGTATCTGACGTCATCAGTAATATCATTGGCATCGCTGCTGGTTGGCTACTGATTCAAAAAATTGAGCCGATCAAACAACTATTCGGTCGTTAAGTACCCCCTATGCGTATTCTCGGTATCGAAACATCGTGTGATGAAACCGCTGCTGCAGTCATCACTACTGCTCGGCGAGCTATTGCTATTGATAGCTCGGTGGTGCGCTCACAAATCAACATTCATCAAAAATACGGCGGCGTGGTGCCAGAGGTAGCGGCGCTGGATGAAGCTGGTGTCAGTATCAGTGACATCGATCGCATTGCCGTGACCCGCGGACCAGGACTGATCACTTCGCTGATGGTGGGCGTAGAAACTGCCCGTGCTCTGGCCTACACCCATGATATCCCTATTGTTGGCATCAACCACCTCTTCGGCCACATTGCTGTTAACCAACTACCGCCACAGCGCCCACTGACTGCCCGTGACTTCCCGGCTGTCTGCCTGATTGCCTCTGGTGGGCACACGGAATTAATCTTGCTCAAAAGCCTGACCCAGTACCGCAAGATTGGCCAGACACTCGATGACGCGGCTGGTGAAGCCTTTGATAAAACCGCTAAGCTGATGGGCTTGCCCTACCCGGGTGGTCCGGTGATTGCTCAACGGGCTGCCAAGGGTAATCCTAATCATGTCATCTTCCCTCGGCCGATGCTAGATAGTGGTGATTTTAATTTCAGCTTCTCGGGCTTAAAGACTGCTGTCCGCTACCATGTCCAGAAACTACCCAAGCTGACCCCGCGGACCATCGATCACCTCTGCGCTGCCGTCCAGCAAGCTATTGTTGATGTCTTAGTCGCTAAAACGGTGATGGCGGCAGAACGACACAACGTCAAAACGGTCTTGCTAGGTGGCGGCGTAGTGGCCAATACCGCTTTGCGCCAGCAGTTAACAGAACAGTTAGCGGCTACCCTGCCACAAACCACCCTGCGTTTCCCACCAGTCAGCTACTGTGGTGACAATGGCCTGTTGGCCGCCGCGGCCGGCGTCTATACCGCCCCACCAACCAGCGGCTGGCGCCGCCTGCGAGTTGACCCAAATCTATCGCTATGAAGAAACAGATTGTTGATGAAGCGGCCATGCTGGCCTATGGCCAGCAGTTAGCCAAATCGATCAAGCCCGGTACCACCCTGCTGGTCAGTGGTGACCTCGGTGCTGGTAAAACGGTCTTGGCCCGCGGCATTGCTCAAGGACTGGGAATCATCACACCCATCACCAGCCCAACGTTTGTGTTGATCAAAACCTATCCGATCAAAAAGCACCCTCACATCAAGCAGTTTATTCACGCTGACCTCTACCGCCTCAGTGATCCGGCCGCCATCGCTGACCTGGGACTACAGGACCTGCTGGCTCAACCCGGCACGGTCGGGTTGATTGAATGGGGGGAGCAGGTGCCAAATGACCTGCTGAATACCCCTATTAAAAAATTGAGCATTGCGCTCAATCAAGATGGAACCAGAACAGTAATTAATAATTATTAATTCATAATTAATAATTATTTAGTTACCCTAAACACTTCCTCGACGGTGGTGATACCATCAGCTGCTTTGAGTAACCCATCTTGCACCATGGTGATCATGCCATTCTTAACGGCGATTTCCTGCATCTGGTATTCTGACACCTGCTGATTCAAAATCAGCTGTTCGATTTCTTCGGTCATGGTCATGATTTCATAAATACCAATTCGGCCTTTGTAGCCCAAGCCCTGGCAGGCATCGCAACCCGCTCCTCGGTAAAATTCTAATTGGTTAACCTCTTTGACCCGATTATGTTCACCGGACTCCGCCGTCAGCCCAGACAGCAGCTCAACCACCTTGGCCATAGTAGCACTGTCGAGCTCATGCTTTTCCTTACAATCCGGGCAAATTTTTCGCACCAGTCGCTGACCAATCATGGCGTTAATCGACGGCGCTACTAGAAACGGCTTGACACCCATCGATAGTAAACGCGGGATGGTAGCGGCTGCTGAGTTGGTATGCAGGGTAGAAATAACCAAGTGACCAGTTAAGGCTGCGTTAATAGCCGTATCAGCCGTATCAAGATCACGGATTTCCCCTACCATAATAACGTCCGGGTCTTGACGCAGGATTGACCGCAAACCTTTAGCAAAGGTATAACCGTCATCGGTATGAACCTGGCTCTGGTTAATGCCTGATAATTTGTATTCGATCGGGTCCTCCAGGGTAATAATCTTGGTCTCGTCAGAGTTAAGCTTATTTAAAATAGCGTACAGTGTAGTGGTCTTACCAGAACCAGTGGGACCAGTAGTGATGATCATGCCATTTGGCTTGGTTACTTCCCGGCTGAGGTCAGCATGAGCCTTGCCACGCAAACCAAGGTCATCAAAACCAATGGCCGTAGAAGATGAGCGCAGTAATCGCATAACGATACTCTCGCCGTAGTTCGTCGGGATAGTTGATGTACGCACGTCAATTGTCTCCTCCTTGGCAGTGATAGTAAATGAACCGTCTTGTGGCTTATCTGTGACGTTGATCTTTAACGAAGCCAGCAGCTTGATACGCGAAGCTACTTGCTTCCACACAGTCGTAGGTAGCTCAACAATGTCGTGCAAAATACCATCGATACGGAACCGCACCTGAATCTTTTTCTCCTCTGCTTCAATGTGAATATCTGAAGCGCGGCTATCCATGGCAGATGAAATAACAAAAGCGATCAAGTCAGTAGTAGACACCTTACGAATCTTTTTAGCCAAGTCTTCAAAATTATCAAACTGCCCTTGGAAACTCTCTAGTTGCTCAGCGGTGATCTTGACCCCGCGCTCAATTTTTTTGATGTGCGGCACCGCCCGGTAAAAGCCTAAGCCGTGCTCCATAGCGTGCTCAGACGCAGTATAGAGGGTGACCTGGTAATCTTGCTCAGTCAAATCCGTTACCAGCTGTTGCACCGCCGGACTGGCTGGCTCTACCGCCGCTACCCGCAGCTGGTCACCATCACGGAAAAAACAGACCGCCTGAGCAGCCTTAGCTTGCTCCTCGTCAATCAGCGAAATAACATCTGGCAAAATAGCCAATCGAGCTAGCTCAACGTACGGCACGCCACTGGCCGCCGCCCGTGCCTTGGTGTCTTCCTCTTTCTGAGCAATGCCCATCTCCTGCATTTTGGTGTCAAACTGTTCCTGGACGGCGTCAGATGAGACTTTGATTGTTGGATGGTCGTTGTCGGACATATGCAGGGATTATAGCACAGGCGGATGATTTTTTGCAGAAAAGAAAACGCCCCCGCTGCTGCGGGGGCGCTGTGCTGTTCTTGGGGCTCTACATGTATTTCATGGCGGCGATGACCGCAGCCGCCATGGCAGGAATCCCCGCTATGGCGTAGTCTGCCCAGCGGGCCAGGTGGCGGTGATACCGCCAGAAGGCCAGCCCGGAGCTGACCAGGACAGCGGCCAGCACCACCGCATCTAACGCGGTGGTGTCCATGTACCAGCGGACCACCTTAAAGGGGTCGGCGGGATCGGTGCTGCCCGCCAGTCGATACTGCGGCGCTAGCCACACCAGCGCGAACAGCGTCCAGCCAGCTGCGTACAGCTTCACCGTCAAATCAACCATCTTGATCATTACTATACCTCCTGTTGACCGCTCATGCGGCCAGTGATTACTCATTCTCTGCAGCTCAGCCACAGCTAGAAAACGCTCCTTCAAAGCGGCTTTTGGCTGTGGCCAATACAAATACATTGTAATGAACTATTGTAATAT
>CAZJZH010000040.1:0-11409 GCA_964550465.1 uncultured Gammaproteobacteria bacterium
CGTATGCTAATGATATCCACCTACTGGGCTATGTGTCTGATCAGTTAAAACAAACGCTGTACCAACAGGCAGCAGCACTGGCCTACCCCTCATTGTATGAAGGCTTTGGCTTTCCGCCACTGGAAGCTATGGCCCAGGGTTGCCCTGTTGTCACCAGTTTGACCAGTGCCACTAGTGAGGTCTGTGGTCAGGCGGCGCTGTTGATTGATCCGCATCGGTCAGCTGATCTGGCGGTGGCGCTAGATGCAGTACTGACTGATGAGACGCTGCGGCAGCGGTTAATTACCGCTGGCAATCAGCGTAGCCAGCAGTTTAGTTGGCAGACAGCAGCACAGCAGTTGTGGCAGCTGTTTGAACGACTAGTATGAAAATCTTGATTGACGGCCGTATGTACGGCGCCCAGCGGACCGGGGGGATTGGTCGCTACATCGCTGAGCTCATTACTCATCTTCAGCCTCAGACCGGCGCTGATGAATTTGTGGTGCTGACTATGCCCGGCGTTAGACTGCCGCAGCACCAGCAGTGGCAGCAAGTAACGGTGCCCTGGCGCTGGTATAGCCTGGGTGAACAGCTGTGGTTGCCGCGGGTTATGGCTCAGCAGCAGCCGGATATCGTCCACTTCCCGCACTTCACTGTGCCGCTGTATTGCCCGGTGCCGTTTGTGGTGACTATTCATGACTTACTACTACAGCGCTACCCGGCCCGCAAGGGTCACTGGCACGAGTGGCTGACCTATCCACTACGGCAGGTAGCCTATCAAGCGGTTTTACGGCGAGCAGTGACTGGCGCGGAGCGGATTATCGTGCCGTCAGGCTTCACAGAGCAAGAGTTAGTGGAATTTTTTCCGCTAGCCGCCGGTAAGACGCAGGTTATCCCAGAAGCGCCAGCAAAATTAGGGCAAGATACCCCTGACAGTCAGCTAGAAATAGGTTATAATAGAGATAGACCGTTCATTTTGACTGTAACCAATCACTATCCGCACAAGAATATAGAAACTCTGTTAGCAGCTTGGCGGATACTGCAACCGCAGTGGTCGGGGGAATTAGTCATTGTCGGCTTAGCTAATGACTATGCTGAGCAATTACCCGACTTACCACCAGCAGTACGGGTACTGACAAACGTATCTGATGCGGCGCTCCAGCAGCTCTACGCGGCAGCTGAGGCATGTGTTTTTCCGTCCCGCTACGAAGGCTTTGGTCTGCCGCCACTGGAGGCCATGCAAGCCGGTACGCCGGTAGTAGTCAGTGACCGACCAGTCTTTCATGAAGTCTGTGGGCCGGCCGCCCTCTACGCGGATCCTGACAGTCCCCAGCAGTTTGCAGACGCAGTCAGACGTATTCTTACCAACTCATCGGTCACCCAGCAACTACAACAGCTGGGTACCGCTCAAGCCGCTCAATTTGATTGGCAGCAGACTGCTGCTGCTCACCATGCTTTGTACCATGCCAGCTTCCACCAAACCAAAAAAATCGACTAGCAAAAAAACGACCCGGGCTAAACAACCGGTTCGTTTGCAAGTGGAGAAGACTGATCGGCTCAATCAATATGTTTCGCCGCACGTTTTGGATTTGAGTCACCTCAAGCCTGAACCAGAACCACAGCTGCTGCCACAGGAGCAGGTATTGTCTGTGGAAGAAATTATTGCCCAGGCGGCTGTGGAGCCAGCGCCGCGACCAGTACAAGAAACAGCAGCACCAGCGGTGGACGAGCAGCGCCGAGCGGAGTTGTTAGCACTGCAGCAGGAGCTCGTAGCGGAGATGGATCCCTACACCCCACCAGCACCACGACCAGTGGCGCCACCACCAGCTAAGGCCAGCCGGTCGATCACTGCAGCTAACCCAGTGCGCTTTCAAATCAAAAAGATTTCTTGGAACCCATTCCTTTTTACAAAAAACGTCTTCATTTCTTTTGGTCAGAGCGTTGACACCGTTACTCAGCCACTGAAGCAGTCGCTGTCACCACGGCTACGGGGAGCGATTGTCTTTATGGTGGCGACGCTGATCATCATGTTGCCGATTGGCGGCGCCCATTACTACGCTAAGCTCCGTCAGGCAGAGAGTAATGTCTTGCAACTGGCCAGCGCGGCGGTTGATGACTTGAAAACTGCGGGGGAAGCGGCTGGTCAGCAGCAATTTACTGATGCGGCAGCTGAGTTTGGCGCGGCTCAACAGCGTTTTGAAAAAGCTGAAGGGCAGCTACGGGGAGTAGAGTCAATTTTGACTGACATTGCTCGCCTGCTGCCAGAGACTCGGGCAGCCCTGCAAACCGCTGATGCGGTCTTGACGGTTGGCCAGTCAGTTTCCCAGGCCGGGCAGTATGTCACAGCCGGGTTAGCAGCACTGGAAGCAGATGATCAGACGGTGGTAGCCAAGTTAGCCGGCCTACGACAGCAGCTGGAGCTGGCAGTGCCGGAGGTGCGCGCCGCCGCAGTAGCACTAGAAGATATTGATAGCACACAGATTCCGGATGAATAC
The DNA here is from genome assembly GCA_964550465.1 of uncultured Gammaproteobacteria bacterium. GTDB lineage: Bacteria > Patescibacteriota > Patescibacteriia > JACRDY01 > JACRDY01 > CAZJZH01. The sequence goes on from CAZJZH010000040.1 coordinate 2,475, forward strand.
CAGGTGCGCTTCATTGAGCTGCAGCAGAAGGTGCCGGCCCTGGTAGAAAATTTTGAAAACTTTATTCAGGTAGCGGCCTTTGTCGAGCAAGTGTTGGGCGAGCGTGAACTCAAGCGGTACTTGGTGCTGTTTCAAAACAACCATGAGATCCGGGCCACCGGTGGTTTTATTGGTTCATACGCCCTGATTGATATTGTTGATGGAGAGATTGTCAATATTGAAGTACCTGGTGGTGGTAGTTACGACCTACAGGGGGCGTTGTCGGTAGCAGTGGCGGCACCGCAGCCATTGCAACTGATTAACCCACGGTGGGAATTTCAAGATAGTAACTGGTTCCCAGATTACCCGACCGCGGCTGAGAAAATGTTGTGGTTTTACGAAGAAGCTGGTGGGCCAACTGTGGACGGGATTATCACCCTCAACGCTGAGTTGTTGGTTGATCTGTTAAACGTTATTGGTCCGGTGGGAGTGGATGACAAGCAGGTCAGCGCCGAGACATTTTTTGCAGTCACACAGCGCCAGGTGGAGATTGAATACGACAAAGAAGAAAACAGGCCAAAGGCATTTATCGGCAAGATGGTGCCAACAGTGCTGGAGCGGGTGTTGTCAGCAGACAAAGATGACTTACTGGATATTATCGACATTGCGGCTAATGCCATGCCCCGCAAGCAGATCCAGCTCTACTTTACTGACCCGACAGTCCAGCAGTATGTGGCAGATTTTGGCTGGGAAAACCGTATACTGCAGACAGAGGGGGATTACCTGATGGTGGTCAACAGTAACATTGCTGGCCAAAAAACCGATGCGGTTATTGACCAGCAAATTTACCACCACGCGTTTGTGCAAGATGACGGCCGGGTGATTGTCACCGTGCGGGCGATTCGCCAGCACAACGGTGTGCCAGGTGAGTTGTTTTATGGCGCGCGCAACGTCAACTACATGCGCTTCTATGTGCCCCAGGGCAGTCGATTGATTAGCGCTGATGGATTCCAAAAACCAGAGGGAGCGTTGTTTGCTGACGCTAGTGAATACCAGCCAGATACAGACTTACTACGCATCAGTGGCACGGTGCAGACTGATGAGACGGGCCTAGATGTTTCAGCCGAGTTTGGTAAAACAGTCTTTGGTGGTTGGACGCAAGTCTACCCTGGTAAGCGAATGGTCACCACCGTGGTCTATGAGCTGCCGTTCCGGTTGTCATTGCAGCGGTGGTCCGGTGCTCAGCAGTGGGTCAGTACGGTTGGCGAATTCCTACGGGTGACACCACCGGCCACCAATCGTTATTCGCTGGTCACGCAGAAGCAGTCTGGTACCAACAGCGAGTTTCATAGCCTGGTGGAGTTTCCTGAAACCTGGCAGGTACTGTGGCAGCATCCACAGCAGGCCAATCTGCAACCTGGTCAGTTTATCTACCAACGTCAGCTAGAGACTGACGGAGTGTATAGTTTGTTATTTGCCCAATAATTTGTATCGCACTATGCCGCGCAAAAAATCAGAAAAAAAATCACAACCAGAAACAGAGACACAGGAACAGCATGATGAGATGGTGGAAGAGGAGCTGGAGTCTATTTATGAAGATGCAGATGGTCAGTCAGAAGACGTCTCTCAGCTAGTGCCAGTGCGCAAGCGGGGTATTTTTCGCTTCCTCTTCAGCACCCTCTTGCTGTTGATTGGTATTGGCGCGGTTGCTTGGCTGGGGTACTGGGTCTTTATGCAATTTGCGCCAGCTGAGATTCGCGAGGCTCTGACTGATACCGGTGGAGTCAGTATTACCATTGAAGCGCCTGACCAGGTCCAGGCTGGGGAAGTGGTCGAGTATGTCATTACCTATGAGAATAAAAAACGAGTGGCTATCAATAATATCTCACTCAATGTGTTGTACCCATCAGGTCTGCGCTTTGCTGACGCGGCACCACTACCACTGGCTTTGATGACCGATGAGGCTGACGGGGCTGCGGCAGACACCACGCCACGGCGAGAAGATGACTGGTCACTGGGCTCACTGGCAGCTGGCCAGAGCGGTACCGTCACTATTACCGGTACGTTAGTTGGTGAAGCTGGTTCAAATCAAAACCTGTGGGCAGTGCTCGCCTATGAGCCGGAAAATTTCTCTTCTCAGTTTCAAACAGAAGCTAGTGCTAAGGTAGTGATAGCCGAGTCACCGATTGCCGTCACAATCACAGGATCTGACCAGGTAGGCACTGATGAGACAGCAGAGTTAACCATTAGCTATGAGAACGCCAGTCAGCAGACAGTGCCAGCCGCCTTTATTGAACTAGGCGCGCCAGATAGTTTTGATGTCAGTGACGCCCAGCCACAGCTGGATGACCGTCAACGCTGGCAACTGGGTGATGTGGCGCCGGGGGATACGGGTGAGCTGTACGTCAAAGGTACCTTTGCTGCTAACGCTAGTGGTAGTCAGGAGTTTGTTATCCGTCTGTACACCGCTGAAGACGATGGCGATGTGCTGCTGTCAGAAACGCCGCATGAGGTCATCCTCGTATCTGGTGATTTGCTGGTAGAATTAAAGCTGAACGGCTCGGCCGATAATCAGACAGCCGCTTTTGGTGATGTCTTGCAGTACTCACTGACCTATCAGAACGCCGGTAGTCAGGCCTTTGAAGACTTAACTGCCTCAGTCTTTTTCTCTGCTACGGCCGACGTGGTCGAGTGGACCACGCTCAACGACCGTTATGATGGCACGCCAGATGAATTTGAAGCCGGCCGACTGGTGACCTGGACAGGGGAAGAAGTACCAAACTTAGCTCGCCTAGAGCCGGGCGAGAAAGGGGTGATCGATTTTTCTGTCCGGCTATCGCGTAGTGCCGAGGGGCTTAGTGGTGAAGTGGCGGTGCGTAATGTTGCTTCCATTCGCATTGGCGCTATTGCTGAAGAGGCAGTGCAGATTGAGAGTCGTAGCAATAGCTTGCTGGTTGAGCTCAATTCAGATTTGTCGCTCGATGCCTTTGCTCGTTACTTTGCTGATGATGGTAGCTCATTAGGTAGCGGACCAATTCCACCAAAGGTTGATGAAACAACGTACTATGTCGTCCAGTGGCAACTGGATAATAGTGTCCATGAAGTCAACAACGTGGTTGTTTCCGCCACCTTGCCAGAAGGTGTGCAGTGGGCCGGAGTGACGGATATCGCGGTCGGCAGCATGGAGTATGAGCTCAATAGCCGCCGAGTCACCTGGGTGATTAACCGCATGCCGCTCGACTTATCGTTAGACTATATTGCTCAGTTTGAAGTCAGTATCACACCGGCCGGTAAGGACGTTGGTAAGGTGCTGGCCCTGACCGGTGACCATGCTGTCAAAGCCACTGACGCGGCTACGAAAGCCACTATCGAATTTACCAAAGGCTCACTGACGACTGATCTGACTCGTGATCCGTTGGCACAGGACAAAGGCTTGGTGCAGGAGTAATTAACAACGCCCCAGCTCTGGGGCGTTGATCGTATCTATGAGAAAAAAGGGTAAAACAAGAAAGATATTTATAGGTAGTGTGCTGCTAGCCGGCTTGGTTTTGCTATTTGTCTGGTGGTATAGCCAACAGCAGCCACCAGTTACCCCAACCACAGTGCGACAATTTGCTGCCGGAGTGTCAGTAGAGTATCCGCAGCCGGGCATAGTGCAGGTGCAAGGGTTGCCGCACGTGGCGCGCCTGACCGTTGCTGACCCAGAAGGTGTTCAGCAGCTACAGGTTTTTCTGGATGACAGCAGTATTTTACAGACAGGTCCACTGACCGCCGAAGACACAACTGTTACCGCAGCCTACACCCCGACCCAGCAGACGCACATCTTATTTGCAGAGATTATTGATGCTGACGGTCAGCGCCATACTTCGCAGGCGATTCGGTTCTATACACAGCCGGAAGCGATTGGTGATCGATTTGTACCAACCAGTGATGGTAATTACCGATTGGTTACACAACCATTGCCTGAGCGTCAAGCTGTCACCCAGGATGAGGTCGTGCGCACTACGGTGCAGCAATGTGATATCACCATTGATGCTACTGCTCATGATTGGTCAGCAGGAGAGCAGCTGACGGTGAGCGCGTTACCTCCCGGTACACTGACATGGCAGGAGCGAGCGGTTATTTCGGCTGAGGATCCGCGCTTCACTGAGATAGTGACGGCCGGTACGCACAGTTATCTGTTACAAAACGCAGACACCGCTATAACGAAAACAGTTGTGGTGACAACAGCTGATTGTCCGGTAGCTGAGTGGCAGGGCGCTGCCGTGACCGATGGCAGCATCACTGTTGAACAGCCGGTGGAGTCAGCAGTGGTTTACTGGCAGCAGGGCGCTACCTGGACGCGTTTCCCAGCTGTGTCTGGTCAACAACTGCCAGTCAATGATGGCACCGTTGATGTCCAGCCATATCTTGAGCAACTGGTAGCGGCTGACGGCGGCGCCGCTTTTGAGGTGTGGTCAGCAGTCGATGGTAGTATGCAGCAGGTAGCGAAGGGATCGACTGACACGCCGGTTAGTACCCAGTGGTATGGTGGGGCGCTATCCGGAGCGACGCAGCTGTGGGCTGGTATTGCACTGAACACTGACGTAGAAACATTACTCGATACCATCACTGTCACAGCTCAGGATGCGAAGGCTAAGTTCAAGTGGCGTACGGCAGCCGCTGCTGATGGTGGTATTGTCGAAGTAGCGATGGTGCCATTTCCGAGTAACTCACTAGCAGAGCCGACAGCTATCATCCATAGCCAGACAGTGACAGGTAAGAGCGGCATATTTACCGTTGACTTTAAAAATTTTATTGTTGACGATGGTCAGCCGCGCGGTGATTGGCCGCCACTGCGCCGTATTCTCGAGCCCGGTGTCTATTACGTTCGCGTGGTGCCAACTGCTGATGGCCAGGTCGTCGGTATGCCGTCACGCGCTATTCCGGTCAACTACCAACAAGAAAGTGATCAGCCACCGGTGCGGTTCTATGATTTTGAGCTGTATACGGCCAAAATTGTTGACTACCAACCAGCAGTCTTTCCGCGGGGGGATCGTTTCCGTTGCGTTGAAGTGATTGCAAATAATTTTCCTAATAACTCCTCACTCAAAGCTGCTTGGAATTACAGTCCCGGTGATATTCTCTGCCCCAAGTCTTACAAAGGTGGTAGCCCCAAAGGCTTTGAGGCGCTGTGGGAAGATGTCAAAGGCTTTGTTGCGGATGCCATTGACGCAGTATCCAGCGCGTATGCAGCTATCAAAAACGGCATCGTCAGTATTGCCGGCTCAGCCGTTTGCCAGTTTGGCAGTAGTGATGTAAAAGATGCCTGCCAGGCAGCGTTGTCGGTGGCGGCAGATATTGGTATGGCCTACGTGGGAGTGCCACCGAGCCTACCTAATTTTGATCAACTGGTAGAGCTGGGCAAAGGCGAGGTGGCTACATTGGCGATTGACGAAGTCTCACGTCAGACAGGAGTGCCATGTGTTGGTCCTTGCGCAGAGGCGATTCGACAAGCCGTCAATGAAGGTTTTGACCAGTTGGCCAACACTAGTATTAACCCTTCTTGTGTAGGGATAGCAGAGGCTCATCGGTACGGTCAAGAGCCACTCTGTTTACCAGAGCAGATTGTAGTCCGGCCAGCGCCGGGGGCAGAATTCACCCCGCCGGTAGTTCAAGTGACTATCACTCGCAAAACAGATACGGATGCCACACCAGCGCCTGATTGGGCCGGCTGTTCGGTGGCGGCCAGCCTACAGGTGACCAACACCTTTGCGGGAGGCTATGTCAGCGGTACCTGGGGTCAGCACTATGTGGCGGCGCAAGAACTACGCGGCAAGCCGTTTGCCGGTGGCGCTACACCTATTCCCACTACACTGGCACCAGGGGAGTCAATTACTGTACCGGTGGTGCTGGGCCAACCACAGCCATACTACTTAGCAGGTAATGCGCCAGATCCACGATCACAGCTGCCACCCAAGCATGATGATTGGTATAGACTCTACTACGGCGGGCAGGGTGTTGTCAGTGTTAGTGGGGCGGGGCGGTACTGCGCGTTTTCTGACAGTCGGAGTGTAACTTTACCAAATCAATAGTATGAAACGATTTTTCTTCTCCAGTTGGATAGTTATCATTGGCATCAGCATCGCGGCTGGAGCAGTTGCACTGTGGCCGGCGGCGGATCAGCCAGTAGTGTGGCTAGACTGGCCACTGCCTGATAGTCAGTATACACTGACGCCGGATGGTCAGCAGAGCATTGAACTAGTAGCTCATGTCACAGATCCGGGGACTGATATTGTACAAGTAGAATTTTTAGCTGACGATGTAGTGATTGGTCGCGAGGCAGTGACGCAGCGCGCCGGCACGTTGGGAGTGTATCGATTTGGTTGGCAGCCAGAAGACAGCGGATCGTATCGATTGTCAGTCAGGGCCCAAAACGAAGCCGCTGCCTGGAGTCAGCCAGCTGAAGCGGTGGTGACTGTGACAGTGGTTACACCGGAGTCAGCAGAGCCGCAACCTACAGGGATTATGGCTTTGCCACGGCAGTGGGAATAGGGTTGTTGGCATAACTCATGATCCGTTGGCACGAGATAAGGGCTTGGTGACGGAGTAACAAGAATGTATTTTCTCGGTTTTGGTTGAAAAAAATCACCCCTGCCAAACAGGGGTGATTTTAGAGTAACGCACCGTGAATATACTTGACAAAATTATTATTTTCGCCTAGTTTGTTAATAGATCTTTAGACAACACAACCCGTATACTCAGCTTTTATAGCGCACGAAGGAGGTATCTGTATGATAGCAAGTAAAAAGGTGATTATGGCTGCTATAGTAACCGTGATTTCCTTGGGCTTATTAGAGGCGGCTGCTCGCATGGTGGTGGGACCCGGTCAACAGGTTGATATGTTTCAGGCGGTTGGGAAAAATATTACTGGTCATGAAGTTGTGCCAGCACCAGAATTTTTTCGGCCGATTCCCAACGCTACCATGCCATATTCGTTGCAATATAGAATCAACGCAGATGGATTTCGTCATGATGTACATGCTGAGCTGCCAGCGCATCCTCCAGACAATGTGATGCGTATCGTGACAAGCGGAGACTCGGTGACCTTTGGACATAATACACGCGACCATGAAACATACCCAGCACAGCTTCAGCGACGCCTGGGAGATGGGTACGTAGTGTACAATTTAGGTCGAGGTGGCTATACAAGTTACCAGGGGCTAGCTGTAGCAGAGCGTTATCATAAGCAGTTGCAGCCAGATGTCATCATCATCGGATTTGGATGGAATGATGCCTATGATGCTTTTTTCTCTGATACGGAGCGGGCGAAGCATTTTCACTATCAACAGACTGCGGCACTATCAGTGGTAGCGCCATTGCGGAGAGTGATAACTCGCCACGTGCGCCTGGTCCAGCTATTGCCTTCTCGACCAAAGGTGCGACGAGTATCAGAGGTTGAATTTGAGCAAAATCTGCTGGCAATAGGTAGATTAGCTGATCATGCTATTTACTTCACGTTGCCGTGGGTACCGTGTCAAATCGCAGATCAAGACCCTGAGTTTTGTCGGCAGATGATCAAGGAGAGTCGCCATCGACAGTATAATAACATTATTCGGAGAGTGGCTAATGAAACTCGTCAGCCACTCGTTGATGCCGCTCGTCTCTTTGTGGAATGCGAGGAAAAAGGGTATGCATGCCTGACTCGTGGGTTTTTACAACCAAATGGTCATTGTGACCCGATTCACCCCAACGCGTTTGGAGCAAAGTGGTTGGCTGCGATGATTGCTCAAAAAGTTGAACAATTATAACGGGGATCAATTTTAGCTGATGGCTCACATGCATCAGCTTTTCTTTTTGGTGGTTATTTTTTGGTGTTTGTGCTATAATATGACAAACTCATTGGTAATTTTTCATATGTCTCAAAAAACAAAGTTATTTCAAATTTTAGGCACTTTTGCGGCATTTGCGTTAGTATTGAATCTGCTTTACAGTGCTTTAGTTTTTCATTTACCAACAGCTTATGCCGCTGATTTAGTCTTAAGCGACTCACTGTCTCTGCCAAGTGGTGATGCCGTTAACTGTAGTGGTAATACCTGTACGTACGATGCTGTTACTATCGAAGATGGCGGATCTTTGACTATTGATGCTGGCGAGGAGGTTACCATTGTTGCTGATTCTTTAACCATCGATGCTGGTGGTGGAATCAATGTTAATGGCAAGGGTGAGAGTGCTCAAACAGGAACCGCTCCTGGAACCCAATCTGGCACCACTGGTGGTGGTAACCGTGGCGGCGGTGGTGGTGGTGGTCATGGTGGTGTTGGTGGTAACGGGGCGCAATGTCGTGCAGAGGGCACTAAGGGTATCGGGGGCTCTCCAGCGTATGGTAGCAATACAACGCCAGTGACCACAGGGTCTGGAGGTGGTCACAACTCATACGGCTCTTATGGAGGCGCCGGTGGTGGTGCTATCAAGTTAGATATTTCTGGCACATTAACGGTCAATGGTGATTTGACAGCAGACGGAGCTGACGGTAGTACTAATGGGTACAGTGCCGCTGGTGGTGGTGCTGGAGGCTCTATTTATTTGGAAGTAGGTACTATTTCAGGGTCAGGAACGATCTCCGCCGATGGTGGTGATGGTGGTGATGGTGCTACTATTGGTGGGGCTCGCGGTGGCGGTGGTGGTGGCGGCGGCGGTGGTCGAATTGCTATTTATTATGGTTCGCAATCAGGGTACAGTGTCACACCGTCAGTTGCTGGTGGTACTGGCGGTGCCAGTGGAGATTGTATTGATGGGTCTGGGACAGTGAGTGTAGCTGGATCAGTAGGTACCACGTATTCAGAGCAGGTCAATACCGCCCCCTCCGTCACTATCGAATCAGTTGCTCAAGACGATGGTGGGGAACAACTCGTCACTATTACGTATACCGCTACTGATGCAGATGGTAACGATGTTTCTCTAGATACCTATGAAT
>CAZJZH010000041.1:0-10870 GCA_964550465.1 uncultured Gammaproteobacteria bacterium
GGTGATATCTTCCCAAGCTGCTAAAGCTGCTGGAGATGCTAACAGAGCCGCCCGTAGGTCGGCGGGTAGTTTGTGGACGATACCATGGGAGATTTTGGTGGGCATACGCGGGATGGAATTATGGCCGATTAAGCTCTACTTACTTCTTGATGACCGCGGTTACTTCAATTTCAATTTTTGCACCTTTACGAGTCATCGCATTGACTTCAACTAAAGTACTTACTGGCTTACTTTTTGCAAACCATCTATCTCTGATGACTGAAACCTTAGGGAAATCTTTAATATCTGTTAAAAATATCTGCGCTTTAACTACATCATCCATAGTAGCGTTGGCTGCTTGTAAGGTTTTTTCAAGAGCTTGAAAAACGAGTTCAGTTTGTTCCTCAATATCATCTGTAATAGCTTCGTTATTTTCATTTTTACTAACTTGTTGCCCTGAAACAAAAATCAGATATGAATTTCCAAGATCAATTCTTTTTGCTGGCGAATAAATGCCTCGAGTCTCTTGCCAGCTCTCTGGGTGAATATTTTCAATCATAATGTTCACTGTTAAATAATAGTTATGGCGCAGAAGTTCGCCTGCACCCACTCATACTTAGGCATAGGATTAAGATTAAGTATTAAGGACACTTACTATTACCTACAGCAGACCCGTATCCTTCATCCTCAATCTCAATTCTTATCCTTAACCTTCCAAATTTACTAGTGAGCAAATTTGGCGGAGAGGGAGGTTTGGTTCGAATCCCTTTCCATATACAATAGCTCATCTGTACGTAGTCAGTAGATTATTAATAGCAACAAAAGTTTCTACACATTCCGCCCATCTGCGCCTGCGGCGCAGTGGTCGGACCAGTTCACTCCGCACAGCGGAGATGAACTGGCGGAGAGGGAGGGATTCGAACCCTCGGTGCGGTTGCCCGCACATCGCTTTTCGAGAGCGACCCGTTCGACCACTCCGGCACCTCTCCATCTATCATAGCATAGCTCATCCTAGCAAATTATGGGGGAAAATCAATGATTTTTCACCAACCAGCCCGAGGGAGTTGCGCTGTTTGGCAAAAGGTGATTAGATGAAGAGTATCAATAAACGTTCTTTATAATAACCCCCCGAAGCTCCCAGGAGGTGCAGAATGCCCAATAGTGCGGTGTGGCGGCTATGCAAGCATGTGTTGCTGGCAATTTTTGTCATGATGATTTGCGTTGGCTGTAGCGACAAAGGCTGCAATGGTGCGCAGGAGAACAAAGAAGAAACAGTCTATCAAGCAGCCGCTCCTGCCGCTCAGAACGACGACGATGACACTGTCGATGATGACACTGCTGTCGAAGAAGATGGGTGTATCTGGAAGGGTGTTGAGTATGTCGAGGGTCAGTCTCATCCGGAAACACCATGTGTAATCTGCCGTCTTCAAGCGGATGGCACGACGCTGAGCTGGGTATCAAAAGCGGAAAACGCCGGCTGCAATGACGGTGATTACTGCAATGGTCCTGATCAGTGTGTCTACGGTGTTTGCCAGCCCATTGGCGAGCCGGTTGAAGATTGCGCGGATGACGACGACGATTCGTTGGATGACGACGTGGTCGATGATGACGATGACGACCGCTGCGTTCGCTGTCTCAGCCTCAGTGAATGTCGAGATGAACTTGGTTTCACTTGGACCTGTGTTGATGATCCGGTTAATCCGGGTGCCATTCATGGCTGCTGTATCGACGAAGGTGATGATGATGTCACCGACGACGACACGATCGATGATGACGATGACGACGATGTTGTCGACAAAGCCGCTGAACTCGATGAAGGCGGTTGCGGTGGGGAGTGATGACCTCTATCCCCATTTCACAGTATCGGGCCACCTACGGGTGGCCCGGTTTTTCTTTAGTTCAAATGTCTGCCTGATTATCTGCTATACTACGTATATAATCATAATATCTGTGCCTATGAAGGCTATCTTTAATAACACAGTGATTGCCCAAAGCGATCAGACAATCGTCATAGAAAATAACCACTACTTCCCGCCACAGTCGGTTAAGATGGAGTATCTGCAGGATAGTCCCACTACTTCTGAGTGTCCCTGGAAAGGTCATGCTAATTACTACACCGTCGAGGTGGATGGTCAGACAGCGCCGGATGCTGCCTGGACCTACAAGCAACCCAAGTCCAAAGCGGCGCAGATTGCTGGGTACATTGCCTTTTGGAAAGGGGTGGAGGTAACGGAGTAGCAGATGTCACAAGCAGAGGATTATATTGGTTTCTACGAGGGAGAGCTTGCCTGTCTTTCTAATTTTTCCAGCTTTGTGGTGGACTGGCGAGGTCGTCGGTGGCCGACTGCTGAACATGCCTACCAGGCAGCTAAGTTTTTAGATCACCGGCCAGACATTGTCGCAGAGATTGCTGCTGCGCCATCAGCCTATGCTGCTCGTCAACTAGCTCAGCAATACAAAACAGACATCGCCCCAGGTTTTCCAACACAGAAAGTGGTGGTGATGGAAGATATTTGCCGACACAAACTACAACAACACCTATACATTCAACAACAGCTCCGAGCCACTGGTGATATGGTCTTAATCAAAGACCTAGCACTGGATGATTTTTGGGGTTGGGGCCCGGATCACGCTGGCGCCAATCAGTTAGGAAAAATTTGGATGCGGCTGCGTGATGAATTACAATAGCTGATTGATTATGAAACAAGCAGAATTAGTCGCCATCTTTCAGCGATTGAAAAAATTACTCAAAAAATACGAGGGGCCGTTTACCGCCAAGTTTGATTTGGATAGTAAGTTTGATTTGTGGTCGTGCAAGGACGTAGAGATTGCCGGCCGTAAGCGCACAGAAGTGTATTTTGCTGGCCTGATCATCCAGAGCAACTACGTTGGTTTTTATTACATGCCCATCTATACGGATCAGAAACTGGAAGACGTCTTTGACGCTGAGCTGCTGTCGCTCCTCAAAGGTAAATCATGTTTTCACATCAAAGCGTTAGATGCAACATTAGAAAAACAAATCGCCAAGGCCTTGAAAGAGGGATACGCGCTGTATAAAAAACGAGGTTGGGTATAACATATGAATTTTGAAACGCCACTTATGACAGACGAAAACACGACCGAGCAGTCACAAGTCGAAACCACTAGTATTAACGGTCGTGTCTATACGATTGACAGCCTCCGTCAGTTGGCGGATTCAATTGTCGCGCAAGAAATACCGCTGGCCGAGTTAGCGGATGCTGTCAGTCAAGGCAACACCTACTGGATTGATCGAGCAGGTAATCACATTGGCCCGCACGACATGGTAACGGATTGGCCGGCAGCGCAACAAAATCCTGCCTGGGCTGATCACGTGGCCAGCATTGAGCGAGCTAATCTGGACGAACCTATTTGGATGACTGAGGATGGTGCGGTCTTTGATGGCATGCATCGCCTGACTAGAGCTTTTCTTGATGGTAAGAAAACTATCAAAGTAAAAATATTTACTGCCTTGCCGTAGTTATGTTAAACATAGTCCCCAGTCTTTTGAAACATTCAGATAAAAACAGGAGAAGCGCCCTAATGATGAATCATTCATACTACAACCTTGATCAGATGCTGGCTATGATTGATGAGCCCAATCGCACTGCTTGCGAGAGGTTGGTTGATGATAATCGGCAGCTGTTGCAGACAGCCCATGGCTCTACCAATAATCATCAGGCTTGGCCTGGTGGTTGGTGGGACCATATCACTGAGGCGATGAATATTGCTCTTCAACTTTATGGCACTTTTAATGCTATCAGGCCATTACCGTTTTCAGTATCTGATTTACTGTTGACGGTATTTTGCCACGATATTGAAAAGCCATGGAAGTATGAATTGCGTGAAGATGGGCAATTGCACCACCGGCCAGGCATGGAAGACAAGGAAGATCATCAGAAATTTCGCATAGCCAAACTGCAAGAATACGACTTCGAGCTAAGCGAGGAACACATCAACGGCATCAAATATGCTGAGGGTGAGTTGAGCGATTATTCACCGCGTCAACGCAAAATGGGGCGGCTAGCCGCCTTTGTTCATGTCTGTGATGTTTTGAGTGCCCGTGCTTGGCACGATCATCCCGCATCATCTGAGGACCCGTGGCTTGGCGCTCAACGCAGTCTGGACGCTTGATGATTACCCGCTTTTTTATAGGTCTTATTTGTGATTTATCGTAAACGAGTAACCACTATGTCAAAACCTATGCAGTATATTGTCATTGCTATTGTCATCATTTTAGTGCTGTGGCTGGGTTGGACGTGGTATGCCAGTCGGGGCTTGGAAACGCCGCCCTACCAAGTGACGGCACAACGTGATGGTTTTGAGATTCGCCAGTATGATCAGTATATCGTTGCCAAAGTGCGAGTGGATGGAGACTTTGACGCAGCAGTTAATCAAGGCTTCCGTCTGTTGGCGGGTTATATCTTTGGTGGTAACACTGCTCAGCAGAGTATTAAGATGACGGCGCCGGCGACGGAAACCGCGGTTGACGTGTCAGCCACAGAAAAAGAGTATGAAAAAATCGCCATGACGGCGCCGGTGACCGAGCAGGTGACTGAAGGGCAGCGGGAAATTACCTTTATGATGCCCAGTCAGTATACGCTAGAGACACTGCCAATTCCCGATGATGATCGTGTCACTTTTGCTGCAGTACCACCAGCCACCTACGCCGCCCTGCGGTTTGGTGGCTACGCTACCCCCGCTCGAGTGGAGCGGAAAAAGGCAGAGCTAGAGCAGTTAGTGACTGATGCTGGACTACAACCAGTCGCACCGCCGGTCTATGCTGGCTACAACGACCCGTGGAGCTTCCCACTGCTCCGCCGCAATGAGATCTTGATTGAAATTGAATAGAGAATAGAAAACCCCTTCCGCCACGGCGGAAGGGGTTATTTGATTACCAGGCTATGCTGTTAGCCCGGTCAATGATGGCGTTGACTCGCCAGGGTCGTAGCGACACCACCGTGCCTAAGAAGACCGATGAAGCGCCCGCCTGGTGGTAGGCGTCAACATCACTGGGTCGCATGATGCCACCGCCACCGTTTATTGGCTTGGTGAAGCCAGCCTCTCGCAGTCGCTTAATCCAGTCACAAACCATGGGGCGCAGCGGCGCGCCGGACAGCCCACCATTACCCAAGTGATTGAGTGGTGATGTGGCGCGGCCCCAGGCATGACTGACGCCTCGGTCGTACGGAATAGTGTTGGAGACACAGATAGCGTCACAGTGCGGCAGCTGCTCTAGCTCCATGATAGCTGCGATCGGCGCACTGGCGATGCTGTATTTGGGCATCAACGGTACGTCGAGCTGCCCAGCCACCTCCAGGATACGGACTGATTCGGCAATCATGCCGGCCGGGTCGTGGCTGGTGTTGGGGCAGGACAAGTTGATTTGCAGGCCGAAGTCAGCCCTGAAATAGTCACGAGCAAAAGCCAGCATGTCGACAATTATCTGCATCTCTTCCAGTCGCTGATCCGCGGTACCGCTGACCGGCATGACGGAGATGAAAAATGGCCTTTCCTCAAACAGCCAGTAGCGCATGCCTAAGTTATAGCCTAGGCCGAAGCCGCTGAGACCAACCGCGTTCAGCATCATGCCCCGGCCAAACTGGACGCGAATGCAACGGGGGAAGGGCCAACGTGGCATTTGGCGAGCATTGAGTGGCATATTCCCGCGCCGACCGAGCAGGGTGACCGTTTTACTAACTAAGGTGATGTCGTCCAGTCGCACGCCGAGTCGGCGTAGCAGGGGGTGAAACCAGTAACCTTCGCGTTCCCAGCCTAGTGCGCCGGAGGCAGCCCAGACGTTGCCAAAGTCAATTCCGCGCAGTTGCATGTGTACCTCCATGCGGGGGGGGTGTAGTGAAAAGATCGAGTGAACTGACCCTATCTAAGCAGATCAATCTCATACTGGCAAGAAAAAACTGCTCGTCTGGTGCGAGCAGTTACAGAACCATAGGGTCATGCGTGGTGACGGCGCTTTGGCAGGTGTAGCAGATTGGCCAGGTGTGGGTTGCGTCGTTGCAGGGCGCCAGCTACGTCTTTGATGCCTAGAAAATCGAGGGAATAGATAATAAACCCTACAGCCCAGACAACGCCAAATAGTTTGGCAGTGGCAGTCAGTGATAGTATCAGCTGGCTACCGTATTGCCAGTCAAATGTGCGACAGAGACCAGCTAGGCAGACACCGGCTACCCATCCGGCCAGCGCCACAAATACCGCCAGCACCAGTCCAAAGCATGCGGCCGCCAAGATGGCGAATAAATTCTTACAGGTAGCTATCTGTTGGTATTGCAAGGCATATCCTCCTTGGTTGCAGAAAAGAACGTTAATGATTTAGCTATAATAGCATTTCAAAGGCGCTCGTCAATAACAGCCCAGAGGAGATGGTATCCGTCAACTACCCAAGGCTGAAAAAATTCGCTACACTACCGCGTACAAGCTGATGAGAGCAGCTATTTATCAATAATGTAATTGTTTATGAAAAATCAAGGGGCGCTCATTTTCGTGGTTATCCTCATTATCGCTGCTGGCGTGCTGTGGTGGTGGCAGACTGACCAAGCTGACGCACCAGCCAATGAGCAGGGGGCAATGATGGAGGACAAAGACGGTGCAATGATGGAAGACGATAAGATGGATGGCGATGCCATGATGGAAGAGGGTCAGCCAGTTGAAGACTTGTCAGAGTACGACGGCCAGTACAGTCTGGTCAGCAGCCAGTCAGAATTAGAGTGGGGTGCGTCAAAGATTGTAGGTGGTAGCCATGAAGGTATGGTGGCTATCAGTGATGGCGCTTTGACATTGACAGATGGTCAGGTTAGTGAGGCTACATTCACGATTGACATGACCAGCATCACCGAATCAGAGGGTGGTCAGCAGGTAGTGACGCATTTGAAGAGCGATGACTTTTTCAACGTGGCACAGTACCCAACCGCTACCATTGTCGTGACAAATATTGCTCAAGTTGATGGTCAATACCAAGTAACGGGTGATTTGACTATCCGTGATATTACCAACGAAGTTACCTTCCCGGCTGAGATCACCGCTACGGCTGATGGCCAGTTGATGATTGAGGCTGACTTCACTATCGACCGGACTGACTGGGAGATTAACTTCTTGTCCGGCTCTATTTTCCAGCAGCTGGGTGACAATGCCATTAAAGACGACATCCAGTTTGATCTGACTGCTGTCCTGACTCCTGCCAGCTAACACAATCTGGCATGTACACAGCCATCTTCAGTGCGGCATTAGCCGGCCTAGTTCTATCCGCCTACATCTGGCGTAAACATTCGACTGGTCAGAAACTAGTCTGCGTGATAGGGCAAGATTGCAACGCGGTCATCGGCAGTCAGTACAATAAACTGATCTTCGGTATCTCGAACGAGGTCTTGGGCATGGCTTACTACGCCGTGGTGGCAGTGGCTATCATAGCGCTATGGCTGGGCGTGACTAGTATTGCTAGTATCAGTTTGATGCTGCTGCTGGTTATTGCCGGCGGCATCGGCGCACTGTTCTCAGTATTTTTGACCGGCGTGCAGCTAATAGCACTGCAGGAGTGGTGTGAATACTGTCTGACCAGTGCCGGGCTCAGCATACTGATATTTATTTTAGAGCTGATTATTATCCTCTAATCAATCAAAAAAGCTGCTCGTCAATGAGCGGCTTTTTTGGTACTATAGAACCACTATGGTTGATGAATTTGAGCGCACATATTTAGCTAAGTCATTGCCGGCTGACCTGACTGATCATCCGGTCAAGGAAATTTTAGATATCTATATCCCGGCTAGTGCGGCTCATCCTACTTTGCGCATTCGCAAAAATGGCGAGCGCTACGAGATGACCAAGAAGCAGCCGGTTGACGATGCCGACTACTCACATCAAACCGAGCATACGATTAGTTTAACCGCAGCAGAGTGGCAAGACCTGGCGCAGCTACCCGGTAAGCGAGTGCGTAAACTGCGCTACCAGTATCCGTACCAAGGCATCACGTTAGAGTTCGATCTATTTCAAGACGACTTGGCTGGCTTGGTAGAGGTGGATGCTGAGTTTACCAGCAAGGCAGCGTCAGCCGACTTTACCATGCCGGAATACTGCCTAGCTGATGTAACCCAAGAAACATTTTTAGCTGGCGGTATGCTCTGCGGTAAATCCTATGCCGATATTGCCGATGACTTAGCTCGTTACAATTATCAGCCAATCAAGCTATGAAGATTATCGTTTGTGGCAGCATGACTGCTTCGCCGGAGATGGTAGCGATAGAAAAAGAGCTGCAGGCTTTGGGGTATGAGGTGGTGTTGCCGGATTTTACTCATCAGTATGCGCGGCTCAATTCAGCAGAGGAAATGCATAGTGAGTCAGCCCATAACAAAGTGGAGCATGATTTGATTCGCGGGTATTTTGACACCATCAAAAATGGCGACGCTGTCCTGGTGGCTAACATTGAGCGGAAGGGTGTGGTTGGTTATATCGGCGGTAACAGTTTTTTGGAAATGGGTTTTGCTCATGTCCTCAATAAGCCTATCTACCTGTTGCACCAGATTCCAGACATGGGCTATTGCGACGAGATTGAAGCGATGGAGCCTGTGGTGGTAGATGGCGATCTTTCAAAAATTACATAACTTTTCTTTTGTTATTTTTTATTACCCCACAGATTCAAAAAATTAACTTCTTCAGAGCGTGCTGGGGTCAAGGCTCCTTCGCCACTTTTGACAGCAAAAGTGGCCAAAACTGCCGGGGGAACATATCCGCCGATGGGCTATTCACCTTCTCCCCTCTAAACCCAGCCCACCGCCTGCCGCCGCTAATCTAATCGCCCGCGGCGCTACCCACCCAGCGGTGGGCTTCGGGCAGGATGTTCCCCCGGACCCCAAGGTTTTGAACAAGTAACGCTTTTATAGCTTAACGTAAAATCATCTTATGACAATTATCCAATACATCTCACTCTACGCCCTAACCGCAATCGTCTTTTTTGGCATCGACATTGTCTGGTTGGGAGTGGTGGCGCAGCAGTTCTATCAAAAAACCTTAGGGCACTTGATGGGTGCGGTTAACTGGAGCGCGGCCATCGTTTTTTACTTACTCTACATCGTCGGTATTTTGATTTTTGCTACCCTGCCAGCTCTGCAAAAAGGGCAGTGGACCCAGGCACTGCTCTACGGTGCGCTGTTTGGCTTTTTCTGTTACGCTACCTATGACCTGAGCAATTTAGCCACACTGAAAGATTGGCCGATTGTGGTGGTGGTAGTTGATATTATCTGGGGAGCAGTCTTGACTGGTACAGTGGCTACCGCGGCGTTCTTTATTGGTAAGTGGATTTCCTAGATAAAGGGCGTACTTGATATCCCATATCCCATATCCCATCTCTTATATCTCATCTCCCATATCCCATCTCCCATATCTCATATCTAATTTTCCGTGGAACGTGGGTTGTGTATTGTATTAAACACTAAAAAACAAACGTATGTTTCTATTTGAAACGGTAAACTATTGGGCAGTACTAGCCACCGGCGTACTGTCATTTATCCTCGGTATGCTGTGGTACTCACCGGTACTGTTTGCCAATCCCTGGATGAAAGAGTTGGGCATGACCAATGACGACATCAAAAAGCGCATGGACAAGCAGGGGCCAATGATTATGATCTTGGGCTTTGTTGGCGGGCTGATCACCAGTTTTGTTATGGCGCATGTGGTCATCTGGACTGACAGCGTTTCATTTGGTGCTGGCGCGGTAGCGGGCTTCATCATCTGGCTGGGCTTTGCGCTGCCACTGGTGCTCGGTAAAAGCTTATGGGAGGCTGCTTCATGGAAACTATTCTGGATCAATGTCGGCTTCTTCTTGGTTGACTTCTTGTTGATCGGCGGCATCCTGGCTGTTTGGCGCTAGCACGGGCTGTTCGTAGGAAAATGACACCCTCTCCGCCCCGCTAAGTTAGCAGGCAGGGTTTTCTGTCAGGAAGTAAAATGCCACACCTATACATAGGTGTGGCATTGTGTTTGCGCCTAATTAGGCGAAGGAGGGCGAGAGGTCGCCAGTAGGTGCGCCGGAGTGTCCCGACTCTTCCTGAGGCGGGATAGATAGGAACGGATCTTCCTGCGGTCCCGTTTTAGGGTTGATGTCAATCACTTGGCAGTTGCCCATGAAGTGTCGTTGCAGCACGTCTCGCCAGGGCAGCCCGTGAGCGGCAGCGTGGAGCATCAGCCCCGTGTCATTATGAGTGAACACCATGATGACATCGTCAGGACCATGCTGTTTGGTCAGATCCTGCAATACCCGCGTAGCTCGTGCGTACAGCTCATCGAAATTCTCCCCACCTTCCGGATTGAGGAAATAGGTCACCATGTCCGCCTTGAGGATATGCGGACGACAGAGTTCCTCAATTCGGTGCACTGGTTGACCAGCCATCTCCCCAAAGTTTCGTTCGATCAGATTACTGACAATTTTTGCTTTGGGTAGACCGGCGGCAGCCGTAACCAGTCCCGCAGTGCGTTGTGCCCTGAGGAGAGGTGAGCAGTAAGTAGCTGCGAAGCGCAATTCTAGGCGCTGCATGACTTTACCTAATTCAAGCGCTTGCAGCACACCCCTTGTGCTCAAGGAGGTGTTATTCCACCCGTTGAGGATGCCGCTCTGGTTGCCTTCACACTGCCCATGTCGCGCCACCAGTAGGCGCGGCCCCTTATATGTCTCGTCACTCACGTTTCTCGTCTCCTATTCAGTTGTGTTGATGGTTAAAGAACGAAAAGTCCCAACGGTGAATATAGCAGGAATGAGAAGAGTGGTCAATGGGGGGGTGAGATAGGGGGTAGTAACCAGTAATGAGGGTGTCCCCGTATGCGGTATGTCGTATGCAGGCAGGCACTATGTGTCTTCTCCGTCATACGG
>CAZJZH010000042.1:0-9968 GCA_964550465.1 uncultured Gammaproteobacteria bacterium
AGGGACTCGAACCCCCAACCAATAGCTTAAGAGGCTACTGCTCTACCATTGAGCTATGCGCCCACAAAGTGGACTGTTTTTTGTTACGGTGACATAGCTTATGAGTCCGCCTCTGGCGGATCTACCATTGCTGTGTCTCGCCGTAGTCTTGGCGGAGGCGGAAGCTACCTGTCCGACCACGTTCCGCCTAGCGGAACGATGGGCGGATGCGCCCACAGTACAACTACTAATTAGTAATTAATGAATATCGCGCCCTGAGGGATTCGGGTCCGGGGCAGCAGCAAAAGCTCGCTATTCGCTCGCTTCCGCTGGCGCTCGCTGCCACTCCTGTTTCACAGGATCGTTGCTCGCTCCTGCCCTTCAAATCCCTCACCGCCTATTGCTTGATATAATTCGCGCCCTGAGGGATTCGCCCACCTCCGTTCCACTACGTGGAACTCCGGTGGATAAAAACCCCCGACAGACCTTTTGTCACATCACCCCTTTCCGCGGCTGGTAGGACTCGAACCCACAACCCCTTGGTCCGAAGCCAAGTGCTCTATCCATTGAGCTACAGCCGCAAAAACGATTGACATAATCCGCTACCTGTCCACCAAAGCTCAAGCGCCCGCCAGCAGCGATAAGCGCAGCTTTTCGGGCCGGTAGCGCGCAGAGCGGCGGTGGAAGCTACTTGCCCGCCGCAGCTGACCGATAGGGAGGCGGAGGCGGGAGCGCGCACGAGTATCAATTACCAACCTTTGGCTTCTAATCCAGCCCGGGCGGCTTGTTCTTGCGCTTCCTGTTTTGAAGTACCACTACCCTGAGCAATCAGCTCATCAGCCACAAACACCCCTACGGTAAATTCTTTGTTGTGATCCGGTCCAGATTCTTCCAGCACTTCGTAATGTGGCGTAACTGACAATCGCTCCTGAGCCGCTTCCTGAAAAGCTGACTTCGGGTCCATATATAACTTCTTATCCAGCACCTCTGCTAGCTGCGCCAAGACAGTACGGGCGATAAAGTCAGCTGATACCGCGTAGCCCTGGTCCAGATAAATAGCACCAATCACTGCCTCAAAAGCATTAGCCATGATATAATCCCGGGCTTTTGAGTTACCATCCTTAGCTTCACCGCGTGAGAGGTAGAGGTAGTCCTCCAGACCAACCTGCTTAGCTAATTTGGCTAGCATTTTAGAGTTGACCAGCGCTGCTCGCCAGTTCGTTAGCTCCCCTTCTGGATTATCATAATTATTGTACAAGTGCTCGGTCACTACTAATTCCAGCACCGCGTCACCTAAAAATTCCAGCCGTTCGTTGTGATCCAAAACAAAGTCAGGGTTCTCATTCAAGTACGAGCGGTGAACGACCGCTTGGTGTATTAATGTTTGGTTGGTAAACGCTACCCCCAAACTCTTTTCTAATCCGGCCAGGTCTTGGTGCATATTTAAGCTGTTGTTTGTTCTGTTGGTGTTGGTTCTGTTGGCTGCGCTGGCGCTTGGTCCGCGGATTTAATTTCACCCGCTTCCACCATCTTCTTATAAATAGCGCCCAGCACGCCGTTGATGAAGCGACCACTTGATTCACCGCCAAAGGCTTTGGCTACTTCTATAGCCTCATTAATCGCCACCTTAGCTGGAATACCTTGGTCAAACTTGAGCTCATAGATGCCGATCCGCAAAACATTACGATCAACGATGGTAATCTTTTCCAGCGGCCATTCTGGCGCGAAGGTGGTGATAAAATTATCAATCTCCGCGCGATGCTCCATCACACCGTTGAGCAGCTCCTTAGGAAAGGCGCGTTCATCGAGACCAGCGGCCATGTTCTCCAAATCACGCTCCAAGATAGCGGCCACGTCACCTGACTGATCATGAAAATCCCACTCGTAGAGTGCTTGCATGACAATGGTACGGGCTAAGTGACGATTGGCCATAGAACCTCCTAATGAGTAATTACTGACTATCTGCCTCAGCTGAGGCGTCTGACTTACGCAGCTGCTTTTCTGCGCGCTGCATGGCGGCTGCTTGCTCGATCTGCTTACCCTTCTTCAAGCGGTGAGCGATGCGACTAAGCAGACTACCACGATCCAAAGCCTGATGGGAGCGACCCATCTTAGTCTTGGTTGATGGCTTCTTTTTCTTTGGTACTGACATACAAATCTATACTATAGAGTATCTTGATAAAAACTGGGTCGTACTATACCGCAGGATGTGGTTTTTTGCAAGTCTGGGCTTATATTTTGCCAACCAGCTCTACCCCAGGCGTCAGCGTGTCTTGACCGGGCGCCCAACTGGCCGGGCAAACCTCTCCCCCGTGCTCGCGGACAAATTTAGCTGCTAACAGTCGCCGCAGCTGCTCTTTGGCGCTGCGACCAATATTATTGCTGTGAATTTCAATGGTCTGCAGCACACCATCCGGGTCGATAATAAAGCTGCCACGGAGTGACAAGCCTTCTTCTTCGATATAAGTACCAAACTGGCGGCAAATTTTACCAGTTGGATCCGCTAGCATCGGGTACTGAATTTTTTTGATCGATTCTGAGTGGTCATGCCAAGCCTTATGGACAAAGGCGGTGTCGGTACTGATGCTGAGAATTTCAGCACCTTCTTGCTGAAACTGCTCGTGTAAATCCGCTAACTCAGACAGCTCCGTTGGGCAAACAAATGTGAAATCAGCTGGGTAGAAGGTCAACACCACCCACTGTCCCCGGTGGTCTGACAGCTGAACGGTTTTTATTTTTTCTTTGTGATACGCCTCGGCAGAAAAGTTTTCTACCTCATGGCCGATCTGTACCATAGAAAAAGGCAATTAAGAATTAAATTTCTATCTGGAAAAAGTACCGTAGGACGTAGCCAATACCAAACGACAAAGCCGCTACGCCAAATGATAGTAGGATCATTTCCCCAAAGCGGTGAGCAAATGAATCATTTTGGATGACGCTGGCATAGAAGCTAAAGAAGAGAATAATCACCGCAGCAATCGCCAGTGTCACAGCTAATGAGACAAAGACACTGCTAAAGATCAAGTATGGTGCTACTAACAAGAAGACGGTAATGATATAAGCGATACCAGTATAAATAGCGGCAGTGACTGGGTTTTTCTCATCACTCTGTTCTGTCTTGGTAGACAAATACTCTGAGGCCGCCATTGACATCGACGCGGCAATACCGGTGATCAGTCCCGCTAAAGCAATCAAGTTACTATTTTGCAAGGCTAGGGTTAATCCAGCCAGCGCGCCAGTTAATTCCACTAGAGCATCGTTGAGCCCTAAGACGGTGGAGCTCATATAAACCACCCGACGTTCAGCGATCAGGTCGATCAACTGCTGCTCGTGTCGATCCTCATCCTCAATAATCCGCTTGGCCTCTGGTACAAAGGTAAATATTTCCTGGTAATGCTGCTGAGCCTGCTTCTCACCCCGCTCCATTAAGCGCACGCTAAAGGTCAGTCCAAACAATCGGGCTATGAAACCATACCAAGCGATTTTACCCCGCTGCGGTTGTAGCTGCTGACCAGTCAGCTTTTCCCAAAATTGATAGTGCTCCTTTTCGTCAGCTGCAATCTGCTCAACAATCTGTTTATTGTGCTGATCAGTTAATCGCTGAGCTAACTGCAGATAGATATGATGCTCGGTCAGTTCACGTTGCTGCGCTGCTAGTAGTAGTTGTTTTTGTTGAGCGGTTAATTCCATTATGACGATTGGTTAATAGTCACACCTTGGTAGATGTCGGTGAAATACTGCTGCTGGGTGACGAAGTCAACCGGCCAAGTACCGGCAGCAATTAGCATACACGAAGCTGTCCCCTCTTGCTGGCTGTCTACCGTGATATAAAACATCTGGGCGATGGCCTTAAATTCATCAACTTCCTGCTGGCTAGCAATACCGTGATGTAAAACCACATCGTAGCTCTGCTCTCCTGCCGTGATGGCGCGGGCCGTATCGGTAAACTGCCAACTCTCAAACTGAATACCCTTTAGACGGGGGCAGTAAAAAGCGCCAGCCCGGTTACCATCAGCATCATACAGCGCTGTGGCGTCCACATCTTCACTGAGGTCCATTATCTCAGTAGTCCAGCCAGCTGGCAGAGCAAAGTCAATCACTCCGGCGCTAAATTGTTCCGGCTGACTGGTTGCTGGCGTATCAATGTGCTGTGACTGCCACCAGTAAGCGGCGGCTACACCAGCAGCTACCAATACCGCCACAATGACGAAGATGTTGAGCTTTTTCTGCATAGACTAAACAACTGCCACTGAGGCTACCTTATCACCCTCACTCTTGAAGCGCATAATGCGCACGCCTTGGGTGTCTCGTCCCAGTGTCGGAATAGTTTTCAGAGCTAAGCGAATAACCTGACCCTTTTCTGAGATGATAATAGCATCGCCCTTGTAATCTTCTGGTAATTCCTTGAGGTTAATAATGCGAGCATGGGCGATTGGTCCGGTCTTGGCGGTTACCTTAGCGGTCTTAATACCTGAACCACCGCGGCCTTGGGTCTTGTACTGAGTGGCCTTCGTCCGTTTACCAAAGCCGTAGTCAGTAATCACCATCAACTCAGCCTCACCCGGCTTGCGATTAATCACATCCATACCAACCACCTCGTCTGTATCCTTCAAGCGCATACCGCGCACACCGGCGGCTGAGCGACCCATGGCTCGGATGTCTTCTTCTTGGAAGCGGATAGCCTGGCCGTTGGTGGTAGCCAAGATAAGGTCATCCTGACCACTGGATGGCTTAACCCAGCGTAGCTCATCACCATCTTTCAATCGCAGCGCGATCAGGCCGTTACGGCGGATGTTGTCAAAGGCAGAGACAGCGACGCGCTTGATGGTGCCGTTCTTAGTCACCATCACCAGGAAGTTTGTCGCCTTGTCTTTTTGTAGTGCCTTCATCGACAGTACCGCGCTGACATTTTCCTGACCAGTCAGCTGCAAGAAGTTAACAATAGACTGCCCCTTAGCGGTACGGGAAGCAGCCGGTACATCAAAGGCCTTGAGCTGGAAGGCTTTACCGCTGTTGGTGAAGAACAGCAGGTCGGTGTGCGTGGTGGTAGTAAAGAAGTGTTCGACAATATCTTCTTCTTTGGTAGTCAAACCAGCTACCCCCTTACCGCCGCGGCCTTGGGTCTTAAAGGTTTCTGGCGCCAAACGCTTAATGTAGCCGTCTTTGGTGATGACGATAATAGTTGACTCGTCTGGTACCAAGTCTTCCATGCTGAACTTATCCGGCGCGGTTGGCACGATAGCCGTGCGACGCTCATCACCAAAGCGATCGCGAATATCAACCAACTCATCGCGAATGACGCCCAAAATTTTCTGTGGTGACTTCAGCAATGTCTCCAGCGCCTTGATCAGCTTCTGCTTTTCTTTCAATTCATCTTCTATCTTCAGTCGCTCCAAGTTAGCCAAGTTCTGCAACCGCATTTCCAAAATGGCGACTGATTGTAACTCGCTGAGCTTAAACTTCTTCATCAAGTTTGCCTTGGCCACTTCTTTGTCCTTAGAAGCGCGAATGACCTTAATAACCGCGTCAATCTTACTCAAGGCAATCATCAAGCCATCCAGGATGTGAGCACGCGCCTTAGCCTTATCCAGATCAAACTGAGCCCGACGAGTCACCACCTGCTGACGATGCTTAATGTACTCCTCCAGCACCATCTTCAGAGTCAGCACGCGCGGCTGGATACCATCAACCAGTGCCAGCATGTTAACGTGGAAGGTGTCTTGCAGTTGGGTGTGTTTAAATAGCTGGTTGAGGACTTTTTTCGGATAGGCATCTTTCTTCAACTCAATCACCACACGGACACCTTTCTTTGACGACTCATCACGCAGGTCTTTGATGGTGTCAATTTTTTTATCACGAACCAAGTCAGCGATTTTTTCCAGCAAGTTAGCCTTGTTGACCTGGAATGGTACTTCGGTGACGATAATGCTAAAGCTGCCGTTTTTGTTCTCAACAATCTCAGTCTTAGCTCGCATGATGATACTACCCTTACCGGTAGCATAGGCAGATTTTATTTCTTCGAGATTGTAAATGATGCCGCCAGTTGGAAAGTCTGGTCCTTTGACATGTTCCATCAAATCCTCAACTGTCAGGTCCGGGTTGTCAATTAACGCCACCACAGCATCGCACAGTTCGGTCAGATTATGTGGTGGAATGTTCGTTGCCATACCAACGGCGATACCCATGGTACCATTGAGCAGTAGGTTTGGCAGTTTGGCTGGTAGAACCAGTGGTTCTTTTTGCGAACCATCATAGTTAGGAATCAAATCAACCGTATTGCGATCCAAATCAATTAAAATTTCTTCGGCAATGCTGTGCAGCTTGGCTTCAGTGTATCGCATAGCAGCCGCGTTGTCGCCATCCATCGAACCAAAGTTACCCTGACCATTAACCAGCTGGTAGCGCATGGAGAAATCTTGGGCCATACGAACCATACTGTCATAGACGGCCGAATCACCGTGCGGGTGGTATTTACCCAATACTTCACCGACCACCGTAGCCGACTTACGGAACTTAGCGGTGTGACGCAGACCAATAGTCCACATGGCGTACAGAATACGACGGTGCACCGGCTTCAGTCCGTCGCGGACATCCGGCAAGGCACGTGAGACGATCACCGACATAGCATAGTCCAGATAGGACTGCTGCATTTCACTAACAATTGACTGTTGCGTGACCGTGCCGGCACCGGCAGCTGCATCAGTAGTAGTCTGCTCAACAACTGCTACGACCGGCGGCTCCTTGTCTGCCGTCGCCTTGGTAGCGGCAGCTGAATCAGTTGCTGGTTTAGCTGCTTTTTTCTTGGCTACAGGTGCTTTTTTGGCGGCAGTCTGTTTGGATTTGGCGACTGGTTTCTTGGCTGGTTTTTTAGCTGGTTTTTTTGCCATACACATTAATTGACAGTATCAACGAATGAAAAACTATAAAGCATTGCATCAAACATCTCTCCATACCCCGCTAGCTGAATCATCGTGCCGCTTGGTAGCGTGCCGATAACCACATCTAACGGCGTGTCGTCTTGCTGGTTTTGATCAACATATCGACGGACCAGTAGGGTGTCAAGAAAGACTGGTCGAATCAGGCTAGGATCAACCGCTGGCTGAGGAATCTCTGCAGCCACCGCAATAGCTACCTGCTCGTCAGTTTGCGGATTGGTAAAGGTGACGCCATCTGAGCCACTGTCTTGCTGCCAGTCAGCCGGATACTTTAGGGTAAAGCCGTGATCAAAGTTACTGTAGGTTGACCAATCACTGGTATCGACGCTACTGAGCTGCTCGGTGATGAGATCAATAGCCTCTTGACTGAATTGCGGCGCATCAGCCTCGTCGGCTGTTTGCTGCTCCTGCAAATCATCAAAGCGCTGGCGAATATCTGACAAGGTCTCGTCCAGGTCTGAACGCAGCTCATCCCACTCGGCCTGCTGTTCAATCTCTTCAGCGGTTGGCTCTGGTACCTGCAAGCTATAGCGGAGTGACCACACCCAGCCAGCCACCACCGCAAAAAACACAATGATGGCGATGACGGCCACAATAAATACTGTCTTACTGTCCTGTGGCTGCTGGTCCATAGTCTAGCCGGCACGATCCAACACTACTACCGTCGTGTCCTCAGCCATCAGATCTTTCTTGACTACCTTTAATCGACTATCTGTCTGTGGATTTTTGACTCCCATCTCTTTGAGGAAGTCATTAACTGGCTTGAGGTCAATCTTGAGACCCGACACCTGGTAGTGCATCGGGATAACAATCCGCGGCTCAATGCTGGCTACAATCTCTGCTGCCTGCTTTGGACCGATGGTGTAGGTACCCCCCACCGGGATCATCAACACATCAGCACCTTCCAAAAATTCCAACTGCTCCCCTTTGAGCGGATGACCTAAGTCACCAAGGTGAGCAATAGACAGATCTTCGCTATCAATACGGAAGCAGGTGTTTGGTCCACGCTCCGCGCCTTGTTGATCATCATGAAAGGTTGGTACGCCATAGACTACCACTCCCTTGACCTCATATTCACCAGGACCCTGGATAACAAACGGCTCACCTTTCAATGCTTTGATGTTGTTATGATCAAAATGATCATGACTGACTAAGGCCACATCAGCTTTGAGCTTCGGCATCTTAATGCCAATACTATCCTCAAACGGATCAATGATAACGGTTAACGATTCACTGTCGGGCTTGGTTTCAATCTTGAAAGCCGAATGCCCCAGCCAGGAGATAAACATACAAATATATACCTTAAAAATCGACAAAATCGTGCCTTGATTGTAGCATAGCGAGCGGCATTTTGGAAGAGCCGCATGTGTCACTATTTAGTCTAAAATAAGGGCAAAAATATGGCTGTACCTTGACAATTCCTGAGCCGGGCGTTACACTGTGGCCACATCATTCATTTAGTCATTCCTTCTACGCCTCACGCTATGAGTAGCTAAGAAGGACTTGGTCAGCGAGAAACAACGCTGTTACCAGGTTAAGCATCAAAAACGCTTCACTGAATGGTGAAGTTTTCTGCTTTTATATGAGTACAAAAGTCCAACTAAAAAAGAACCTAACCGAGGCGGCCGAAGAATCAGCCTTGGCCAAACTGCTGACTGAAGAGCCGGCAGCTTTACAGGTACCGGAACTAGGTCAAACTATTACTGGTACTGTTTTGAATGCCAATAAAAAAGAAGTGACCGTTGACCTGCCTGGCTATGGTGTCGGTGTAGCTCGTGGCATGGGGCTGTATCACGAAGCACCAGACTACGCCAACCTCCAACCGGGTGATGAGGTTGAGGCCACTGTTGTTGATATTGAAAACGAAAACGGTGAAGTTGAGCTGTCATTCCGCTTTGCTGGTCATAAGAAAGTCTGGGACGGCCTGGAGGCACTGCGCACCGAAGAAACTATCTTGCCAGCCGATGTGGTTGACGCTAACCGCGGTGGTTTGATGGTCAAGGTCAACAAGATTCCTGGCTTCTTGCCAGTATCACAGCTGTCACCAGAGCACTACCCTCGCGTTCCCGGTGGTGATAAGAATAAGATTCTCGATAAACTGAAGGGGTACACTGGTAAGAAGATGGACGTGAAGGTTATCACCGTTGATCGTGACGAAGAAAAATTGATTGTGTCTGAAAAGGCTGCTTGGGAAGAACAGCAGCACAGCACTCTGTCACAGTACAAGGCTGGTGATACTATCGAAGGTAGCGTCACTGCCGTGACTGACTTCGGCGCCTTTGTCGAGTTTGGTGAAAAACTGGAAGGCTTGATTCATATTTCTGAATTGGCCTGGCAGCGTATTGATGATCCGCGCAATGTTATCGCTGTTGGTGACAACGTCAAAGCTAAGATCATCAACATCCAGGGTTCAAAAATCTTCTTGTCCCTCAAGTCACTGATTGATGACCCCTGGAAGAGCGTCAAAGACCGTTACCAAATTGGTCAGCAGGTACAGGGTACTGTATTGAAGATTAATCCATTTGGCTTGTTCGTCGAGCTGGATCCAGAAATCCACGGCTTGGCTCACATTTCTGAGCTGTCTGACAAACCGGTTAATGATGTCAGCGAGATTGCCAAGCCAGGTGATACCAAGACTTTTACCATTGTCTCGATTGAACCAGAGCAGCATCGCTTGGGCTTGAGCCTGAAGCGCAAGGCTGGTGAGGTAAAGGCTGAAGAAAAAGAAGATAAAGCAGACAAGGCAGAGGCTCCTGCTACTGACTCTGCTGAAGCTACAGCAGACGAGGCACAACCAGCTACCGAATAACTACCTCTTCTTTCTTGCTACTAAAAAACCTCCTGACGTGAAAGGCGTTGGGAGGTTTTTTCTTTCACCATTCTTAATGCTAAGGTTTTTTACGTTACTTTTTGGGCAAAAAGTAACCAAAAGCCCTGGGGGAAACATATCCGCCGATGGGCTATTCACCTTCTCATCTCTAAACCCAGCCCACCGCCCTGCCGCCGCTCTGCTGATCGCCCGCGACGCTACCCACCCAGCGGTGGGCTTCGGGC
>CAZJZH010000043.1:0-9091 GCA_964550465.1 uncultured Gammaproteobacteria bacterium
GTATCTCTAGATACCTATGAATATTCAACTACCGGGGCGTTTGGCGGTGAGGAGGCGCAAATGACCGAAGGGGCTGGTTCAGATGGTACCTCAGGCTTATCAGCGGACAGCGATGGTGTTGAACATACTTTTGTGTGGGATGTTGGTACTGACTTAGCGGATACGGAAGATTCAACAGTGTACGTCCGCTTGGTCTTGAGTGATGGCACAGACACCTCCGGTCCCGTTGACAGTCCTTCCTTTGGTATTGATACCATCAACCCCACCACGCTAGCAGACCTAGCCTTCTCAGACGGTGATGCTGGCGCTGGTACCGCTACGGTCACTTGGACCGCTGGTGCAGATGCCAACTTTGAACAATACGAAATCTGGTTCGGTACCGACAGTGACGATGTTACCAACATGGAAGGTACGGCTGATGTCTGGAACAGTACTGATGATGGTGATTTGGCCACAGCTGGTACCACTACCGCGACCATTAGCGGTATTACCACTGATGTAGAATACTATGCCCAGATCTGGGCAGTAGACACCTTTGGTAATGACTACACTGATGGTAACCAGATTACCTTCACCGTGTCTGGCGGTCGTGGGGTAACACCACCATGGCTCCAAGATAACAGTGGCTCATCTGGTTCTAGCGGCAATACCGAAGACACGACAGAGGAAACGGAAGATACTTCCGAAGAAACACCAGAAGACACCACTGAAGAGCCGGCAGAAGAACAAGCTCCAGAAGAAACTATTGAAACTCCAGATGGGGGAGAGACAGAAGTCGATGGCCCAGAAACAACAGAGCCCATTGAACTAGTCGACCCTGCTGGTCCGGCCACTACAGAAGAAGCAGTGCTACCAGCACCAGTCTTATCTGCAGTCACACTGTCTGAACCAGTTGAGCTGGAACCAGGCTATTACATTCAGTCAACCAAACGAGACACTAATAATGTCTTACAAAATGTCTTCCTAGCCATTGCTTCAACCCTGGTAGACAACTCTGACCAATTCAGACAGGTGACGTTAGAAGCCAGCGGCACCAAGACAGCTGATCCAGTCAATGTCACTTTGGTAGTGCGCTCACAGCCTATCTATCTGTCCTACGGCCCAGTCTCTGATCAGTCATGGAGCATCTCTGCTAAAAACCTGATCCTGCCTCTAGGTTCTCACACCGTTCGAGCCTATGTCGAAGATAATGACGGCAATGCTTCTACCCGCTCAAATATTGTTAGCTTCACCTTGGCGGAAGACACTGGCGCTACTACCATTGCGGCTGACCGCCAGCCACCAGGCACCTTCCTTAAGTCGTCTGTGTCTGACCGTATCTACTACGTCGACTTTGCTCAACGCCTACGCTACGTCACTCACCCAGATGTCCTCAGTTACCTCAACCTTGATAAACGCTTTGTCAAAGTAGTAGCCCCTGGTCACCTGACGCTCTACAAGCTGGGTCCAAACTACGACCAGCCAACCTTCCCTGACGGTTACCTCTTCAAATACCCAGACTCACCAAAAGTCTACCGTCTAGAAAATGGCACTGCCCGCTGGATCACTGACCAAGATATCTTCTGGGATATGGGCTATGAGTTCTGGCAAGTACCAACCATCCCACCAGACGTCACCTTTAGTGAAGGTAGTGTAGTGGAATAGCTAATGTGTATACAAAAAACCTCCGGTGATAAGCGGGAGGTTTTTTAATTACTAATTATTAATTGGTGACCTATTGAGTAAACCGTGTACTTAAGAGGATTGACTATTAGGTCATACCCTCCAGGATATTTGATAGTATTTCCACCAAACCCCTGCTTAAACCGGCTAACGCCCGGCCAGCGGACGGGGTCAAAGCCCCAGAAATCATAGCGCCTATAGCCAGCTGCTTGGGCGTCTACTATTTGTTGCCACTGCAGCAGATGGGGCGCCATCAGTGAGCGGTGGGTGTAATCTGAGCCGCCATGAGCGTACACGGCTGTATCACCACAGTAGTACAGTAGATTAGCGGCAATGACCGCGCCGTCATGTTCAGCTAAATACAGTTTTGTTTCCAGTCCAGCATAGTCACTCTGAATCAACGTCTGGTAATACGCCTTATCATGTAGCTTGATCCCCACTTTACTATACGTCAGCTGCATCAGCCGCCAAAAAGCCGCCACATCAGCATCACCCTTACCCTGACGAATAGTCACCCCTTTGCGCTCTGCTAGGCGAATATTGTAGCGCGTCTTGTGGTGAAACTGCTTCAGCAGCGCTGCTTGGTCAATCGTCAGGTCCAGCACTAGTGTCTGGTGAGCCTGGCGGGCTGGTACGGATTTTAATTTTGACACCGCTAGCGGCTGTAATGGCTCAAAACGAATAAATACGGCGCCATCATCGCCGGCCGCCTGTTGTAGTAGGGTAATAGTATGTTGATCAACTACACCTAGTGGCCCATGCGGGCAGTACCAGTAGTGCCATTTAAACGGCAGGGTAGTGTGGATTATCTGGGCGATAGTCACCAGCTGCTCAGTATCATCAAACACACCGTACCGCTGGACGGTACGGCCCAGAGACTGTTGAAATACCCCCCAGCCCCACGATTGCAAAAAAGAACCCTGCTGACTGGTTACAAAAGCATCCCACTGCCGTTGGTCGGTGATTAGGCGCAGCTGCTTCATAGCTACTTATTGCTGCCCAGTAAGCGTAAGGCCTGGGTGACCTTTTCCTCAGTACTGGTATCAGCCGGTAATTGGCGGATAATTTGCCGTACATCGGCCAACGGGTAGCCTAGACCGGTCAGAGCGTCCAAGACGTCGCTGTGAGCGCTGGTTTCGCCCTCTGACAGCTCTGTAGCGCTGTCTCGTAGCTTTAAGACGATCAATTCAGCCGTCTTTTTGCCAATACCAGAGACTTTCTGGAGAAATGCCGCATCACCAGCAGCAATGGCTTGTTGAATCGTCTGAAAGTCAGCAATTTCAAAGACGGCCAGGGCGGATTTAGGCCCTACACCAGAGATACCGATCAGCTTTTTAAACAGTGACAGCTCATCTGAGCGGGTAAAGCCGTACAATTCCAAGGCTTCTTCCCGCACATGGGTGTAAATATGTAGTTCAGCCGGGTCGCTGGCCTGGTATTGTTCGGCTACTGTGGCCGGCACTGCCACGCCATAGCCAACACCGTTGACGGTGATGACTAATAATCGCTGTTCAGTGCGCAGGACAGTGCCTGATAGAGCATAGATCATAGGGTTTGTAGTATAGCGTTATTGTACCAGACTGGCTACTGATAAAAAACGACACAAGATTTTTACGCCAATATGGCGACAGAATCCGACATCTGCTAATAATTTGACACCACTATATATAGTGATACAATACTTAGGCGAACACAATATATTGTGTTTCCTGTGCCGGGCCTACACAGTCGCTTGATAGCTCAACTAGGGAGTGGAGGGGTAAAAAGTACCCGCAGTGGGCGCTTTTTTTGCCCCCTTTTTCCTCAGCCGGCTCTATTGATCATCGCTTTTACTTACTAATTACATACGTTTTGGGGTATGCCGAAAATAAAAATGATTCGCAAGCGCAATGGTGATGTGGTCGACTTTTCGACCGAGAAGATCTCCGTTGCCATTACTAAGGCCTTTATCGCTATTCGCGGTGATGCTGACGAAGCGCTGGTAGAGCGCATTATCGCCGCAGTGGTTGATAATTTAGAGCGTAAGTTTGACGCTGATACCCCACCAGCAGTGGAAGATGTCCAGAACTTCGTTGAGCTCGAGCTGATGCGCGAGGGCTTTTTTGATGTCGCCAAAGGCTACATCATTTACCGCTACGAGCGGACCAAAGACCGCCAGCAAAAGCAAGAAGAGCGCAGCCAGGAGGTCCGTGAAAAGCTCAGTCAGAATGCCTTGATGATCGTCAAGCGGGATGGTAAGCAGGAAAAGTTCTCTATCAAGCAGCTGAAGAAGTCACTCAGTCACTTCATCAAAGGCTATGAAAAAGAAGTGGACGCAGACCTGATCATTGCCCACTGTGAGCCAAACCTCTATGACGGCATCACCACTGCAGAAATTTCCAAAGCCCTGATTTTGGCAGCCCGGGCTTTTACCGAGCGTGACCCCGCTTATTCTCGAGTAGCCGCTCGACTGCAGTTCGATATTGTCTATAAAGAAGTGGTTGGTCGAGAGCGGTTTAAGTATGACCAATTCGAAGCCCAGTACCGGCAAGCCTTTGTGGAAAAAATCCACGAAGGGGTGCAGATTGGTAAGTACGACCGTCAGCTACTGAAGTTTGATTTAGAAAAACTGAGCCAAGTGCTGCAGCCGGAGCGTGATGAGTTGTTCCACTATCTGGGCGCGCAGACCTTGGCTGACCGCTACTTCGTCCGCAATCACGAAACACACAAGCTGATTGAGACACCACAGGCCTTCTGGATGCGCGTAGCCATGGGGTTAGCCATTGAAGAAGAGCAGGGCGAAGAGTGGGCCCAGAAGTTTTATGACACTATCTCTAGCCTGCGCTTTGTGCCTTCAACCCCAACCCTCTTCCACGCCGGCACCGCTAAACCGCAGCTGTCGTCTTGCTACCTGACCACCATCGATGATGACCTAGACCATATCTTTAAGTGTTTTGGTGACAATGCTCAGATGTCTAAGTGGTCTGGCGGCGTGGCTAATGACTGGAGCAGCTTGCGTGGCACTGGCGCCTACATCCGTAAAACTGGCGTTGAGAGCCAGGGGGTGATCCCATTCCTCAAAATTGCTAATGACACCACCGTAGCTATTAACCGCTCCGGTAAGCGCCGCGGTGCTACCTGTGCCTACCTAGAGACTTGGCACTACGACATCGAAGACTTTATTGAGCTGCGAAAAAATACCGGTGATGAACGCCGTCGTACCCATGACATGAATACGGCGAACTGGATCCCTGATCTGTTCATGAAGCGAGTGCGTGACGACAAGGAATGGACACTGTTCTCACCAGACGAGACGCCAGACTTGCACCACATCTATGGCTCAAACTTTGAAAAGCGCTATGAGTACTACGAACGACTAGCACAGCAGGGTAAGATGAAGCTGCACAAGACTATTCGCGCCAAAGATCTGTGGAAGAAAATGTTGACCATGTTGTTTGAAACTGGTCATCCATGGATCACCTTCAAAGATCCATGTAATGTCCGCTCACCCCAAGACCATGTTGGTGTGGTACACAGCAGTAACCTCTGTACCGAAATCACCCTCAACACTTCAGCTGACGAAACAGCTGTTTGTAACCTCGGCTCCGTCAACTTGGCTCGTCATATCACCGATGGTCAGCTGGACGCTCAGATGATCGAAGCAACGGTCAAGACAGCTATGCGCATGTTAGACAATGTCATTGACATTAACTTCTACCCCACCAAAGAAGGGGAGAACTCTAACCTCAAGCATCGACCGGTTGGTCTGGGTATGATGGGCTTCCAGGACGCGCTCTATCAGCAGAACATGCGCTTTGATTCTAACGAGGCGGAGCAGTTTGCTGATACCAGCATGGAGCTTATTTCCTACCACGCTATCTTAGCCTCAGCTGGACTAGCGGCTGAGCGTGGTACCTACCGCTCATACCGGGGCTCTAAGTGGGATCGAGGCATCTTGCCTATGGATACGCTGGACCTACTGGCTACCGAACGGGGTGAAGATATTCCTGTCAGTCGCCGTTCCACGCTAGACTGGGAAGTAGTCCGCCGAGCTGTGGCTGAGCATGGTATGCGTAACTCCAACTGTATGGCTATCGCTCCAACCGCCACCATCTCCAACATCGCCGGTGTCTTCCCCAGCATTGAACCGGCTTACAAAAACATCTACGTTAAGTCCAACATGAGCGGTGAGTTTGTGGTCATTAACACCTATTTGGTGGATGACTTGAAGAAGCTGAACCTGTGGAATCAGGAAATGCTCGAACAGATTAAAGCAGCTGAGGGTAGTGTGATGGATATTGACTATGTTCCACAAGAGATTAAAGAAAAGTACAAAGAGACGTTCGACATCGAGCCAGAATGGTTTATCCGTCTAGCAGCAGTGCGCGGTAAATGGATTGATCAGAGTCAGTCGCTCAACCTGTTTATTAAGGGCACATCCGGTAAGATTATCTCTGATGCCTACATGCTGGCCTACAAACTGGGCTTGAAAACCACCTACTACCTCCGCTCATTAGCTGCCTCTAGTGTGGAAGCCAGCACCTTGGACTTAAGCAAGCAGAAGAGCCGTTCAACGGTCAAGCAGGGCGAGGCAGAGACATTGACACCAGAACCAAAATCCGCTACGGTCTCACCGGTACCTGAAGCAGTACCACAGCCACAACCAGTTATGGCCACGGCGGCCGCTGGTGCTGGCGCTACTGGCGCCACCATATCGCTGTGTAAGCTGGACGATCCATCATGTGAATCGTGTCAGTAACACCGCTGATATACCCTTGTAATTTAATGTAATCAAATCTATGGCAGAGGTGGAAATGATGCCTGATAAGGTTGTCTCATCAAACAAAAAGAAGACAATTCTTAACTGCGAATCAACTGATCCCAACAAAATTTTGCCCATGAGCTATCCGTGGGCCCGGCAGCACTACAAGACCGGTGTGGCCAACAACTGGACACCTGAAGAGGTGCCAATGATGGATGACATCGAACTATGGAAAAAGCAGGGCGAAGGCGCGCTGACTGAAGATGAGCGCCGGATGATCCTGTGGAACCTGGGCTTCTTCTCAACCGCTGAGAGTTTGACGGCCAATAACATCGTTTTGGCGGTCTATCGCTTGGTGACCAATCCAGAGAGCCGGCAGTATTTGTTGCGTCAGGCCTATGAAGAAGCTATTCATACCGACACCTTCATCTACTGTTGCGACTCACTTGGTCTGGACCCGGATGAGATTTATAACATGTACCTGACTATCCCTAGCATTAAGGACAAGGATGACTTTGTGGTTAACATGACCAAGTCAGTGCTGGATCCGATGTTCCAGACGGACAGCACGGAAAACATCCAGCGCTTTGTCCATGACTTGGTAGGGTATTACGTCATCATGGAAGGCATCTTCTTCTACGCTGGCTTTGCCATGATGCTGTCCTTGCTCCGTCAGCGTAAGATGATCGGTGTCGGTGAGCAGTTCCAGTACATCTTGCGGGATGAAACAGTTCACTTGGCCTTTGGTTCAGACTTGATCAATACCATTGTCAATGAAAATCCGGAAATTTGGACGCCAGAGTTTAAGCAGCAGCTGACAGAAAACATTAAACAGGCAGTTGAGTTAGAAGATAAATACGCTCAAGACGCCTTGCCGCGTGGCATCCTGGGCCTGCGCTCGGATGTTATCCGCCAGTACCTAGAGTACATCGCTGATCGTCGCTTGGAACGAATTAATTTGGACAAGGTCTATGGTACCGCCAATCCGTTCCCGTGGATGAGTGAGATTATGGACCTGAAGAAAGAAAAGAACTTCTTTGAGACGCGAGTGACTGAGTACCAACAGGGCGGCAATCTGGAGTGGTAAGATGTGGCAGAATACGAGAAATAAAAGATGCCCCACCTATATAGGCGGGGCATTTTGTGTGTTATGATGGACGAGAGGAGACGATTTCCAGAATGTGTCGGCGATTGTTTGTCAGTCGCCAAGCATGCCTAGATCGTTGAAGAAAATACGGTGGCATGCCAGTAATGATGTTGATCGGTTTAGTCGCTACGTGCCCAGAGTATTCCCATCGCAACACCTGTGCCGCCTGTAACCTTTGACGTGTTGGGGGATTGATGACCCTGATGCGAATATACCAGCCGGTTTGCAAAGGGAAGACGTTGATGGCATCCTCATCAATGAACAACCATTGGTCGGCGGTAGTGTCATCATCGAAAATGATGCGGGTGTCATTTAGCCGTGATATGATTGACCCTGAATCCAAGACTTCATGGCCGCGGCGTTTGTCGACGTACAAATACAGCCATTCTCCACTGGTGTCGCGGTGACAGTGTTGCCGCATGTTAACTGTCAGATACTTGCCAGCCCTTGCGATTGCGCTACTGCGCACATGGACTGAATCAGACACAATGCAGTTCTCCTTTCTTGAGTATCCCCAAGTAAAAAGTGAAAGGAACGTAACTACCATTTAACTACAGGTAGACATTTTTGTCAATAGGCTTGATCCCGCAGGTACCTGCGTAAAGGGAAACGCCCCACCTGGACAGGCGGGGCGTTTAGGTTATTGATTGGCGGCTGGTTGCTGGTCGGCCAGCGAGCTGGCCGCGTGGATGACACGCGTTTCCTGCTGGCCGTCAACCTGCCAGGTCAACTCTCGCTGACGATACTGCTCCATAGCGGATTGGTCGACGGGAATGGTGATCATCCAGATACCGTCACCTTTCTGCACCTGGACATGCTCATCTTGCCGCACCGCTACAGGCAACTCGTTAGCCACATCAAACAAGAAGCGGCTGGCGTTGACGGCATCACGCACTTGATCCGGCGTGAACTTGCAGTTGTGCGGGCGAGTCACCTCCAGGATGAGTTGGCCAGGACGAGTGTCCCAGCGAATCCACTTACCCACTAACTGCTGACCAACAGCTGGGTCGCTACCAGGCTCTTTGCCCGGAACGCCATTTCGAGGAAGACCAGGGTGTCCATTTCCATTCGAGCAATATCCCAAAGCGTTGCTCCTTTCGTTTGGGTTGCCAAAAAGAACGAATGAATCATTTAGTATTTAACTATAGTGAGTATTTTTTGTCAATGAGGGTAATTCTATCCACCACTTCCGCACCAAAGGGTTTTCTTACGTTACTTTTGAGGCCAAAGGTTTCTTTCGCCACTTTTGACAGCAAAAGTGGCCAAAACTGCCGGGGCTGCAGAAGCGCGATGCACCAATCTACCTACTATCCTTTGTAGACCGCTCCGCCCTACCCACGGTCGCCCCACTGCGTGGGGCTACGCCCATCCCCCGCGGAGCTCGGCGCGGCTTCGCCCCGGACCCCATATTATTTCACCTACATTCTCTTAAAGCTATAAAAGTAACTCTGTTTCAGAATGTCCTGGGGTCTGGGGGAAACATCCCGCCCGAAGCCCACCGCTGGGTGGGTAGCGTCGCGGGCGATCAGCAGAGCGGCGGC
>CAZJZH010000044.1:0-3639 GCA_964550465.1 uncultured Gammaproteobacteria bacterium
CTACTATTATCAACAAAAGAATTATAATAAATAATGTCTCCAGGGACTTCAAATGTATCAATGTATAGGATATTATTAGTTATTGCACTCTCTAAAGATGCCGAGGTTGTGTCGGTTACATTATAATACAAGTAATCATTTATAATTTGGTGGTAGATACCTGAGTAATAGGGGTGAATCCCCACTTGATCTTGGTTATTCCTTGTAATCCCCGAGAAAACCAAATTTAACCCATTGTCAAAGTATGTTGACCCATCAATCGGTGTGGTTACACCACTTAAAATATCGACACCATCTAAAACATATGTTTTATATCTGTGATAAATTGAACCCCAC
The DNA here is from genome assembly GCA_964550465.1 of uncultured Gammaproteobacteria bacterium. Taxonomy (GTDB): domain Bacteria; phylum Patescibacteriota; class Patescibacteriia; order JACRDY01; family JACRDY01; genus CAZJZH01. The sequence goes on from CAZJZH010000044.1 coordinate 337, forward strand.
TTCGCAACTAAATGATATGGTATTGAATGTTTAGATCCAACTTCTTTAAACATGTTTGAAATTTTAACCTTATTACCATCTTTAGTGGTAATGTCTTGATCCAAATCAAGAAATGGTAAAGAATTTAAAAGTAGATATGCTGGTGATTTATACTTACCATACGAATTACTTAAGTCGAATGATTCATATAACGACTTGTGGAAGTAGGGGGTATTAAATACACTACTACGATTATTATTAATCTCTAAATAATATGATGATTTTAAATTAATTAGTTCTTGCGTGTGAAATAGATTTGATTGACCCTCAGGTAGAACCCACGATTTTGGGTCAATATCAGTTGATAGAAATCCTTTAGAGGTTGTTACCTTGTACACACCCCTCAATTTCATATCCTCATTCTTATATTGTGTTGATAGATAATCAGTGGAATTAAATGGATATATGTTTAATCTATAATCTTCAACCTCATAATTAAGTAATTCTGCTGATAATTTTTCATATTCTTGAGAGTAATCTCTACCTTCAATTACACCACCCTTTTCTAATTTAAAAGGATTTGATAATACATCTTTGACGTATGGGGTTGTTGCCATACCATCTTGAAAATAAGGATATCTTTCAAACGGTGAAAAACTTTGTAGGTATTCCTTCATCTTACTGATTGAAGTAATCTCTCTTAGAACATCCACCAAATAATAATCCTCTTTAATAGATTCTTTTAGTGTTTGGAATTCTTTATTTGATAGTTCAGTTAGTGTTGGGTCAAGTTTAAACGTCTCATGAAGTGTTGCATATCTAAATCTTTCAAAAAGTTCATATATGATTGATGCAAATGTTTTATCCCCATATGGTTCAACACCACTTAAAACATCTAACATTGAGAATTTTTTAACCTCACTTTGATCTGTTCCTGAATTCTCAAAAGTATATGTTACGTTATCAAATGTTTTTTCTTTCTCCGCAAGATTGTCGGTTATTTTTTGTGAAACCGCAAGAAACTCTTCAACAAATTCAACTTCAGGCCATAATGTCGCATCATTTGAATTTAATTGTCTAACTAAATCACTATCGCCTGGGTAAGCAAGAACACCTGTATTATCTGATGTTTGTTTCTTTACTTCGGGCCATGGATATATCGACCCCTCACTTGTTGTTTCATCACTAAAACCTCTAAGTAATGATGACCTATCTTCCCTAACACTATATGCCTTTAAATGCACATTATTCATTAATCTAATGTAGGTATCCGCACCCGCAAGTATAACACCAAAAACATTTCTTATTGTTGGTTCAAAACCAAGACCATCATTACCTTTAGATTTGATGATATTATTCATCTCCTCTTCAACGACATCTTGAAGTTTCTTTTTTTCTTCATTAAAGGTTTTTATGATCTCCTTTATTTGATCTAATATTTCAACGATTGCAACACCAATTTTGGTTCTATAGTATTTCGATACATCACCAATTGGATTTTTTATACTTACATTAAAAGTTCTAAATTTTTTATTACTGTTTTTAAGTAATTCTCTTATCGAACTTTGAATCTTCTCTATTTCTTTTTTATTGTTTGATAATATAAGTTCAAGAGTACCTGATTTATCACCAAGAATATTAGTGGTTTTATTGTCTTCAGTTTTTACAAGGAAGAAATAATCTATATCACTATTTGCAGGTCTTCGGGACTCTTTACTTAATCTTCTTGTTTCCCAAGATTTTACTTCACCATAAAATTTTAATAATCGGTCATCAAATTCCTTAACTAAACCAAATAATCTCATGTCAACGATACCATTCTCACCAAATATCTGTCTTTCAAGAATTTGATCAAGTCCTTTTGCTTTGGTAATTAACTCTCTAAGAGTTGGATTTTGACCTTCAGGAATTGTTATTAACCCTTTTCTCCTATATTCATCATAAACAGAAACCATTGTTTGGTATCCTCTTGATGACTTGGATAGTTTTATTGTCTTTCCTGCAGTTTCCCCATCATTATCGTTAATTTTTTCTTGTGTAGGTATTTCAATACCATACATGTATGGGGCATTAAGAACTGATGTTAAGGAGATATCACTAAGATATGCATATGTTGACCCCACGAATTTCGCAGTACTCTCAAAGTTACCATTACTTTCATTATATGCCGTTTGGAAGTCAACCATGTGAAGTCTATACCTAATTGCCTTACCATAGAAACCTTTTACAGTTAAATAAAATATTGGCCACGGTATGTGAAAGAAAGCTCCGTATGGTGAATCCTGAGGACTTTCGAATAAGGTCTTACCCCTAACATCTATAAAGGTGATACTAACAGAAGGTATAAAGTTCGTACCCTTTACATCAATTTTAACATCAGATATACCAAAGGACTGTCCACTTGTGTCACTGTTTGATTTAAAGGTACCTGTTCCGTTACCATTAGCGTCTTTTATTTCTTCGGGTTGATTTGTATAAAGTTCGGTCCAACCAGAATCTAAGTACTCACTCTCTTTATTTTGAATAAGGTTGAGTGTTCCCCTCGCAATAGATTGTAATAATCCTTCACCATTTGGATTTGAAGTGTTAAGTACTGTTCTCGGAACTAAATCCGCCTCAAGGTTAATGTAGTATACAAAATCTTCAGGGTTAGTTCCTCTTGGTTGTACTACACCATTTTCCAATACACTATTAGGGTCGATAAATATCAGGTTGTTCTGATCGACCTTAACTAATATGTTTTCATTATTTGTGGAATCATTCCTCGCCATAATACAAGTTGTACAACTCTACCGATTTTTTATATTCTTGTAAAGCGGACACCAAAGGAAAAGGTATTCTGAGTGTAAAATTGTTTGGTATTTCAAACTCGATACTACCCGCCAATGGATTCGCTTGTAGAATCATCCAACCAAACACAGGAGTGTTATAATACTCTTGTGATAGTTTATCTAATCTATCTTTTCCCTTTTTGTATTGTACATACTTGTCTGTCGACCTAATAGGGATTTCAATACCTGGAACTATCTTAAAATCTCCATCTTCTTCGAAGAACTCGTATCTGTTAAAATATTCTCTACTCATGGTTTAAAATAGTTTAATGTCGAACCAAGTGCACCCTTACTTGAATGAACTTTAGTCAATTCATCCAATTGTGTTTGATCTGTTATCTCTTCAGTATCGATTACACCAAATTCCACACTACTACTGTTTTTCTTTGGTTTAAACTTACTTAGTCTTATTCTCTCCTCTTTAGTCTCGTCGAAGAATTTATCAATTTTTTTATCGATCTTATTCTTGATATTTTCGGGATAAAGAGTTGTA
>CAZJZH010000044.1:3649-8428 GCA_964550465.1 uncultured Gammaproteobacteria bacterium
TTAATTTTCTGTTCATCACCTTTTAATAATACGGATAAAATATCACTTAGTGTATCTATATCAATATTCAGTGAGTTAAAATCCACAGACGTATCTAACTTATTTTCAAATTTGTCCGAATTTTTGTCAAAGTAATCCACAATATGTTCGTACTCATCATAAAGAGAAGTATATGTAAATCCTGAAAGGTTTGCTTGTGTTCCAACCCCTTTTTCTAATTTACCATCACTAACATATTTTGTCATGTAGTTAAGTTTATCTAAATCTGAAATGAGTAGGTTTCTTGAGTCACTTAATTTTTTAATCACATCTAAGGTTAAAAGACTGTCGATTTTATCACTCACTAATTCTGATAACTTTTCTCTCAGTATTTCATTAGATCTCTCAATCTTGTCAGGTGGTAAGAATCTAAAATTCAACATAGAAGAAACGTCTTCACTTTCAATGGCAGCAATTAATTTTACCTTGTATTGTGTCAGTTGATAATCAAATCCATTAATACTGTTGTATTCACCAAACATGGTGATATTTCGTGTATTTGTGTTTGTTGTGTAAACTTCGTATTGATTAATAGTTCTATAGTTAGGTGAAAAAACAAGTGAATGTGTTTGAGGTCCATATGATGTTAGAACACTATTATAAGCTGATTCATACTTTTCAAAATAGTCTTGAGTGTTATCCACCACATTTTGAATTATTGTCCCGTATGTTAATGTTTCACCTGATCCTCCAATGTAAGTACCTTCATTAATTTCATTCTCACCTAAATTTTCAGGGGTGGGTACATTATTTGCAACACCCGCAGATTGTAAACTTTCTAAGAATTGTTTTGTTGATCTTGGATCATACATTTCAGTATTTGCAAAGAAATTAGAGGACAATGCGTTCTGTAATCTCTCAACAGGTTTTTCAAGTCCTTGTCCACCAATAAAATTAACTTGTAGTGTAACATTCGCAATCATTGGTTGTATACCAATACCCTCAGGATTTAAATCCCACACACCTTCATCATAACTAATATTAACATCTCTAATCGCAATCTTAGAATGATAGAAATCACCAATCCTAACCACACATATAGGTGGTGGACCAAAACTCGTGTTTCTTGCATTTAAATCGTTATTATCCGCAATACCTTTCAATGGAATTGTTTCACCAGGTCTAACACATTGTAATAAGAATGTTAACCTCGAATTTAAACCTTCAGGTGTTGTTGAGTGGAAAGCGGGATGGAAATATTTTAATTTTTCTGTTAAACTTTTAAATGTTGTCGGTGAGTCTTCTTCCAACGCTTTGAAATAATAAAACTCAGACAAAGTCTTCATGATTATTTTCTTCATCTCATCCAAAGGTGGTTTCTGAACCTTTGGTGGTTGAATCTCACCATCAGGTGTCAATACTGTTTTAGGGAAATCCTCAGGTCGGGTTTCAGGTTGTTTATCCACAGGGTATACCGTGAATTCGACTTGTGAATGTCTACAGTAGAAAGTTACAGGTGCGGTTCTTTTTAATGCTGAACTTGATTTTATTTCATCAGAATGACAATTAACATTTACGTCACCCCCACCAAATATGTTTTCATTCGTTATGGCATTTTCACCGGAACTCAGATAATCAATATCAATACCACCCTCAATTTCTTCGTATCCTAAATCTTTGAATGAATATGATGTTGTTCCAGTTACTATATCATTATTATTCGGCACTTCTTTTGTGAAATCTATTTCAGTTTCACTTAACATAAGTTTTGATAGAACATCTTTGTAGATACTATGTGCTCTTCTTAATGAGAGTTTGGTGTTATAACTATCACCCCCAATTGATGAGGCACTTGTATAGATGGCAATATCTAACCCTTTAATTTCTTTATTTTTAATTCTCGTCTTAATACTTTCAATTAATGAGTTGTAAGTAGCAAAATCCGTAGATAGTTTATTAAACGCGGTTTCTATCTTACCCTTAACTAAGTCGTAGTTTTCTGCGCTACCCGTAACATCAGTATTACCAAATATTACTTCTTTATCATTCTTTTTTGCATCAGTTACATTACCGGTAAATAACGTGTCTAAACCACTAACTAAATCTCCCATGTATGTTCCAATTACAGGATTTGTTGTTGACCCCGAATTTGCCACATATGCGTCATATTCTTGTGTGTAGGTTGTTGCCGAATTAACTTGATTCGCACCAACTCTAGGGTAGTCATTAGGGAAATATAAATTAATCTTAGTTACCTCAGGTGTTTGTGCCACAGGACTTAAGTCAGGAACTTCTTTTTCAGAATCTAAAGTTTCTAATTTATATTTCTTTATAGATTCACCATCCACCTTATCCGCTTCAAGGTATTTCTTAATACTATCAATATCTTCTTTAGTTAGTGTTGCATATGTTCTAATTAAACTATAGAAATCAACTTCCTCACATCCCGCAAAAAACGCGTTGATGTAATTTTCTGATTCCTCATCTGACATATTTTTGAAGACTTTTTGTACAAGTAAGTTTAAAATACTTGGGTGATCCACAACAACCTTAAATGAGATTTGTCCTGATCTTTCAGTTTGTTGGTAAGTGTATATTGGTTCAGGTCTACCTAAGAAAGTATTTGTTTCCCATCTTGCGTTGTTCTGTTCTGACACTTTAATGTCATAAGGTGGGAACCACATAACTCTACCCCCATTTGGACCTCTTTCACAATAAGGTAAATCGGTGTAGGTATATCCAGGTATTGTTGATGTTTTCCAAGCCAAATTCTCTAAAGAGAACATATATTTTTTAGCAACATAACCATCAGCACCAGGTACAATGTTCGTTGAACCTTCACCGTTTGACATTGGTGCGATGTTTAAGTTCCATGGTGTGGTCATAACACTTGAATCGAACTTCCTAATATTACCTGTTCTCTTCATTGTGTCAGACATATTCATGTATGGATCATCTTTCGTCCATACCCTACAATATTCAACACCACTTTCTTGACCATATTGGTCGACATATTTAACTGCAGATCCTCTCGATAACATTACATTACCCTCTCTGAATATTCTACTTGTTTGATCAATTGCGTTTGCTACGTGAGATCTTGCAGCACCACCATCAGATGGCATGGTCTCAAGTAATTCTTGGGTTTTACCTAAGATAGAATCACTTCTAAATCCATACCTTGTAGATAAACTTTCTTCTAATTGGGATCTTTCTGTATTGTACTCAGCTTTACCTTCACCAAGTTTATTTTGGGATTTAGTACTATACCAAGTTAGTTTACCACTAATTTGACCTCCCTGTGTTATTAGTCTTTGTCTTTCAAAAAGTTCGGTCTGTACAGGGTCGAACATTAAACCTAAGTAGTAACTACTTCTAACGATGTTATCATTAAAGTCTCCCATCGCATATTTAACGTCTTCCCCTCGATCATCACCGATGTAGGCACCTTGTGTTGGCGCTCCTCCACCTAAAACATCATTAATTGCATCACCAATTTGATTTACAAAATTGAATAGTTTTGATGATTGTTGTGATCTTGCGGATTTCGAATAGTTAGGTGCATATTTTGAAAACCTTAAGTTATCGAATAATACATCTTTCTGCCCTGACCCCATATAATCAATCATTAGATCAGATGGTTTAGAACTTAACTTAGGTCTTCTTTGTATACCAATTAGTGATCCTAATACTCCCGTAACATCTTGTATAATCTGACCCGCAGTTGTTTGTGCCTCAGGTCTATAGTTAATGGGACTCGCAGGATTACTTAAATAATCACCAGGAATTTCACTCCATGGGAACTCAACACCCGCAACCGTTTGTAAGAAGTCAATTGCCTTACCCGGTAGGGTTTTCGCAACTGTAATCTTATAGTTCTTTTCTACTAAACTTTCTTTACCTGTGATAAGGTTTATTGCTGTTGCGGTATTACCCTCTAACGCATCTATAAGTCTTACTCTACCGTAAGTTGCTGCGACTAAATTCTGTGTAATTCTTGCAAGTACGGGTCCTTGTTCATTTTCCCTAATATGTCTTGCCGCGAACTTCATCATATTCGACTCCTGATCATAGTTGTCAGTAGTCATAATACTAATGAAATTACCATATGAACCTTGTGTGAAATATGGGTATAAACCAAGATCATCGGTTCTTACTAAGTTTCTTAAAGTTTCAACCGTTTCAAATGCATCCGCAGTAAACGTATTTAAATTATCAGGTACCGCTAAAAAAGTTTGTAAATTAGTATCAACCTCACCCGTATCTATATTTGGTCGGTCACTTAAATTTTCAACGGAGTATGCCGAACTAGTGAATGTTTGTGGCCCATTCGGTTGTTGTAGTGTTCTGGCGAGGATGCTATCTCTGAACTGACTTGTAGAATCGAAATCTAAGTAACTCGGCATATGTTTAGTTTATTATATAAATAGGTTCAAGACTAAATTCTCACAATTAATTTGGAGATAAATATCCTTGTCCACCAGTCCATTGTTCAGGGTTTAATGACCATTCTTTATTAAACCTACCGACTAATTGATCACTCTTCACATTATGTTCAACAACGACTTTAGTTGTTTTAGGAGTCTCTTGTTGTTTTTGAAGATCTTTCTTCCTCTCCTCATCTTCTTTCATTTTTTGTGTGAGACCTAACTTATCTTGAATTGATGTGATTAAAGTCGAATCTTTCTCACCAAACTTTTTAACAAGATCATCAACCTTCATACCGAGTAAGTCGGACATTTCAACTCCAGCATCTTTAAATGACATCCCCGCAAGGTTTTTCATCGCTTCATCTCCAAT
>CAZJZH010000045.1:0-8290 GCA_964550465.1 uncultured Gammaproteobacteria bacterium
ACGCTGCAAAATAGCTGGCCGTTTAGCAAATAACTGGTAGGTATAGGCAATTAAGTCACCAAAATCCAAGGCCGACTCCTCTGCTAAGATCTGCTGATAGGTACTGTAGGCACTAGCTACCTCAGTTAAACGGTCTAGCTCTTCTTGCTCCTCTGCAGTGGGCTTCTTTTTACGCTTAGCCAGTTTCTGCTGCTGCTTTTTGACATAGGCAGCGTACTCTTCAGCGGTGATCAGTTCATCTTTGGCTCGCGAAAAGTGACTCAGTAAGGCGTGGATAAATTTAGTCGGGTTGCCCAGCGGTTTATAGTACTCTAAATCAAACCGATCAAGCTGTTCGCGGACCAGTAACCACTGAGCGGTACCGTCCAAAATTTTAAAATCTGTTGATAGACCAATATCTAGGCCATGCTGACGCAAAATCCGCTCACACAGCGAGTGGAAAGTGGAAATCCATAAATCGACATAGCCATAGGGTAGCAACTGATCAACCCGTTCTTCCATTTCCTCGGCCGCCTTTTCGGTAAAGGTCACGGCTAAAATTTCTTCTGGCTTAACCTTACCCTCCATAATCAGCCAGGCGATCCGTTGAGTCAAGACAGTGGTCTTACCCGTACCGGCTCCAGCCACAATCAGCAGCGGCCCGGTTGGATGGGTCACTGCTGTTTTTTGGGCTTTGTTGAGGGTTTGAGTAATCTGTTGAGCGTCCATAATTAGTGCTATTATAGCGCATTCTGAACCGAGTCACCAATCGACCTCGCCCTTGACACAGTCACTTATTTACGCTAAAAAATAAGGGTTCTTTTCAATTTCTACGGAGGTGACATGTTTGGATACATGCAGCGGCGATGGAACAACTTTCAGCAGCAGTGGGATACTTTCTGGGAAACCTTTTACTGGTGGATGCAAGACACTCGGTTGGCCATCCTGATGGATCGTCTACCAAGGCTACCCAACCAGGTTTCCTGGCAACACTATCTCAATCAACTCGATGATGTTGATCGCCACAATGTCCTCGAGCTGTGCCGTCGTCTACAGAGCCTCAGTACGCAGCGCAATCTGCCACTGGCAGTCATGGTTTTCGGAGACTTCCCTGGTAAAGCGAATACCCCCATCAACCTACGCCTGTTTGGTCTACATAGTGAAGATTGGGATATCAATCTATTACTAGCAGGATTTATTCGCACACAACCAGAAATCCATCGAGATGAGAATAGCAAACCTATTATGACTGATTGGCAGGCGTACAGTTCAATGCGTGCTAGTAGCTATTGGCAGCTTGATTTTGTGGATAACCGATCGCTACGCTGCTTTGTTGGGTGGCACATCGGCTACTCCAACCTTGAAACTTGGCTGCAAATGATGGCAGACAACCCCGTACACCACAGTGCACCATTCACCTACAGCATCATCATCCCACAACCAAAAAACATCCGCCGCCGCGGGTGTTTTTTTAAATCGTCTGGTAGTTGCGAATGACCGCCCGGACAATACCCTGAATCAATGGGTCTTTGACGTAAATAGGCTTGAGGGTTTTATTAGCTGGTTGCAAGCGGATCCTGCCCTTCTCGCGGTAAAATTTCTTCAGCGTGGCATAGGCGTTGTCGAGTAGTGCTACTACGGTGTCCCCATCCTGCGGACTAGGATTACGCTCCACCACCACAAAGTCACCGTCAAGAATACCATCTTCAATCATACTATTGCCGCGGACCTGTAAGACATAGGAATTGCGCTGGTCACGCAGTAGCCGGGCTGGAATAGCCACTGGTTCGGGGTTTTCTACTGCCTCAATCGGCTCACCGGCCGCAATTAAGCCCATCAGTGGCAAATTAACAATCTCGGCAATATCGAACTGATTATCAGGTACTTGGGTTAGCTCGATTGAGCGCTGCTCACCAGAGGCCATTTCAATATATCCTTTGGCTTGCAATGCCTTCAGATGCTGATGAGCGGTCGAAACAGAAATTTTGAAATGAGCGGCGATCTCCCGCACTGTTGGCGAGTAGTGGTACTGGAGAATAAAGTCTCGAATAAACTCCAGTACACCGTGTTGTTTTTTGGTGATACCCATATGATATGAAAATAATGTGTCCCCTCCGATCCGTGGTCGGGCCTACGAAGCCACGAATCGGAGGGCTTCCCCACGCTCTGTAGTATATACCGAACAAAATACGAACGCAATACCCTGACCATCCTATTTATCCACAGATTAATTTCTTTCGTCAATTTTTTACTAAAACTTTCCTCTGTTACTTTTGAGGCCAAAAGTTTCTTTCGCTACTTTTGATGCCAAGGCTTTTCTTTCGCCACTTTTGATGCCAAAAGTGGCCAAAAGCACCGGGGGGAGCATGGTCGCCGATGCATCTATCGCCTACAGATGCTTCTGACCCAGCTCGCCTCCCTGCCGCCGCTCTGCTAATCGCCCGCGGCGCTGTCTGCCCAGAGGCGAGCTTCGGGCGATACGCTCCCCCCGGACCCCAGAGCACTGTGAAGCAGAGTTACTTTTATAGCTTTATAAGAAAAACCCCCGGATTTACTCCGGGGGGGTGATGTTCAGTTGACCACGTACCTAGTCCTCAGGGGACTGAATGAATCGCATTAATTCGATACCCCTAAAGAGGCGCACCATCTTTTGGTACTGCTCGTCGTTCAGGTAGTCAAAATCACAGAAGCCCTGCAACACCCGCATGACCTGTTTGTGTGGCAGTTGTCCAGACGTAGCCTCTTGTATTAAGTCTTCTAGCGGTGTATCGCTCTGTCGTAAACGCACTCCAGCCATTAGTCGCCGCGTGACATAATCAATCTCAGTTGAACTGACTTCCGGAAAAAACTCCCCCTGATCTGGTGATGCGCTGTGTTGTTGGTGATAGTTAGCCAGTAATTCAGCGCTGTGTTGTTGTAGTTGCTGGCTAGTGGACAGGCGCTGCAGTTGCTCGGTGGTTACTCCTGCACGTTGCAGTCCATCAAACAAATCTAGCACGGCCTGTAGTGGCAGTCCGGTGGTACCGCAGATAGCATCAGCCATGACTGTTTCGTAACTAACGCGGCCGTACTCATCTTGTTGCTCCCGTAATGCACGTTGCGCATCTTGGTGAGAATTACCTCCATAGGACACCGCACACCTCCTTTCAAATATTGTGAATGAGCCTAACTAAGTTAGCAGGCGCTGGACGTAGCGTCAATAGAGTAGCAAAAGAAAAACCCCCAGATTACTCCGAGGGTTTTGTAGTTGACTATTCAATTTCCGTGATCGTGACTGCCTCATCCGTACTGATATCCGCTAACAGTTTGCGTACACGGACCTGCGGGTACTTAGTCGGGATAACCGCTGCCGCACGATTTAGCACCTCCGTATGAAATACCACGTCATCGTCTTGCCGGCCGCCATAGGCACCACAGTCGGTGTGCTGCATCAGGTAGAGTGTATTAATCTTGTGCAAGCGGGTGCTGATCTCGATCTGATCCCACAACGTAGGGGCGCTTTCATCAATACCCTTAGCTGCTCCCGCTAGACTGATGATGTCACAATCGCCCAGCAACTGCTTGTCCTGCAGCCACTGGTAAATGGCCGGCTGAATGCGATAATCGATACAATGAACTAAGGCTGCGCTACACGTATGAGCCATATTACGCTTGTCCTCCTGCGGCTGCCTGCCGCTGTTCTTGCTTCTTGAGCAAATGAGCCAAGATTGGTGGTGGTACCAAGGTAGTGATAATCACCATGATAACCACGATCGAATAAATCTCTGGTGATATTACTCCCAAGCTAGCACCAACAGCCGCAAAGATCAAGCCAACTTCACCACGAGGCACCATACCAAACCCCACAATCAGCTTATCAATCTTTTCCTTCTTACTAATGACGCCCAGGCCAGCCACCAGCTTACCAATAAAGGCAATGACAGTGACCACTAGCGCTACTAATAAGACCTGCGGGTTTAAGAAGGTAGTAATATCAACCTGCATACCAGTGTAGACGAAGAAGATTGGTACGACAAAGTGAGCAATGTCTTCGATCAATTCTTCAATGTGCCGCTCGCGGAAGTTTTCAATATTTTCATTCAACTCTTGCTTGAACTCAGCACTGCAGTTTTTACTCTCAGCTAGTTTACGCAGCTTATCAACGAAGTGTGGATTTTTAAACCACTTAAAGTGTACTGGGTCTAACACCAGCCCAGCCGCAAACGCACCAACGATTGGCGCTAAACCAACTGCTGCGGCTAAGTAGGCAAAGCCAAAACAAGCCGTCAGGGCCAAGCCAATCTTCATGCCAATGCCCGTGTGGATCTTTGACAAGTACTTACTGACGTGTGGCGCTGCTAGGGTACCAATCAGAATAGCGCCGACCAAGAAGGCGATGGCCTTGGCAGAAATAGAACCAATCTCACCCAAACTGACTGAACCATAGACCGCGATAGCTGACACCACTGCCAAGATTAACAGGCCGAGTACGTCGTCAATGACGGCTGCACCCAGCACCACCTTAGCTTCTTTGGTCTGTAGTTTTTTCAAATCTTTAAAGACCCGCGCGGTAATACCAACTGAGGTAGCAGTCAAGGCTGCGCCAATAAACAGATAGGTGTTGGTGTCTTGGCCAGGGAAAAAGACCGGCCCCAAAGCGTAGCCCAGCACAAACGGCGCTACCACACCCAGGATAGCCACCAAGAAGGCCTTGACGCCCACCTTGCGCATTTCAGCGATGTTACTCTCCAGACCAATCTGGAAGAGTAAGATAACCACACCAACCTCTGACAGGAACTGGACGAACTCATTGTGCTTCATGGCATCAAAGAAGTGCCAGCCAAACAGGGCTAGGTTACCAAGGACAATACCAACTAACAGCTCACCCAGCACCGGTGGTAGACCCATCCGCTCGACCAAGCCGCCAATCTTGGAGGCCAAGACAATCACTGCCAGGAATAAAAAGACGATGGCAAAAGCACCATGGCCGCCGCCGTCACCATGACCAGCACTTTCTGCGGCCCAACTGACGACTGGACTAAAGACGGTAAGCGCTACAGCTGCAACAGCCGCCAGACGCACCAACAATTTCTTGACGTTCATAGTATCGTTAAATAATTAACTCCGCGCCTGTGGCAGGTCACGGTATTTTTTCTTCCGCGCCACTTTGACGCGGGCTAATTCTTTTTCAATGTGTCCTAGGATGGCGGCATACTCTTCGGCATCCGCCTGCTTTTCACTCATCAGCTGCTGAGCCCGCTGGTACGCTTCTGCCGCTCGGGCTTCGTCAATCTCTGCCGAACGCTCAGCAGTGTCAGCCAGTACCACTACCTTATCTGGCAAGACCTCAATAAAACCACCGGACACCGCTGTGTACTCGATAGTATCATCGGTCATCACCAGCGTCAGCACACCCGGCTGGAGCTGAGCCACCAAGGGGATGTGGTGCGGTAAGACAGTGATCTCACCCATGGTGGTAGGCACCGTTACACTGCGCACCTCCTCTTTGAGGACGCGGCGTTCCGGTGTAGCTAGCTCAAAATGGATGATAGCCTCAGTCATACTACTCAGCAGCTTTACGCTCTACTTGGTCAATACCACCTTTCATGTAGAAGTTACCTTCTGGTACATCATCATATTCACCAGCCAAGATAGCGGCAAAGCCGGCTACCGTGTCTTCACGCTTGACGTACTGACCAGGGTGACCGGTAAAGGCCTCAGCTACAAAGAATGGCTGTGACAAGAACTTCTGAATCTTGCGCGCTCGGGCCACGGTGATTTTGTCTTCATCAGACAGTTCTTCCATACCGAGAATAGCAATAATATCCTGCAAGTCCTTGTAGCGCTGCAAAATACGTTGGACCTCACGAGCTACCCGGTAGTGTTCTTCTCCAACCACGTGTGGATCCAGAATAGTCGATGATGAATCCAGTGGGTCAACTGCTGGGTAGATAGCCAACTCCGCCAGTGAACGAGACAAGGTCACGGTGGAGTCAAGGTGACCAAAGGTAGTGGCTGGCGCTGGGTCAGTCAAGTCATCAGCCGGCACGTAGACCGCCTGGACAGAGGTAATCGAACCCTGGTGGGTAGAGGTGATACGCTCCTGCATGGCGCCCATTTCACTGGCCAGGGTTGGCTGGTAGCCCACCGCTGAGGGCATACGACCCAACAGGGCTGACACCTCTGAACCAGCCTGGGTGAAGCGGAAAATATTATCGATGAAGAACAGCACGTCCTGCTGCTGCTTGTCACGGAAGTACTCCGCCATAGTCAAACCAGTCAGGGCTACCCGCAGACGAGAGCCAGGTGGTTCGTTCATCTGTCCAAAGACCATCGCCACTTTGTCGATCACTTTAGCAGACTGCATTTCATGGTAGAGATCATTACCCTCACGCGTTCGCTCCCCCACCCCAGCAAAAACCGAGTAGCCGCCATGAGCTGAGGCGATGTTGTTAATCAATTCCTGGATGATAACCGTCTTACCCACACCGGCTCCACCAAACAAGCCAACTTTACCGCCCTTGACGATCGGACAAATCAGGTCAATCACCTTAATACCCGTCTCTAGCACCTCTGCCTGAGTGGACTGGTCAGTAAAGTTTGGCGCGTCACGGTGGATCGGCCACTGCTCTGCGCTCTTGACCTGGTCTTTACCATCAACGGCCTGTCCTAGGACATTAAAGATACGACCCAAGGTCTCGTCGCCTACCGGCACAGCAATAGGCTGACCAGTGTCTGTCACCGCCATGCCCCGAGACAGGCCGTCCGTTGAACCCATAGCCACGGCTCGGACCACGCCACCACCCAGGTGCTGTTCTACCTCCAGGGTCAATGGACCGTCCGGCCCCTCAATGGTTAGGGCGTTGTAGATAGCTGGCACAGCATCGTCGTCGTTGAAACGCACGTCGATGACCGGCCCGATAATTTGTTGAATAGTTCCTTTCATAAATATCTGCTTACGATAATTGTATGTAAAATATTAGGCTTGCAAAGCGGCCGCCCCACCGGCAATCTCCGCGATTTCTGCGGTAATACCGGCCTGTCGGACCTTGTTGTATGACAGTGTCAGCTCATCCACCATTTCATCAGCCGCATCAGTAGCATTGCGCATAGCCATCATCCGCGCCCTATGCTCAGAGGCATTGGACGCCAGCAAGGCTTGGTACAACTGCACTTCGATTAACCGCGGGATCATAGCGTCCAGCACTGCTCGCGGACTAGGCTCAAAGGTGTAGTCATGACCGGTGAAATGCTTAGCTTGCTTGGCCGCCACAATTTCTGGACTCATACCGGCTTTGTTCTCCCCCACTACCCCGAGGTACTCGTCCTGGGCACTGATATCGATCGGCAGCAACTGCTTGACGCGCGGTACCTGCTGCAGTGAAGAAACAAAGTCTGTATAGGCCACAAAAATCTTGTCATAGGTACCGGCCGTAAACTGCTCCATCACCCAGTGCGCTACTGGCGTCACCGCCGTGACATCTTTAACCACATCTTCCTTAGCAAAGTCAGCTACAATCTCATAGCCATAGCGGCGGTGAATAGCCTGGCCCTTTTTACCCATGACCACAAAGTCAGTTGGCGTGTCTTTGTGTAGCTCAACGGAGCGGACTACTTTGGTCAACATGTTGGCATTAAAACCACCACAGAGGCCACGGTTACCGGTAATCAGCACCACACAGACTCGCTCCGTCTGAGGGCGCGGCGTCAGTAGTGGATGAGCAGTAGCCTCTTCTCCACTAGTAGCGGCCGCAATATTCAAGATGGTCAACCAGCTGAGGTTAGCATAGGTCCGGGTAGCCAAAACCGCCTCGGTGGCCCGACGCATTTTGGCCGCTGCCACCAGCTCCATAGCCTTGGTGACTTTGCGGGTACTTTTGACCGACTTAATCCGTCGGACGATGTCTTTACTGGTAGCCATGGTGTTTATGCCGTTGCTTCAGCTGGCTGGTTAAAGTCAATTGTCTGTTTGTATTCACTAATGACTGTGGTGACTGCTGCAATAATCTCATCATTCCAGTCACCGACTGTGGTCAGCTGGTGGAGCAGGTCCTTGGCTTCAATATCGGCGTACTGGTACAGACCGGCTTCAAATTCCTTAACTCGTTCTACCGGCACATCATCTAGGAAGCCTTCGTTGACGGCGTAGAAAATCAACACCTGCTGGCCAACTGAGACGGGACTAAACTGGTCTTGCTTCAAAATTTCCGTAATGCGCTTACCGCGTTCCAACTTCTGCTTGGTCTCTGCGTCCAGGTCTGAGCCAAACTGAGCAAAGGCGGCCAGCTCGCGGTATTGAGCAGCGTCCAGCTTCATCCGGCCAGCCACTTTC
>CAZJZH010000046.1:0-7437 GCA_964550465.1 uncultured Gammaproteobacteria bacterium
AAAAATAACTCCTCGCGTAGCAGCGAGAAGTTATTTTCTCGGAGTAGTCGAGGATGTTCGAACCAGTATTGAGAAAGCGAACTTGAGATATATTCCTCAAGTGTAGCTACCCTACCCCAGCGTTGACTATTTTTTAGGAAAGAAAAGACCCGCGCCAGTGGTCAAACCAGCGCGGGTTGATGGGTTGTGAGTATTAAGACCTACAGCTTCCGGGCCGAGGCGAGGCCGACATCGCCATCGCGGCGGTCGCCCCGACAGCTGTTGACGTCCAGACCGTCCGCATCGAAGTAGCCCAGAAAAACCTGACCGCCGCGGGCATCCACGGAACTGGTCCGAACGTGGAAATCCGGCAGCAGGTAAACGCCACGCACCTCGTAATAGGTGGTAGCACCCCAGACCGCCTCGCCAGCGGTGGGGACATATTCTTCGGACGAGAGAAGTGCCGTCTGCTGGTTCCAGGTTCTGCCGAATGAATCGGGCACGGCATCCTTGCCAAGTGCGAGCCATTTCATTGCTACTTTGGATGTGTGCGCGAACTGCTCACCTTCATACCAAATCTCATTTTTCCAATTCCTGAGGACGTAGAAGGAGTCCGGACGCATGGAGCAGATGTCCAGTAACGACGTAGGTTCGACAGGACCGGGGATGAGCATGTAATTGTGCTCCCAAAGCCACTGGAGAACCTTGACGTCGGGCAGGGTTTCGGTGAACTGACGCAATTGTGCATCAGTGTACGTAAAGCCCCAGGCCTCAGCAGCTTCTTGGGGGGAGATAAAATCCCAGCCGAGGATAGCACGAGCTTCGGCATACGGATCAACTTCCGATACCGGTCGGCTGTTGGGGGTGTTGTGGTGCATGCTACACCCAGCGGCGATGAGCAGAGTCACCACCAAGGTGATCACGATAGCCTTTTGAGTATTCACTTTTCTACCTCCTTTTGCCTCGGAATTGAGGCGAGCTTTATAAAGGCTATCTAGATAATCCCTATAAAGCTCGCCTCAAAATTAGTCTTTGAAATGTAAGGAGCTGATTCAGAAAGATAACACGCTTTAATATATTTGTCAATAGATGACAAGAAATACTTCTCTAGCGTTATAATCAACCAAAAAAACAGTCCTGTTTACGACTGTTTTTAGTACAATTCAGGAATAAGGGGTTCGAATCGCTATTCATCCCCAAACAAAAATAACTCCTCGCGTAACAGCGAGAAGTTATTTTCTCGGGGATAGGGATTTTATCGCGTCATTCATCATCGCTGCCTACCGCAGCGATGACTCATTCCTTGTCCAGGGCAGCACCGAAAGCTCCCTTAGCTGGTCGCTTCCGGTGGCGCTCATCACTCCCACCCGCTCTCGCGAGGTGGTCGTGTTCGCTGCTGCCCGGTTCGAATCCCTATTCACCCCCAAACAAAAAGAATTCCTCACTGTTGGTGAGAAATTCTTTTCTCGGGGATAGGGATTTTATCGCGTCATTCATCATCGCTGCCTACCGCAGCGATGACTCATTCCTTGTCCAGGGCAGCACCGAAAGCTCCCTTAGCTGGTCGCTTCCGGTGGCGCTCATCACTCCCACCCGCTCTCGCGAGGTGGTCGTGTTCGCTGCTGCCCGGTTCGAATCCCTATTCACCCCCAAACAAAAAGAATTCCTCACTGTTGGTGAGAAATTCTTTTCTCGGGGATAGGGATTCGAACCCCAATTCCTTGGACCAGAACCAAGTGTCCTACCATTAGACGATCCCCGAACAATCAAGACTTTTAGTTGTTACTACCTCGATTGGAACCAGATAGCTGGCCCGAACGGTTAGGCTACTTGACCGCCAAACATAGCGGCTACGTCATTGGCTGTCGTGTCAGTGGCTGGCGCAGCTGATTGAGCTGGTTCTGGTGGTAGCTCAATCTTTACCTCTTCTGACACCGCTGCGGCCACAGTCAGTTGAGCGTCCAGCATAGTACTAAATATCTTACTGACTGTCAAACTATTATCCGCCTGATTAACGCGATCCGCATGGAGCGCAAACTGGAAGCCTAACGTCACTTCATTGCCATTGACCGCGATTGGCTTACCCAGCTTTAAGATAAGCGATAGTGAATGATGGCTGTCATGCAGCGCCGCAATCACCTTGGGCCACACCGTGGTGATATCCTGCAAACTGACCGTTGCTGACTGTCTAGCCGGTGCTGACGCACTCTGCGCTGGCTGCTCTGCCGGCGCTTCTTTTGTAACCAC
Organism: uncultured Gammaproteobacteria bacterium; assembly: GCA_964550465.1. Taxonomy (GTDB): domain Bacteria; phylum Patescibacteriota; class Patescibacteriia; order JACRDY01; family JACRDY01; genus CAZJZH01. The sequence goes on from CAZJZH010000046.1 coordinate 2,227, forward strand.
TGGATCAGCCGGTGGTGGTGGAGTTGTGCTCTTAATTGCTTTCTGAGCTGCTGCTGGTTTCGATGCAGCTGGAGCTGACTGAGTAGCAACCGGTGTTGCTGCAGCGGGAGCCACTGGCGGCGCTGGCTCAGTACTCGCTAAAGTTACTACTACTACTTCCAATCCCATTTGTGGCAGTGGCGCAGCAGCTAATTGCTGCGTCTTGGCGATAATCGTTTCAATCATGTTGGCTACCTGTTGCACCGGCACAGCTGTCAGCCGCTCAACTGTATCAGCAGATATCTCCCCTACCGTAGCTGGCAGAGTAGCTAGCGTGTCAGTCACCCGAGCGTGCATGACCAGTCGCAAAAACTCCAACCAATCCTGAGTGAATTGTTTGAGGGAAATACCATCATCAATCAGCTGCTGAATAGTACCCAAACCACCAGCCGTGTCATGCTGCAACTCCTGATCAGTCAAAGCCACCACTCGACCCATGTCAGAGCGAGGGATCACCAGACTGGCCTGCTCCATAGTGATCTTTTTCTCACCCAAAGCTAGGACCTGACTGAGCAGTGACAGCGCATCACGCAGGTAGCCTTCTGATTGGCGGGCAATGGCTTGCAGCACCGCCTCTTCACACTGAACTTTTTCCTGCTTACAAATAGCTGCTAGATGATCGACCACATCAGCCTGCGGGATACGGGTAAAGACAAAGCGCTGACAGCGTGAAACAATCGTCGCCGGGATCTTATGTGCTTCGGTGGTAGCTAAAATAAACATCACATGGGCCGGTGGTTCTTCCAACACCTTCAGCAGGGCGTTGAAGGCCGAAGTTGATAGCATGTGAACTTCATCAATGATGAAGACCTTATAGGGCAACTGACTGGGGCGGAAGCGAGCTCGGTCGATAATCTGCTCGCGGACATGATCCACACCGGTGTGTGAAGCTGCGTCAATTTCTACCACATCCATACTCTTACCGTTCATGATAGCTTCAGCTGTCGGATCGTCCTTTTTGACATCTGGGCAATTAACCGCCTTGGCCAACAACCGCGCCATGGTGGTCTTACCAATACCGCGAGGCCCAGAAAAGAGGTAGGCATGCCCAACACTGCCCTGCGTAATCTGGTTGCGCAAGGTGGTGGTAACATGTCGCTGCCCCACCACTTCGTCAAAAGTGCGGGGGCGATAGGTGCGGTATAAACTGATAGCCATAGTAGAGGCTATGGTAGCATATTTACCGCTGCTGATAAACTAGCGGCAGTAAGCTTTTTTGAGTATAAAAACACCCCCGGACGAATCCGGGGGTATAATCTTGTGCATGCTTTACTGGTCTTTTGGTGTGCCTTCGAAAAACATCACCAAATAAACTTGACCAGGAGAACGACCTTTTGCAGCGGAATCGAAAGGCGCCAGCGTCAAAGTATGCTGCTCTGATAGTTGCAGTGCGGCAGTGTGCAGTTGCGGCAATACCGCCACCTGATGGTGTACTGGTAAGCAATCCCTCTCGTCAAAAGACAGCAGGGTACTACTAGGCTGCCAATAGCTGCTAAACCGTTCGGAGACAAAGATGAGACCCTGCGCACCGGTTAGTAGAGCGCCACGTCGCTTGTACAGCTCAACGCATTCTTGGCCAGATAGCGGCTGCAACACCCTGACTAACTGCACCAAATACTGTTTGCCGGGTTCTAGACGATGGCTGACTGAGGCGAATCGACTGTCCTGGAAAATAGTCCCATCAGGTACCTGGCAGTTAAACTGATTCCACTCAGCCAGTGCTGTCTCAGGGCAGTAGTCTTCATCCACCGTACAGTGGATGCTTTTCATCACCTGAAAAGTCTCTAACTGCTCAATAATGCCCTGCAGTTTGCGCATAGTTGCGTCAAACGGCAGGGCTCCTTCGTCAACTCGCCGCATCAGCTCTCCACATCGCCTACTCAACTGACCGTACTGATCGTCGGTGACACGTCGGCGCGTCATGACAACCTCCTTGGGAAAAGAACTTGTCCGTATGTAACGCCTACAGACATTGGCGCCCCCTCACTATGAGGAAGATATCTCACTGTACACTAGTATCTCAAAAATTGCAAGGGTGAGGCTACGCCAATTCCTCCAGTGCTTTTTTCTGCTTTCTATTCAACTTCGTTGGTGTCACCACTGTTACCTCCACCAGGTGGTCGCCATGCCCGCCGGCATTGAGTCGTGGCACACCTTTGCCGCGTAGACGAAATACTTTCCCTGTCTGCGTGCCTTCGGGAATTTTCAAAGTCACTGGCCCGTGCACTGTTTCAATATCAATTTTATCACCCAGGGCCGCTTGTTTAAAACTCAACTCTTGGCTGGTGATGATATCTTCACCGCGGCGCTGCCAACGCTCGTCTGGTACCACCCGGATCAAGACATACAAATCCCCGGCTGGCTGACCATGGGCACCGGCCTGCCCCTTACCTTGCAATCGCAACCGCTGACCATCATCGATCCCAGCCGGTACACTGACAGTAATCTGCTGACTACCACGCACTCGACCCTCACCACCACACTGACTACAGACCTGCTCTGGCCGCTGGCCGCGTCCCTGACAATCTGGACAGACGCGTCGTACCCGCGCCATGCCAAACATGCTCTGTTGGACAGACTCAACCTGGCCTTGGCCGCCACAGGTCTGACAGCTGGTGATCTTACTATTCGGCTCAGCGCCGTTACCATCACACCGCTGACAGGTCACCTGTTGATCGAGCTGGACGGTTCGTTCAACGCCAAAGACTGCATCCAAGAACGGCACTTCCATGGCTACTTCCACATCCGCTCCCCGACCAGATTGCCCCTGACCCCGACGGCCGCCACCAAAGCCAAACATATCACCAAAGATATCACCCAAATCCCCCATGTCACCAAAATCAAAATGAACCCCGCCTTGGTTGAAACCACCTTGGCGGGCAAAGTCCTGCCAGTTCATGCCGCCCATGCCAGCGCCACCTGGCCCACCACCAACACCAGCCGCACCGAACTGGTCGTACTGCTGTCGTTTCTGGGGGTCTTTCAGCACCTGGTAGGCCTCACTAACTTCCTTAAACTTATCCTCGTTGCCCTCGCCCTTATCAGGGTGGTACTGGTGAGCCTTTTTGCGAAAGGCTTTTTTAATCTCATCAGCGCTGGCGGTTTTGTCGACGCCCAGCACCGCGTAATAGTCTTTTCCAGCCATGCTTATGTAATCTTGAATCCTCCTTCGCTCGGTATGAACATTATGAGCTATCCCGTACAAACGCCACCACGCCCATAGTGCTATCCGGATCATCTAATGAATTATAGACTATGGTAAAGCCATGCTCTGTTAATGTTGGGGTTTGTAGTTGCCGCAGCTGCTGGGCAATGGCGTCTTCGCCGTCATGAACATGCGCCACTTCCGCCGTAGTATGAATCTGTAATGGTGCCACCGCCGCCAGTTGCAGCGCTAAATCTAAGCTATCAACGCTGGCTTCATCTGATGGCTGACCGATAAATGATGTAGAGACCACAGCGTCACTCTGTTGCCACGCTTCAGCAATATCATCAGTGGAAAACGAACGCAAATCAATTTCCTGAGCTGTAAATGACTGCTTATCTGCGACAGCAATTACCTTATCGATCGCTAATACTTCCGCTCCCTCCTGCTGAAGCACATGGGCTAACATTGGCGAATACTCATCTACGCCATAACCAGCTGAACCCAGCGCCGCAGAGCCAGCCGCTACATCAATGATTTTCTTACCCTTCAGGTCACCGTTAAAGCTGTGCAGCAAAATACCAATCACCTGCCCTATGCGCGCTGATACCTGTTCAGCTTCTGGATACTTTCTGGCAATCTCGACACCCTGACGATACAGTTGCATAAACTGCTCTTTTGTCAGCGGTGTGATTTCTGCTCGCTGCTCTGATTTTCCGAATCTCCTGTCTTCAAACGACATAGGCGCTGACTAGTAATAAATAGGTATTACCCTTGAAAGCCAATCTCCGACTTGGCCGGTGACTGAGCTTCGGTAATAGTACCAAATTTTTCCTCGTACTTACTAATGTTGTCTTGTAAGGCGGCAGCGATCCGCTTGATATGCCCTGGTGTAGTAACAATTTTACCGACTACTCGACCGGACTGCCCCACCACGCTGGCGAACATCAGCAGGAACTCGTCCTGGGTGTGCTGCACCTGCATGGCGTTACTGTATTCCGCGCCGGGGATGGTGTCGGTCAGTTTGATTTGGTGACCCTGCGGGTTGGGATTATTATTTGGCTTTTTATCTGACATAGTATAACAATTAACAGTTAACAATTTATATTTTACTATTGTTGATCGTTTGTAAAATTAATTTTAATGACATCGAGAATATCATCACATGGGACAACTACCGAATAACCTGAGTTCTCTAAATTACGATTTATATAACCATGATGCATGCTCTGCATAACTTCGAAAAAGGGGATAAACTGAGATACAAGACCAATAATTTGAAAACGTCTTCCACCATTCCCCATGTGTGTAACCTGAAGCACAAGGCCCCCACTGTTACCTTGATAAACTGGGCAGTCTAATATAATACTTCTTTGCTCCACATTTTTTCCAGCTACAATACCTTTGCGTAATAGAGGTTTGCTGTAATCAATTTGTGGATATTCCGGAGTGCTAATCGAAACTGGGTACCCTAAAGTAAATACCTCATTTGAAATTAGGACATCATCATACATAATTAAATTATCACTATTCACAAGAACTAAGTGGCCCTTAATAGTTTGAACACTAGGGAGTAAATCAAACGAATATTCTTTATCGTTACTCCCCGGAGAATAATTAGGATTCTTACTTATTTCACCTAAATATATAACCGCCACATCCTTTGTATCTGATGTAGCTATAGGGGTCTCAGATAATTTAATCTTCATCCGTACTTCATTAACTAAATCAATATCACTAGCTAAAACTTCTAAGACCTCATCTTGGAGCAATAATTCGTTACCACTGTACTTTTTATAAAGTACGTGCTTTGCAGTCACCAAGAATAACTTTTCACTGTTATAATTAACAAAAAAGCCACTGCCAACACCACCATTTAAAAATGAAAGTCTCGCAGGATAAGCTAAATTGTTGTCTGGTAAATATCTCATAAATAGTTAAGTGACCACAAAGATGATTAGGTATTCAGCCTGTTTTGGGGTCCGGGGGATCCGCCTATGGCGGACGGAAGCCCACCGCTGGGCGGG
>CAZJZH010000047.1:0-6991 GCA_964550465.1 uncultured Gammaproteobacteria bacterium
CAGGTCTTAAGAACTTTATGTCCGCGATGCTTAGCAATCTGGGAGTTGCTGCACAGTTTATCACCAACATCATCTCGTTCTTGTCCGGCAGTATCTTGAATTACTGGATGAGCTTGCCCGGAATGATCATGCAAGTGTTAGTGTCTATTGGTTCTGCGATCGTAACGTTCTTCACTACAACAATCCCTAAGATTGTCAGTAGTGTAATCAGTGTCATTGGGAGTGTGCTTCAAGCAGTTGGAACTCTGATCATGAATGTGTTCAGCAGTATTGTGTCAGGCATCGGCAGCTTCTTTGAAGCTCTATTCACGCTCAAACTTGTAGACTGGTTCGTAGACGGACTCAACAAAGTCTGGGATGCGTTCTTTAAGCTTGCCGATCGTATCGGTGAGACCATGTACAAGATCTTCACGCTCGACTTCGATTTCCTCAAAGCAATGGTGGACAACTTTGAGCGGGGAGCAACGGGTAAAGAAAAGTTCAAGGACGCAATGGCTCGGCTCACTGAAGAAGCCCTAGCTGATATGAAGAATCCGTTCACAGACTTTACGGCTGGGGTTGCTGGCCCTGACCTCAGGTTTGACCTGCCGACTGGGCCAGATGCTCCCGAGTTCAACCTAGACACTTCTGCTCTTGACGCGATGGCAGCCCAAGAAGAAGCCATGCGGGCAACGCAGAAAGCCATGGAAGAACAGACGGCCAAAGTCACAGAGATTACAGGACCCAGGGACCAGACCAAGGCAGAGCCTGGAATCACCTCAGGTATTCTGGGGTTCAATGCTGTACAGGCCGGCACAGCAGAAGGCATCCGAGCAGAACTCTTAGGGCGAGGCACACAAGGACGCATCCAGCAACAACAACTAGATGAACAGAAGAAGACAAACGACAAACTAGAAGACCTCAGAGAACTGATGCGGGGCAGACTAGGTAATCAGGTTACCGAGGACACCTTCGTCGACTCTGGTGAGATTGCTTAGGAGTGATCAATGGCCCTAGCCGTAACCAAATGCTATCTGAAAGAAGATCAAGATTGGCCATTGTCCCAGGACGATGACGGTCGCTACAGCTATGAGACCAAATACATCGTAGTCGCCAATCAAAAGGATCCAGTCAATGCTCTAGTGTTGCAATTGGCTCAGGCGTTTGGCACCACATCCCTAGACCAAGTCCCAACCCGCGGGGATCGGTTTACCTACAACGGGGCAATTGACTACAGCAGTTTCGCCCAACAGTTCCAGATGAAAAGGATTCGCAGGGCTGCCAACAGTTCAACTTGGGAGGTGACAGTCGGGTTCCGCCCACTTGCTTCCAGTCAAACCCAAGCCCAGCTACAGACAGAAGACCCTAGATCATGGGACACCGAGATTTGGGTCGAGTGGGTGGAAGAGCAAGTTCCTATCACCTCCGCAACCTGCCTTACTGCTCTTGCCGGAGCTGAAAGAGGTCCAAGCTTCCCAGGTAATGAGCCTGGTCCGATTGTCAATGCTGCTAATCAACAGCCGATAGACCCCCTCACACGGCCTGTCTACCGTCCAATCCTCAACATCCTAAGCAACTTCACCAATGAAGCAGCTATCGCGGCTAGAAACAACTCGTTCACAGACACTGTCAACTCAGACACCTTTCTGGGAGAGGCAGCAGGCACATGGAAGTTCCTAGTGTGTGCCGGTCAGCGACGCAAGAGCGTGGCAGTGGGAGCAGCAACCATCAGCTACTACCCCGCGATCACCAAAGTGGAGTACCGCAAGACGGGCTGGAACCTCAACATCTTGAACAACGGAATGGTGTCCTTCCGTAAGAATGGCGGGTCCTACATCCAAGACGGGACTGACAACAAACTGTTCCCCATCCTAGTCCCCGCAGAAGACGCTGGCAGTGACGACACGGTCGCTAGTGAACCTCTCAACCTCAATGCTGATGGGACCTTCACACCGGGGGTTCAAGGGAACAACATCAGCTACAACTACCTCACATCTACTGCTTACGCGGGCCTCCTAAGCTGATGACCACTTACGTCAAGCAACGACTAGACGACTATCTGGACATGCGTCAGAGGTTGGACAACCTCGATGGTGGACGCCGGCGCATTCCTATTCCCCAGAGAAGACGTAGGGGAAGTCCTGGAGCGGGTGGAATGGGTGGAATGGGAGGTGGCGGGGCTGCCGATCACTCACACTACAGCATTGTGATTGCTTCTCCAGGACTTACCGCAGCAGCCTGGGACAACGGAGCTTCTGACAAGTTTAAGACTCCGGGACTAGGATTTGGATACATCCTTAATTGGAACTCCACAGATCGGGTCTTTGACTTTATTCGCGAAGACTCGGCAGTCTCTGAAGTGGGAACCAAAGACTCAGATACTTGTACCGCCGCCAAACTAATCACTCTCACTTGGCCGACTGGGATCGCCTATGGAGACGTTGCTCTGCTGATCACGTGTGGACATGAGGCAGTCGGGAGTAACAGAGCAGATCCTGACGGCATCGACATGACTGACTTCACGTTGCTCCAATCTTCAGCAGGGAGCGATGGAAAGTATCTTCAGCTTTGGACCAAGACTTGCGACGGAACTGAGTCCGGTAACTTGCGAGTAGACTTTATTGACAACTCTGAACATGGGGCTGGGGTTGTCGTCTACCGAGCAAGGAAGACTGGGGCTGACACAGACAAGACGCCCAACACAACTTCAAGCACATCTTCATCAATCAGTACAGAGCTAGACAATTCTCTTGTAGTAAGAGCGGGTATTTGTGACTCAGCAACTCCTGCGACCTGGTCTGCGACAGGCTCAGGCACAAGCCTCTTCTCACTAGCGTCCGCAGCAGGTGCCAACGCTTGGAAGATGGAAGCAACCTATCAGATTCAGGTGACCGCAGGGTCTACAGGAACTGAAACCTGGACAGCCACGCAGAACATCAACGTCCTCAGTGTAGTAGAGATTGTCCGACAAGGCACGATCAATCTTATCAACCCTTCAGTAGAAGCTGTTGTGCTTAGCGCCAATCAAGGATTGTTCGCCGAGTGTGTGAAGACTCCAGACGGAATCTACATCGTGACATCTCGGGACTGTGACGCATCCGCCTTCACGTTCACAACTCCGTCTTAAGAAAATGAAGTACACATTCTGTGGATGTCTTGGGGCAGCAACAGCCTTTGACCACCTAGCTCCTGGGTTCGGCCGTACTTACCCTGTCTTTGAAGAAAAGGAGTATCACGCTACCCGTGATGGTCAAAGAATTTCTAGATACCGAGCGATGTCTATGGGAAGTGCTCAAGGAGTTCGTGTCTCCAATGAATCCTGGAGTATCTTCCTTGGAGAGGTAGATACAACCAACTCTCCTAATAAGAACTGCATCTACAGGACCCAAGTTGTTAAGAAGAACACCACAGAGTTCTCAGCCTTGATCTACGCCGGGGTTAGACCTCCAGACTTTATAGATCCAGCAGACGACAAGATTTACAGCAGTATCCAAGGGGGCTGGTTCGTCAACGGCTCTGGTGACTGGGAAGAGCCGGCAGCCTCAGGGAGAGTAAACTTTCCAACCTATTTTATCGTTGTGACCGGAGATGAAACCGGAGGTTCAATCCTCCACACAAGGGATAGCCGAGATTTCTTACTCCAGGTAGATTCCATCAGTGGGGGCACAGCCAAGTTTGCGTACCACACCGCAGTCGGCGGGACTCACTACAGTATGATCTTGGCGAAAGACGGCAACTCAATGGAGGGCCTCGCAGGTCTAAACGCTCAACAGCAATGGGTGAAGTACAACATCGCCAGCGGAGTTATGAATTTCCAGACAAGTTCTCATGATCAGACTCTAATCAGCAATCAGTCGTTCCAGCCTCAGTTGTATGACAGGAACGACAACTACATTGGAGACCAAGCCCCAGACATCACCGTCTTGTATTATCACACTGAACACAAGCCGACTGTTCCTTGTTGGAACGATGGAGCTAAGGCCGCTGGTATCGAACTCACCTCTTGGTCAGGATCTGGAGACGACATCATAGGAGCTACAATTTCAATTGCCGCTGGGATTGTCTCTGGAAATGTGGTAAGTGGAGCGAGCGCCCTAGACACTTTCAGTACTGGGAGCACTACTGGGTCTGGTTGGATCGCAGATTTCAACGCACCCGTAGAGTACGACGACGTTAATGGCCTAGAGATCCTACTGACTAGGCCAGGAGAGTTTCGCATTGTACTCAGTGTCTCTGGAGCTCCAAATCTAATCACTCAAGGGGTGAACGAGTTTGATCACACGATCACTGTGAATAGCAGTGGGCGGTACTCATATCTGTATATCAACGGGGCAAAGCACACCCTTGACGCTGTCTCCTACGTCAGAAGATCAGGAAACACTGTCGTCTGGCTTGAACCTCATAATGTCCGAGTCTGTCCAAACGGCACTAGTTTCTTTCTCGGAGGAGCCGTCAGAAGTATCCCGATCACTAGAGACTCTTCAAATAACCCTGTGATTGATCTAGCTGACCTCAGCACAGGCTTTGGTAATTACGTGGCCTACTATGAAATGGTGTCAGGAAATCCTGTCTTAAGATTTGTGAGAGCTGGCGACGTCGGGTTCAAAATAAGAGACGTCTCCAATGCGATAGCTTATCTAGAAGTTGACTACATGATTCATCATCCTACTGGGGTAGCCTTCGAGAAAGATGTGGACGCTAAGTACGACGACACTGCAAATCTAAACCTGAATAAAGCTCCGTACAGTGACCCCTTGGCCTACACAATGGACGACCTGTATTTCGGGTCTGTCCCAGCAACCCCAGTCAACAAGACGCCGTTTGATCTAGAAAACAATTGGACTCTCATAGATTTTGACGAAGACGGTGAATCTTACGAAAATCCAAATACTTCCTATGAGTTGGGGATCGCAACCTATTACCTCCCGCTAGGTAACGAATTCAGCACTTCTGACACTCAGTGGGGAGTTGTCCCAGGCGGAGACCAACTCCAGCTCGAATCCATAGATTCCTGGGCTCAAGATTATCCAATCTACGGCGACACCTTAACCACAGATCCTACCCATGGGTCTGATGACGTGTTCACAAGGCCCATTTACACCGAGCCAGCAGCTTATGGGACGCCCTACATCACCACGGGGACAACGCTTACTTGGCCGAGTGGGATAGCTGCTGGTGATACAGCGATTCTAATCCGAATTGGTCCTGTTGGAACAGCAACCCCGTCTGGGTGGGACAGCTTAGGATTTGGAACAGGTTCGAGCGTTCGTGGTCGCTACTACAAGCGACTCATGACCGGGTTTGAGACTGGGTCTTTCACAGTACCCATGCCTAGTGGAGAAGAAACCAGCAACGTCGTTCACATCCTATTCATCGTCAGCAACTATGACAGCATTGCTTTAACATTCGGGACGTACGAACTGTGTTTCACCCATCACCTGGTTGTCTACTACACGACTGACGGATCCACCAGTGGGACCTGGACTAAGCCGGCTTTAGCAAACGTGATCGGTGAGGGGGCATCTGCGGCTGCCGGGACAGGAACAGCTTTTGACTACCTAGTGTTCTGGCGGGAGTTTAGAAGCAGTCCGGGGGCTAGCGACACGACGGCAACACATTCAATCACCAGTTCCTTAGCGAAGACTACTTTCTGGGTATATCCAAAAGAAACTAACACTCCCGATTTAGACATTGACGCTACTGGGACTATGACCATCGTCTAGACCAGTTCAACAAAGGAATAATCATGCCTTACACAGCAACCCAATCCGGCAACTGGTCAGACGGTGCAAACTGGACCGGCGACGTTCCAGGTATTACTCCGCCAACACTAGCGGATGAAATCACCATCCCGGCTGGAATCACCATAGACCTAGACGCAACGCCTAACGTCTTTCAGACCACGACGGTCCTCCACATCTATGGGACCCTTCAGTGGTCGTCTAACGCCAACCTAACAATTGGAACCATCATCGTCTACGACGGAGGTTCTTTCATCCAGGGAACAGTCGGTGTCCCGGTCACCAGCACGATCACGTTCAACGGTAAGGTGGACATCACCATCGACCCGGCTCTGCGTCGTCAAGGATTGATGGCGATGCCCGGCTCCACTGTGCGGGTGTACGGAGTTAGAACACCCACACCATTCGGAATCGCAACCGCCCAAGCTGCTCAGGGGGCAACCTCAATCACACTCACTTCAGCCCCCACGGATTGGCAAATCAACGATGACATCGTTGTCGGCGGGACCGCCTACCACGGGTTCAGTCGTGTCAACACCATAAAAGTTCCGACTAAGTTCGACACGGAGTTAGTGAACCTTGATGGGATTGCCGGGGCCATCCTAACAGTCTCTGCTCTAGCCAACGCCCACACAACTAACGGTCGAGGCGGTGCATCAACGCCGATGTACGTCGCCAACTTGACCCGATCTATCGTCTGGCAAACCACACAGAACACAAACAATAACCGACACCGCGGTCATGTCATGATTATGACAGACGACTGCATTATTGACGGTGTGCGGTTTAAGGATCTTGGACGCACGAGCAAGATCCAAGAAGTGGTAGCCGAGCCCTTGCTGGAAACCAGTGCAGATAACTCAATCGCCAAGTACCCACTTCACCTTCACCGCCCAGAAGGAAGCTTGAATCCTGGATCGACAGCGATTCAAATCAGCAACTGTGTTGTAGACGGTTCACCAGGGTGGGGGTTTGTTAGCCACGGAGCGCACGCGGACTTCACGGGTAACATCGCCTACAACGTTGTTGGATCTGCATTCGTGTGGGAGGATGGTGACGAGCGTGGGACGGCTAATGGAAATATCGCCATGTACGTCTACGGTCCAGCCGACAGCGGGAACGGTATCAAGGGTCGCCTCTACAAGACCTTTAAAGGCAACACTGTCAACGACATCGCCCATCAGGGTCACGGGTTCTGGACCAATGCCCGAGATGTGGTATTCACCAACAACGTCGCAGTTGACTGTTTCGATAGTTCCTTCATTTGGTTC
>CAZJZH010000048.1:0-6975 GCA_964550465.1 uncultured Gammaproteobacteria bacterium
CGCGCCGCAGCCACCAGTCGAGCCGACCGAACAGCCGCGCTCTGACAGTGACCAGCGTAAAGAACAGCAGCTGAACGATGCTTTTGAGCGAGAACGTCGCTCAGTCTTTGGCTTCCTTATCACTCACTACCGCATCACCTACCTGCTGCTGATCGCCATTGTAGCTATCGGCACCTTCGCCATGCTGACCATGCCGAAGGAAGCAGACCCGGAAGTCAAGATTCCTTTTGCGGCGGTTACTACTGTTTACCCTGGCGCCAGTCCAACTGATGTTGAAGACTTGGTCACCAATGAAATTGAAGCGGAAGTAAAAAATTTAGAAAACTTACGTCGCTACACCTCCAGCTCTTCACTGGGCGTATCCAGTGTCTCGGTTGAATTTGAAGCCGAAGCCGACCTCCAGAGTAGTTACCAAAAACTACGCGAAGCAGTTGATCGGGCTAAGGTCAGCCTACCCGAAGATGCTGAAGAGCCGGTAGTAACCGAAATCCGCGCTAATGACTTTGCCATCGTCACCTACAGTCTGGTGGGTGATGTATCTGATTTGGAATTAAAAAACCTGGCTGATGAGCTGCAAGATCAGTTTGAATCGATTGATGATGTATCGCGAGCGGTTATCTTGGGTGGCATCCAGCGTGAATACCAGGTAGTGGTTGATCAGACCCTGCTGCTGACCTATGGCCTGTCCCTCAGTCAGGTAGTCTCCGCTATCAACACCAGCAACATCAACCTACCAGCTGGTGACTTGGAAGTAGACGGCTTTAACTACACGGTGCGAGTTGAAGGTAAGTTTACCGAAGCGATTGAGCTGAACGATATTGTTATCGCTACCCGTGACAACACGCCTATATTCCTCGGTGACGTAGCGACCATCACTGACGGTTTTGCTGAACAAGAGACCGAATCACGCATCTCTGTGAGCGGACAACAACCACAGAACACCGTTTCACTCCAGCTGTACAAAAAAACCGGTGGTAATATTTTGGCTATCGTTGACCAATCAGAGCAATTGGTAGCGGCCCTCCAAGCCGACCGCACTATTCCTGCCTATATCACAGTTGAAAAGACGGGGGACAACGCTGTCTGGATTCGTGATGACATCACCCAGCTGTCCACCAATGGTCTGCAAACCATGGTGCTGATCATCATCTTCCTGATGGCGGTACTGGGTTTGCGCGGTGCCTTCGTCACTGGTCTGTCTATCCCGATTGCGTTCTTCATGACCTTCATCGTCCTCTACGCCGGCGGTGAAACGATTAACAGCATGGTGCTGTTCTCATTGGTCTTGTCACTCGGTCTGATGGTTGATAACGCCATCGTCATCATGGAAGGGATTAGCGAGTACATGCTCAAGCATAAGAAAACGCCCTACGAAGCAGCTATCTTATCTATTTGGAACTACCGCTGGCCGATCATTGCCGGCACTCTAACTACCGTAGCCGCCTTTGTGCCGATGTTCCTCGTCTCTGGTATCCTCGGTGAATACCTATCTGTCTTGCCACGAACCATTTCCGCTGCATTGCTGTCATCTCTCTTCGTCGCCTTAGTGGTTATCCCAACGCTGACTTCACAGTGGGTCAAAAAAATTCCGGTCCGCACCGGTGAGGCAGAAAACGGTAACGGCGGTGGCACGAAAAAAGCTCGTGGCTTTATCTTCCGCCAGATGAATGCCTTGCGCAACTGGTACCAGCACAAGCTACGCCAAACAGTGGCCGCTAAGAAACGCCGCCGCCGGACTATTGCTCTTGCTTGGATGGCTTTTGTCCTGGCTATTATGGTGCCGGTCAGCGGCTTGCTGCGCGTAGAAATGTTTGGCGCGGTAGACAGTGACTACTTTGTAGTCAGCATCACCTTACCTAATGGCTCAGTACTGGAAGACACCAACGCTGTCGCTGTTCAAGCCGAGGCAATTGTGGCTGAACTGCCCGAGCTGGATAATTTTGTCACCAACATCGGCACCTCTTCGTCTGTTGGCTTAACCGACGGCTTTGGCGGTAGCGGCTCCAGTAGTAGCCACCTAGCCAACATCACCGTCAACCTGGTTGATGGTGATGATCGTGACCGCAAGAGTTACGAAATTGCTGACAGTGTTCGCTCAGAATTAACTGCTATCCAAGGTGGCGAGGTGGTAGTGGATGAGCTATCTGCCGGCCCGCCAACCGGTGCGCCGATTGAAGTCCGCATCTTTGGCTCTGAAAACGACACTATCTCCGTCGTCACTGCTGACGTGGTCAGCCTGCTCCAGTCATACCCGGAAACCTTTAACGTTAAAGATAGTCTGGAAGACGCTACGGGCGAATTTACCTTTACGCTTGATAAACAGCGAGCCAACTTTTATGGCCTCAGTGTCAGCACCGTGGCTGGCACTATCCGCAACGCCCTCTTTGGCACTACTGCTTCAACCATCACTCGTGATGGCGAGGACGTCGATATCATCGTTAAGTACGACCAAAAGAACTTCACCAGCATTGATGACGTTGAAGATTTACTCATCACCACACCAACCGGTGAAGCAGTACCGCTGAAGCAAGTAGCGGACTTATCGCTAGAACCATCACTGGTCAGCATTAACCACCGCGATGGTGACAACGTCGCCAGTGTGACTGCTCAGGTCAACGAAGGTGCTAATCTCCAAGAGGTATTAACCCGCTTTGCTGCTGATCAACAACAACTAGTCCTGCCGGGAGACACGCGGATTGAAGTGGGTGGTGAGGTAGAAGATATCGAACAATCATTCACCGAAACATTCTACTCCATGATTGTAGCTGTTATCTTGATTGCCTTTATCTTAGTACTCCAGTTCAACTCTTTCCGTCAGCCGCTGATTATCCTCTTCAGCTTACCGTTGGCCATTATCGGTGTGATTATCGGCCTGACTATCCTGCGTCTGCCATTTAGCTTCCCAGCCTTTATCGGTATCGTCTCGCTATCCGGTATCGCCGTTAACGACGCCATTGTCCTGATTGACCGTATTAACAAAAACCTGCGCCAAGGCATGAGCTTCGTTGAGGGGATTGTCGAAGGTGGTATGTCGCGCATGCAGCCTATCTTCCTGACCTCGGCTACAACTATTGTCGGTGTCTTACCGCTGGCTTTGACCAATGAACTGTGGCGCGGTCTGGGCTTTGCTATCATCTTTGGTTTACTCTTCGCCACTATCTTGACCCTATTGATCGTGCCGGTGATGTACGCCAGCCTGTGTAAAAAGAAAATGGCTGCCGAAGGCGTGACGATGGACCTTGATGAGTATCGCCAACCAGAGCCGCCGCACCAACAGGTAATGTAACGAAAGCTATTGTATCAAAAAACACTCAACTACATAGTTGGGTGTTTTTTAAAAGGTAATGAGTAATGAGGTAATGATTAATTGATCCACATCGTATGTGGTATGCCGTATACCGTATGACGGAGGAGAGATATATAGTACCTGCCTGCATACGACATACCGCATACGGTATACGAGGGCACCCTAATTACGAGTTACTGGCTGCTGACCACTAATCACCCCTCTCACCTCCTCCTCATACCGCTCCAACTCATGCCCCATCACTACCAGCCGCGTTTGCTGGCCGTCATACTGCTTTAACGGCACCAGCTGTCCACGACCAAAAGCAATATTGAGTAACTGTGGGCCAGCAGCAGTATAGACCACTCCTTTAATCCGATGAACATAATCTTTTGGCAATTGACTCAGTGCATCTAACACTGCCTGGGCATCGAGTGCGCCATCAGCGCTAAACTCCACCACCTCAACCTCATTGTGATGATGGTCAGTGTCTCGATCGGTGTGACCTGATTGTAAATCAAACAACGTACTGTCTAGTCCAAAGATAACATCCGGGCTGACCAGTCCTTCATTCGTCTTAATTTTTGGGGTGGTGGGGTTAAGTTCATAAACATCATCCAGCGTGTCTTCTAGTACTCGCTCACTGGCCACCAGCTCGTGTTTGTTAATGAGAATCAGATCTGTTTCTTCGGCCTGCCGCTTGGCAGTAATACTCTTGTCCTTGTAGCCATCAAAGTTCAAGGCGTCAATGACAGTAATGACACCGTCCAGCATCAGACGATCTTTCTTGGCCAGAATCTCCCAGGCAATCGGTGCTGGATAAGCCGAGCCTGATGTTTCAATAATAATGCGATCCGGCCGGTACTGAGCCAGCAGATCATCTAGCGCATTGCCCAGCTTACCAACTAAGACACAGCACAGGCAGCCATTGAGCATTTCTTGCACCGCGATGCTCTGCTCTTTAGCCAGCAGGGAGTCCACCGCCATATCACCAAACTCATTTTTCAGCCAAACTGTCTTGTAGTCAGTCGGTAGCTGTTTGATGAGATTAAGAATGATGGTGGTTTTGCCGCTGCCCAGATAGCCGGTAAAAACGGTCACTGGCACGCGGGGTGAAGTAGTCATATGCAGCCACAGTAGCATAAATCAGCTATTTTTCCTATAATTACCGTATATGCATACTCTCTGGCGGATCAGCCTTTTTAGCACCATACTGCTCGTAACGCTGTTTAGTGTAGTAGCGCCGGCTCAAGCCCACGGTGGCGACCCGGCCGCAGATGAGATTTTTGAATCTCGTGTTACGGCTATCACGGATGAAGTGACTAAAACCGCTGAAGATGGCGCTGTCTTTGTCCAACAAAACCTGGAACTGGAAGCACTGACCGGGCCGTATGATGGTCAGACATTCACCTTTACGGGGATTGGCGACTTTGAGGTAGTAGACAGCAAGCAGTACCGCGTGGGTGACCGGGTCGTCACCGCCCTCCACCAAACACCTGATGGCGAACCAATTGTAACGGTGATTGACTATGTCCGGCGCGGCTGGCTGTGGGCACTAGCAGCGCTATTTGCCGCTAGCGTGCTGGTCATCAGCCGCTGGAAGGGACTCCGCGCCCTGTTAGTGATTGTCCTGTCATTCGCGGTTATTCTTGGCGTAATGATTCCGCTGATCCTCCAGGGCATGTCGCCACTACTGGTCAGCATTATTGGCGCCACCGCTATTATGACCTGCGCCATCTTCATCACCGAAGGAGTGAACACCAAAAGCCTGATCACCTTTGCGGCCGTCATCGCCTCACTGGTAGTTATCCTGATCCTATCAACCATCTTCACCGGCGTGACACGATTAACCGGCCTATGGAACGAAGATATTCTCTACCTCATCAGCTACCAAGGTCAAAGTATTAATGCTCAAGGATTGTTACTGGCAGGAATTGTCATTGGCAGCATTGGCGCCTTGGATGATATTATCGTCAGCCAAGTCTCAGCCGTGCAAGAGCTTTACCGTGCCAATAAGCAGCAATCAGTCAGTCAGATTTTTAGCGCCGCTCTGCGGATTGGTACTGACCACATCAGCGCCCTGGTCAATACGTTGTTTCTGGCCTATGCTGGTGTAGCCTTACCACTGTTACTGCTCTTTGCTGTTGATACCGGTACGAGCGTATCGTGGTTACAACTGATTAATAACGAACTGATTGCCACAGAAATCGTCCGGACGTTAGTCGGTAGTATCGGTCTAGTGCTGGCTATGCCACTATCAACCTGGCTGGCTATTGTGATCCTGCGTCACTATCCAGCAGCTTTAGATACGATGCCGGAAGGACATCATCACCACCATCACTAATTAACCATTTCATTCATAACATGATGCATATGCGTAAATCATTGGCGCTGCTAGCCATGCTGGTTATCACTTTCCTGCCCCTGTCGCTCTCAGCGGCTACTGTCGGTAGCGGGGAAGAGTACCGCATTGACAGCAACGAGGTCATCGAGGACAACCTCTACGCTGCAGCGGCAGATATCAATATCTTAGGCACCATCGAGGGTGATGCCTTGTTGGCTGGCGCCAATATCTTGATCAACAGCCCTATCGGCCAAGACCTGATGGTAGCTGGTGGCAACGTCACTATCCTCAATGAAGTTGGCCAAGACCTGCGGGCAGCCGGCGGTACCATTTTGATTAATGGTGACGTTAATGGCGATGCCATGCTGGCTGGTGGATTGATTACCATCCCCGCAGGAGTCACGATTGATGGTGACGTCTACGTTGGTGCTGGTCGATTGGTCATGGACGGCATAGTCAACGGTGATGTCTCTGTGGCAGCCGGCGAGCTACTGCTCAACGGCCGAGTTAACGGTGTAGTTGAGGCTATCGTCGACGAACGCTTCACTATTGGCGCTAACGCTGTTATCACCAACGGCTTAGACTACCAAGCCCGCCAAGAGGTTGTTGTGCCAGATACAGCTACTGTTGGTGGTGAAATTAGCTTTGAAGAAACCGCCTACCAAAAACACGGCCAAGCTGACCCTGAGACCATCTTCGGCATCTTGGCCGGCCTGTGGCTATTTGGCTTCCTGACTATGGCCGTAGCAGCCGTGGTGCTGGTGTTGACCTTCAAAAAGTTCTCTAACGAGTGGGTTCAGGGGGTTAACAAGCGCTTTGGCTACTACTTTGCTATCGGCCTAGCTATCTTGCTGCTCGGCCCACTGGTGTTTATCATCTTATTGATGACTGGCATCGGCCTGGCCTTGGCCTTCCTGTGGCTGTTTGCTTGGCTGCTGATGGTGGCTCTAGCCAAGATGTACACCGGCGTACTGGTGGGAGTCTGGCTCCATAAGCTCTTCGGCAAAGAAAAAGACCTGCCAGCTCCAACCTGGTGGAGTGCCCTGCTGGGTACATTTGTTCTCAGCTTGTTGCTACTAGTGCCAGTGCTGGGCATGCTGTTTATGTGTGTCTTACTCTGCGCCATGCTGGGCAGCGGCTTCTTACTAGACTGGAAGCTCCATCGGTAGAATCGACAGTACTAGTTGAAAAACAAAAACCTCCTGGCGAGTACTATGTCGGGAGGTTTTTTTCTTTTACCATTCTTATACTAAGGTTTTTCTTTCGTTACTTTTGGGGCCAAAAGTAACCAAAAGCCCTGGGGGAAACATATCCGCCGATGGGCTATTCACCGATAGATGCTTCT
>CAZJZH010000049.1:0-6904 GCA_964550465.1 uncultured Gammaproteobacteria bacterium
GAAGAGACTCAAACGGTCAAGCCGTTTGTGGCTACTCCCGTTAAGCGTACCTATACGCTTGAGCCTGGTGACATCCAACAAACTATCACTTTCAGCGCTGACCTCGGCTGGTGGTATAGGTACACCGTCAAGGGTACCGGTACCGCCTATGGCGTGCGCTACCCGGAAAATTGCCCCGGGTGTGATCCGTTGCCGATGAAGCGGTGGAACAAGATGCAGTCTGGCGGACCGCACAGTAAAAAGTTCGCCGGCGAAGGTACTTTCGACATCGCAGCTGTCGACGGACCGGTGGAGGTCACCCTCGAGTACTACGAGAAGGTGCCTCCGACCACCGTGGTGGCCGCAGGAACTCCCTTGGTTGAAGTGGATCCGCAGGAAGCGGTGAAGCTAGCCAGGGCGAATAACCCTGAGCTACCGTGGGATGGTGTGCCGGTCTACGATGCCATTCAGCATAAGCACTGGACTGGCAGCCGATTGGCTGTGGCGCTAATCGGTTTACTGGGGTTGATGTACGGCATCTGGCTGGACATCCGCATCATTCGATTGGTGTGGGGTACGGTCAAGCCGATGGCTCGCAAAGCTGTCGACGAAGCCGACAAACTCTACGTCGCCGGTAAAAGCATGATGGAGCAGAAGGTCGAAAAACACAAAAGTAAAATGTCGCCGGAACAGCTGCAGGCTTACGACGCAGAAATTCAACGGCGCAAGGAAGCGCGTGAAAAGCGTCAGCAGGAGGCTGATCAAAGCACGCCAGTGCAGGACTTCCTAATCCCGGGACGAACTCTTGCTAGGAAATGGTGCGCTAAAAGAAAAGCAAAAAAACA
Organism: uncultured Gammaproteobacteria bacterium; assembly: GCA_964550465.1. Classification (GTDB taxonomy): domain Bacteria; phylum Patescibacteriota; class Patescibacteriia; order JACRDY01; family JACRDY01; genus CAZJZH01. The sequence continues at coordinate 825 of CAZJZH010000049.1, forward strand.
AGCGGCATCGGCCGCTTAACATCACATCAAATCGAAAACGAGAGCTTCGGCTCTCGTTTTTCTTTTTGCTGATGGAACTTGATTTTACCGCTACCTATGCTACAGTTGTCATGTTTTCCGGCCACGTCGCCAAGTGGTAAGGCAGGGGTCTGCAAAACCCTTATCGGCGGTTCGATTCCGCCCGTGGCCTCCAGTAAAAACTCTTTTCTTTGAAAGGGGTTTTTATTTTTACCTACGCCATTATTGACTCAGGAATCGAACCAGGGGGTGGTAGGGGGAAGGATTCCCCCTACATTCGGAGGGGAGCTCACGAGGACCCGCAGATCCTTGTGGGAATGCCACACCTATGTATAGGTGTGGCATGACGTGAGATTCCGCCCGCCCAGCACCAACTGGTGCTGGGCCCGTGGCCTTAGAAGCACTCTCAATGAAATATTGGGGGTGTTTTTCGGTTGGCGAGTTTGCGCAGACGCTAAGAAATTAACAAATTCAAATTGACCTGAAAGAATAGAGCACCCTTTCTTCTTTCCCCTTTCTTCTTTCTCGCGCTCTATTTCTAAATTTCTTAGCCTCTACCCCTTAAAACGACAGCCACTCTGGTTTAAACATCAACAGCAGACCAAGCAAGAGGATAATCACCCCGCCAATCAGCTTTGACCACTGCGCATATTTGACGCTGATATTAGTCTGCTTGAGCGTTACCATGGCGATGATGAAGACAATCAAATCATCGATCATGAAGAAGAGGATGTACAGGGCAATCAGTAAATAACGATCAACCGGACCAACGCCGCTGTAGGCCAAGACAGAGGTGAAGATAGCTGGGAAACCAGCTGAACAAGCCAGTTCGACTAAGTTAACCGCAAAGGCCAAGGCGATAATGCCGGCCAAGGCGATGAGGATATGTTTCTGCTGGACTAACTGACGCAGTTTATCAAAGGTGTTTTGCCGCTTTTGATTGCTGGTAATTTTACAGACCAGTCCCTCTTTGCGGCTCTTGTAATATTCATACAGATTATAGATGCCAAAGCCCAGAGCGAACAAGCCAATGGCTACACGGACGATGGTCAGGTAACTCAAGAACAAGAAAAATTGTAGCCAGGCTGCCATGAAGAGAAAGTAGACCAAACCGGAGGCACCGATAAAAATACCACCAATCAACCAACGCCGTGACTGCGAGGTCACCCCAAACAGCAGCGAGATCAAGAAGACCAGCACCCACATGGCGCAAGGGTTGAAGCCATCAATGGTGCCAATGACTATCGCCAGTACTGGTAGTGAAAAAGTAGTCAAATCAGTCGGGCCAAAAAACGGCAGGTCAATCACAAACTGTTCGGTGCCAGCACTGCCACTGTCCGCCGTCTCACCGGGCGCGCAAATAATTGACTCGTCATCATCACAGTACTCAACCTCAGTCGCACCATCAACTACTGTAACTGCATCGTGCCCCAGTTCAGCTTGTACCCAGGAACGAATCAACGTACCAGTCGTCTCTGCGCTGTTAAAACCGACGATATACTCATCACCCACAATGGTCAGTGGCACACCAGAGTTTTGGATAGCAAAATCCGTGATGCGCTGCTGGTATAGCTTTTGATTATCCGCATCAAAATAGACCTCATACCGCTCAATCACTAACTGCTCGCCAAATTCAGCCTGCAAGTCGTCCAGAAAAACTTCTTCTTTAGCGCAGTGCGGACAGGTTTCGCCATAAAAAAATTCCAGGGTAGCTGTATCGGCTGCCTGGACAGGGGCGGGTGGTACCGCCAAGCCACTGAGTAATATGGCTGCGACGGCAATGACCTGGAAAATTCGTTTCATCATAGTGTTGAGTAGTATACTACGCTCGCTGCTTAGGAACAATACCGCATTTTGCCTTCAAATCTTTCAGCCGAGCGTAAAAGCCTGACGTATGGAGCGACTCAATGCCTAGTTTTTGAAAGTCATAATGGTGCAGCCACTCGTGCAACAAGGTGTCGATAAATGTTAATGGCGCCAGTAGCTGCCCCCGCACCGCTGTGCGGTTCTGAATAGTAATCGACTGGCTCTGCGGGTAGTAAACGCCGTACTGTTTAAAGACCACCTTACCGCCCCGCTTGGAGTGATACTGGTTACGGTCAGCAATCCGCAGCGTCACCACCGGCACCGCACTGATCCGTGACAACTCCGCCAGCAACGCCTCGCTAATCTCTTGGCGGTCCGTCACTTCTTTGACGGTCAATAACCGCTGGACATGAGCCAAGGCTGATGGTGAGGGGACAATGTCGATGGTGGTGATTTTATTACTGAGTGTGTAGCTCTTTTGGCGGGATAGCATAGGCGTGTATGACCTAGAGAGTATACCATGCTCAGTGATTGGTGATGAGTGACTAGTGATCGTTAACTATTGACAGATTAATGCACCGCTGGTATCTTACACTATCGACCATTGATAACTGAATAACGCACATGCAGCTAAAAGGAGGTACCAGATGCTGCAATTATTCGTTAACGACCGCAAGATGTCTCCGCCGCTGACACCGGAAGAAATTGCGTATCGCACCAATGGTGGCAGCGAGATGCCGCCAATGGAAATCGATAACCCATCCATTCGGTTACGCTGGTGCATTGACGCAGAAACCCTGCGCGGACTGGAAAAGGCAGCTCCCCTTGATGATCACCAGCATTTCATGTTGATCGTGGTGGCCAGTGAAAAGGGTGAAAACCGCATCATCGTGCCACTGGAACAGGGGATGGAAATCGTACCACTCCAACCTGGTAAAAATACCATCTCCGCTGTACCTATCTACGATAAAAAGCCTGGCAAAGAACCACATCTGATTCCTCGGCTTCAAATGCGGGAAAACTACGAGTGGGCAGAAAATATTCAAGTAGCCGGTCGGATCGCTAAGGAGTACCTTAAACAGATGCCTGGCAAGCACGGCGGCTACGCTCGGCCGCAAGTCACCATGATTAATGCCTGGTATGACTTGGTGAATGTGGCAAATGTCGAACTGGAAGTGCCTCGGGAACTGTTTGCTGACCCACCCGCCTGGATGAAGCGCTGGGTCTACCTGATATTATCGCGTGGTCCATACGAGGATCAATGCGATTTTCGTCACAAAGCCCTCTTCTTCGCCTTTACTATCCAACCGATTTTGCTACTGGTCGGGCTAATATTATCCGCGGCGATTTCGACAGTGATCACAATCGGCATTGCCATCTGGCTGCTCATTACATTACGAGGTTGGAAAGGCTTTACGCCGCGTCTCTGGGGCTTTACTGACGTAGAAGGTGGGCCTATCAAATGTATGGCTGGCGAAGCGCTAAAACGGCAGTCACCGTGGCAAAAGATGTGGGAAAAGATGTGGGATACGATCAGTCACAAACTAAGCAAGCCCAGCCGTTCGAACGGCATGCTACTACTCGGTCTCATGACCGTAAGTATAGCTATGATCCCTATGACAATAGTCATCAGTGGCCACTTTCTCCAAGAAGGCATTTCTTCTGGTGGCTCACTCAAGAGCTTGCAGTTTTTAGGGTCGGCTGGACTAATTATCCTGAGCATCTATCTGGCAACTCGGATAGGCACTATTGGCAAATTATGGCAAAGACGATACGACCTCAAAATGACTGCGGATAAAAACGCTGAACATGCTCTACTGCATCGCAAGCCACGAAACAAAAAAGAGGCGCGCCTGCAGAAGAAGCTAAAAGCCAAGCATGAGGCGCAACAGGAAGCAGCGGAGCGCAAGGAAAAAATAGAGCAACAACGTGCTGTGGCAGAAGCTGAAGCTAAGCGCAAAGCTGAAGAAAAAGCCCGGGCGGCTTGGGAGAAAAAACACCGAGCTGTGGTCTGCGAACACGCTCACGAGCCCCTGCCGATCAGCGCCGTTCCCGGCGTTACTCGTCAAGCTGTGTTAACTTTCCAAGTGATCAAGCGGCGGATCTGCCGTCCGCTGGCCTAGGGACATTTTCATCACAACTCAAAACCCCGCACCGAATGGTGCGGGGTTTTTCTATTTGAGACTAAGCGGCTTTCTGCTCAGCTGCCTTAGCAGCGGCAATCCGCTTCTGACGGCGAGCTTCAACGCTCAGTTTCTTCTTGCGGTTAACCACTTCAGCGCCGTATTTCTGCACTTGGTCATAGTGCGAACGAGCAGCGCTGTTGTTACCGCGTTTTGGTTTAGGCATAGGAATATAACAAACAATTTACAACGTGGCCGTATCCTATCAAAAAAGCGGAAAAAAAGCAAGGATAGGCATGGGCAAGGCCGAAAAAGTAGGTTATACTGCCGGTGCCGTCTGGATTGACGCGCATATAATAATACTGTACACTAGCCCATCACATTACTATTTATATTCTATGAAAATCATCGAATCTATCAAGCGACTACTGCCCGGCGAAAAGCAGAAACGTCGTCGTCGCCTTACTACTATCATTATCATCGCCGCCGTGGTGCTGATTGGCATCATTGGCGTATCTGCTTTTGGCAATAAGCAGCCAGACACACCAACTGACGATGCCCGAGCTAAAACTGTTCAAACCATCACTCTGGGTCAATCAGATACTATTGCTCAGACCATCAGCACTGCCGGTACCGTTAAGGCTGACACCCGGGTTGATATCGTAGCCCTGTCTGGTGGCACAGTCCAGTTTATCCCGGTTGAGGTCGGCGATGAAGTGGCTACCAACACCATTGTCGCCCAACTGAGTGACTCAAACATCCTCACCACTCTGAACAACAGTCAGATCAGCTTCTTGAATTCTCAGAATAGTTACAACGCCACCGTAGCTGCCGCCAATGAATCTGTCCGCCAAGCAGAGATCGGCGTGCAGAACGCAACTGAAGCAGTCCAGACCGCCCAGATTGGCCTGCAAACCGCTCAAGCAAATTATGACAACGCTGTTAACCTCAAAAGCAAAACCACTGAAGACACCAAGCGTAACGCCGTCGTGACTGCCCAGAGCACCCTCAACACGGTGCAGAACGCGCTGGAACAAATCGACTACGTCCTGGGTGTTGATGGCGATGCCCAAGTGCCAAACATCGATCCAGTCCTAGGGGTGCTAGAACCAAATACTGTCCTAGCAGCTGAAAACAGCTACCGAGCCACCCGTAACCAGTACAACGTGGTCCGCACCTACAGCCTCAACAAAGACACCATCGTCACCACTATGCCAACCGTGGTCGACCTTATCACCCAAGCTCGTGAAGCGGTCAGCGACACCATTATCGTACTAAACAACACTGTCTCTAACGCCTCATTTACTGCAGCAGAGCTCAACAGTGTCCGCACCACCGTTTCTACTTTGCACGGCACCATCTCTACCGCCGAAGCCACCGCGCAATCAACTCAGCAAGGATTAGACAATATTGACCTGACCAACAAGCAAGAACTCGATGCTTTGTCTAACGCTGTAGCTACTGCCGAAAGTCAGCTGCGCCAAGCTCAGTTTAGTGAACAAAATGCCATCACTGCTTTAGCAGCCGCCAAGCAGTCTCGTGACCAACAGATCTTTAACGCCCAGAGCTCTCTCGACGTGGCCCGCGGACAACTGAACCTCAGCCAAAACCAAGCGGCTGACTTGGCTATCAAGAGCCCGATCGCCGGCACTGTTACGCAGGTACTAGTCGAAGAGGGTACAGAAGTCGCGCCAGGTCAGAAAATTGCTGAGGTCTCACAAACCGACCTGGTTAAAGTGGTCTTTAGTCTAACCGCAGAGGATGTCAGTCGTATCAGTATCGGCCAAGCGGCCATCATCAACGGCGAATTGAATGGCACAGTCAGCAAGATTGACCCGGCCGCTGACTCGATCAGCCGTAAGATTAGTGTGGAAGTAGCCTTTGACAACGCTGATGAACAGCTAATCCCAGAAACATTTGCTGATGTCAGTATTGATGTGACGGATACGACTACTGATGCTACCCAGTTTGTCGTGCCGCTGAAGGCCGTCACCATTAGCCAGACTGAATCATTTGTCTTTGTCGTTATCGACAATCAAGCAGCCAAGCGAGCTGTAACCATCGAAGAGACCCGTGGCAGCTCCGTGGTGATCAGTGGCGCTATCGCCGCTGGTGATCAACTCGTGGTCAGTG
>CAZJZH010000050.1:0-6663 GCA_964550465.1 uncultured Gammaproteobacteria bacterium
GCTGATCACGTAGTGCTTCCCAGTGTTCGGCTGGCACCGCCTCACCCTTCTTGGCTACCTTGGTGCCATCCGGCAAGCTAATATCTGCCGTAGCAATATGGTTAACTTTGACAAATGGGGTTTCTAAAAATCCAAACTCATTAATTTTAGCGTGTGAGGCCAAGTGACCAACCAAACCAATGTTTGGACCTTCTGGTGTTTGAATCGGACAGATACGGCCGTAGTGAGTGGTGTGCACGTCACGCACTTCGAAACTAGCGCGTTCACGAGACAGACCACCAGGACCCATGGCTGACAGACGGCGCTTATGCTCCAGCTCAGACAGTGGATTGGTTTGGTCCATGAACTGCGACAACTGCGATGACATGAAGAATTCCTTGACCGACCCAATGACCGGTCGGGCGTTAACCAGACGGCTTGGCGTCAGACTGGTTGGGTCCATGGTACTCATACGGTCACGCACAATGCGCTCCATTCGCGCCAAGCCGATGCGGAACTTGTTCTTCAGCTGCTCACCAACTGCGCGGACACGACGGTTACCCAAGTGGTCGATATCATCTGGATCACGCTGGGTTTGATTGAGGTGAACGATTTCTTTAATAATTTCAATCAAGTCTTCACGACGCAGGACGCGAGTTTCCTTATTAATCGGCAAGTCTTGATTAAAGCGTTGGTTGAGTTTGTAGCGACCAACTACGTCAAAGTCGTAGCGGTCAAAGTTGAAGAACATTGAGTAGATCAACGACCGAGCGTTGTCCGGCGTAGCCATGTCCCCTGGACGAATACGCTTGTAGACTTCAATCAAACCTTCATCAACGTTGCTAGCTGCATCTTTCTCTAAGGTCTTAGCGATGTACTGAACGTCCTCATCAGTATCAATGTCTTTGAACAGGTCAGTAATCTCTTCGTCACTGCCATAGCCAAAGGCCCGCAACAGTGAGGTCACCGCCACCTTTCGCTTGCGGTCAATCTTAACCCACAAGACGTTGTTGGTGTCAGTTTCAATTTCCAACCAGGCCCCACGGTTTGGAATAATCTTAGCGCCGTAGAAGCGTCGACCCCGAGCCGCTTCTGAAGTAAAGAAGACACCAGCTGAACGAATCAACTGTGAGACAATAACACGCTCTACCCCGTTAATGATGAATGTACCGCGATCAGTCATGACCGGGAAGTCACCCAGGTAAATTTCCTGCATGCTGCTCTTGCCGGTTTTGTTATTGACCAGCTTGGTTTTTACCCGCAGTGGTGTTTCGTATGAAATGTTTTTCTCCTTTGAAGTGGTTTCATCAAATTTTGGCTCATCCAAGTAGTAATCCACCAAGTGGAGCTCCAAATCACGACCAAAGTTGTCTTTGATCGGTGAAACTTCTTCCAACAACTCTTGCAACCCATGGTCTAAGAACCATGAGTAAGAGTCTTTTTGGACCTGAATCAGGTCTGGCAGCGGCGCTGCGTCGATAATCGGGGTGAAGCGCAGTCGGGTGGCTGCGGGGTCGATGGTTTTTGTAAGCATAAAAAAACGCCCTGCCCACCAGGGTCACCGCTGCAATTACGCGATGGCAGTGCCCTTGGGAGGGTTAAACAATGAGTAAAATTTACTTGTAGCCCACTACTAGGATATGCATGACTTTGATAGCGGGTTAGGCCAAAATGAGGAGAAACGAGTCTTTTGCCGAAAGATTGAGCCGTTTTTACCGTTGAAAGGTCATTTGACAAGCCAACGGAGGAAATAGCGCAATAGAGCAAAAAGTGTTCACATTTTAACAGGTCAAAAAGGTACTGTCAATATACAGTCAGATATATTTGTCAAGAGGGGTTATTTTGTTAATTTTTATTTAAATTTAGGCAGATTAATTTTTTAGCCACTATTCATCAACATCCATTCATCCACTGTTTTCAAAACCATTGTTCACAAGTTATGCACAGAGGGAAAGAGGATAAGAGATATGAGATATGGGATTATGAGATATGAAATATGGGATATGAGAATTGTACCGGCTTCATGTCTCATAGCCACCCCTTCCTCATTGACAAATCCCCTTCTATCCATTAATTTTACCAATTAGAACGTTCTTTTTATCACCATTACTGACTCGGGGGGTATCGTGAGTACTAAGGAGGCAATCGCTCGTCCAACAGATCTGATTCAGACAGTTGATATGCCCCAGAGCTTGTACTGGGGTCGCTGCAAATACGTCACAGACCTAGAAAATAACCGGTGTATCTTCACGATCATTGGGACAAAGACTGGCCTGCAGCGTAACCCTAGCGATGACGCTAGGCTGGCCATAATCACCACCATTGCTGGTAGAGATCAACTCGATCTCTTGCGGTGGGATTTTTATGAGCTGCAAACTCATCGGGCCTACTGCAATCGCACGGCCGATTTACCCTTCCGCTATCGCGTCGGTATGTATCACTACCACATGGTCGAATTCAGCATCATACCCAGTGGCATGCAAGGCCTAGACATACGGCTCATCAGCTACCAGGAGCGGCCATGTGACAGTCAAACTCTGGAGTTGTTTAGTCAAGAAATAGGTTTTAACCCGATTTTTGCCGCGCAAGCCTGGGAACATCTATCAGAGGATGCCCGTTGTGAGCTACTCAAACGAGTAGCGGCTGAACTACACATGCCGCTGACCCACTACTTCAAGAGTCTGACTCAGTTGGAGTTTGGTAGCGTGCTCCATAGCTTGGCATTGAAGTATAGTTGGACCGACCACCAGCTACTAGTTCTAGCCAAACACCTGCTGGCCATTCATTAATCACAAAAATACCCCTCCGCTTCAACGGAGGGTCTTCTTTTTTATCAAAAAAATACTACAACCTACTGCGCCAAAAACTTCTCTGTGATGCTAACCACTGTGTTAGCATTGAGCCCTATATTATACGCACGCGTTTTGAGCGCTGACTCTGAGCTGGCAGTGAAATAATTACGAAAAGCATCAAGACTGACCTGCTGAGCAGCGAACTGACCAGAGTCATCTAAACTACTCTGCAGGGTGATGCTAACATCTTCATGGACGCGGAAGTTGTGAATGACATCATCACTGTTTTCGATATAGACACCGTTAGGCAGGCAGTTGTTTGGGCTAACACAGTCGCCAGCGGCTGTAGCGGCATCAATGGCTGCCTGACCGGTTAACCAGTTAACATAATCCAAGCTAATCACCCAGCCACTGCCTAATGGACTAAACTCTGTGATATAGGCCAAGACATCACGATCAGCCTGCGGTGCCTGGTCAGTCTTTTCACCAGCCAGTGGCAGCCCACCGGTGACTGGTGTGGACTCATCCTCATCCGTTGCTACCTGCTGCGTATCAGCAGCGTACTGCGCACCTTGGGTGGCACTGCGCTTTTCTAACCACTGCCCGGCCGCGTATAAGCCGACTGCCAACAGTGGCAGTATCGCTAACAAAATAATTCGTGATGGTTTCATAGGTTATTGACTAAAGCCGAGCTTGGCTAATTCTTCTCGCGCTACGGTCCGATCATCCCAGGCAATGAAGCGATTATTTTTGGTGACAATGGCCTGTTCAGAACCTTTACCGGTTATCAGTACCATATCATTTTTTTCAGCCAGACTAAATGCTTTGGCGATGGCTGCTCGCCGATCCAAAATTTTAAATAAGTCTTTACCTTCTTGTTTGCCAGCCTGTCGCGCGCCCAATGCCACTTGACTGATAATCTCTAGCGGGTCTTCATCATAGGGGTCTTCATCTGTGACGATCACATACGCCGCGTGTTCAGCCGCCATCTGTCCCAGCACCGGCCGCCGGGCCGTATCACGACCACCACCAGTACCACCCAGTACATGAATGATCCGGGCCGGTGGTGTTTGGGCAAATACTGCAAATGATTCCACTGTCTCGTATAACTTACTCATAGCATTGGGCTCAAAAGCAAAGTCGACAATGACGCTAAAAGGCTGACCAGCATCAATCCGCTCCAGTCGCCCCGGGCTGGGCTTGAGCTGTGGCGCCAGTGTGGCTAGGGCTGCCAAGTCATGACCATAAGCCGATACGGTCGCCAGCGCCGCTACAATATTATACGTATTAAACGCGCCAATCAGCGGCGCAGTGATAGTGTGACCATTCAAGGAAAAAGATAGCCCGGATTCACTACTAGCAATATCGCTAGCAATCAATGGCTGGGGTGAAGTGCCTTGCAGTTGTGTGTTTAATGAAAAGGCAATTTTTTGTTCAACCGTGAAGTTGAGAAAATCCGGCGCGTGCTCAGAGTCAACATTGGCCACGATGGTTCGCGGTACAGCCTGACCCTGCAACTGCTTCGGCTGGCTGGCGGCTAGGGCTCGGAACAGTTTTAGCTTGGCGTTTTTATAGTTGGTAAAACCGCCGTGCGCTTCGATATGTTCTGGCGTTAAGTTAGTAAACACCGCCGCATCATAGTGAATACCAACATGGCGGAACTGCTTGATACCCTCTGACGAAGTCTCTACCACGGCCACGTCACAGCCGGCATCGACCATGTCGCGCAGCAGGCGCTGGGTCTGCCAGCGGCCCAACATGGTCATTTTTTTATCATTGAGCCACTCTTTGTCCGCTACTTTAAACAATGCAGTTGAGGTCATGCCAACCGTATGGCCGGCTAGCTCAAACAACTGAGCAATCAGATAACTGGTGGTGGTTTTGCCGCTGGTGCCGGTCACGCCAATCACCAGCAGCTTGTTGGCCGGAAAACCGTAACGGACAGCGCCACAGAAGGCCAGCGTCCAATGGTAGGCGCTGATCATAAATCCCGGGGTAATGCTTCTGAGCAATCGTTTAATCATATGCTATGCTGACTATAATGGTAGCATGGACCGGTAAAAATACAATTTACTTATCAGCCGGCTCACCCTTTACAAATATATGTAGCCACGCTACACTACCTCGCTATGTCACATCGCACTGATCAAGTCAGCGAAGTTATTCGCCACAACCTCAGCCAGCTATTGCTGGAAAAAATCGAGCTGCCAGTTAACAGCTCGGTTAGTATTATGCGGGTTGAAGTCTCTCCGGACCTGAAATACGCCACCATTTGGATTGGTATTAGTCCGGATGAGCAACGCGGTGTTGTCTATGGCCGCCTGCGTGATGCCCGAGTTGAGCTGCAAGAAGCATTAGCGGAAAACTCCGAACTGCGCTTTACGCCCAAGCTACGCTTCCGGGTTGATGACGGCGCTCAGGCCGCCAATGAGGTCGCGGCACTGCTGGACCAAATTCACCATGAAAATGATTAACCATGATTATCCCTACTGAACAACGACAGCTCTTTTTCCAGAAACTGCGCGCCGCGCAGCATGTGTTGATCGTGCCGCACAGTATTCCCAACCCGGACGGTGATTGTCTAGGATCTGCTCTGGCCTGTTGGCACTACTGCCAACACATCGGCACGGCCGCGACGGTCTTTTGTAGTCACGACACGCCCGAGCAGCTATCATTCTTACCCGGTCATGAACACATCGTCCATGACCCAGCGGCGATTGCTCAGACACCGTATGATTTGGTACTGATTGTCGACTTTGGTGAACTGAGTCGGTCAGGGCTAGCAGATGAACTGCAGGCCGCTCAACGGGCCGGTATAGATTTTATGATGGTGGACCACCACGCTACTGGCCATGATGATGTTGGTAACCCCAAAATTGTTATCCCAGAAGCATCCGCCACTTGTGAGATGATTTACAGTTTATTTGCTGATGAAGGCATCACCATTAGTAAAGACATGGCCACCTGTCTGCTGACCGGCTTAATCACTGACACTCAAAACTTCACTAACGGCGCCACTACGGTCGGCTCACTACACGCCGCGGCAGAACTGGTGCGGGCCGGCGCTCGACCACATGAGGTAATTGACCGTACTTGGAAAAATAAACAGGTAAAAATTCTCCAGCTGTGGGGTAAGATTCTGCTGCGCCTACACGAAGACCCACAGACGGGTATCGTCAAAACCGCTATCATGCTCAAAGACCTGGAAGACGCCGGCGTGCCACTGGACGCGGCGGACGGCATGTCTAACTTTCTCAATAACCTTGGCACCGCTAAGGCGGTGATGGTCCTGCGCCAAGAACAGGGCGGTAAAGTAAAGGGCAGTATGCGTACTACTCATCGTGATGTTGACGTATCAGTGATTGCTCAACAGTACGGTGGTGGTGGCCACAAAATGGCAGCCGGCTTTTTAACTGACGGGGAAATTATTTGGGACGATGTTCGTGGCTGGCTGATTGCCGGGGTCGATGTGCCAGCCGGCGCCAATCGTGCTACCATACCAGCATAATCATATTATATTGCTATGTCTTACCTTATTCCAACCGTGATTGAAAAATCTGATCGTGGCGAACGGGCCTACGATATTTACTCTCGTCTACTCAAAGACCGCATTATCTTTATCGGCTCACCAATTGATGATGTAGTGGCCAACCTGATCATCGCCCAGCTGCTGTTTTTAGAATCACAAGATGACAAGAAAGATATTAAACTCTACATCAACTCCCCCGGTGGTTCCGTCACGGCTGGCATGGCGGTCTATGACACCATGCAGTACGTCAAGTGTGATGTCTCAACTATCTGCATCGGCATGGCTGCCTCGATGGCCGCTACCCTGCTGGCAGCTGGTGCTACCGGTAAACGCTTTGCACTACCCAATGCTGAAGTCATGATC
>CAZJZH010000051.1:0-6368 GCA_964550465.1 uncultured Gammaproteobacteria bacterium
GTTGAGGGTGACTCGGCTGGTGGCTCCGCTAAGCAGGGGCGCAACCGTGACTTCCAGGCCATCTTGCCGCTGCGCGGTAAAATCCTCAACGTCGAACGAGCTCGGATTGATAAGATGTTGGCCAACAACGAGCTGAAGTCGCTGATTATCGCTTTGGGCACCAACTTTGGTGAGCAGTTTGATATTGAAAAAATGCGTTACAACCGCATCGTCATCATGACTGACGCTGACGTCGACGGCGCCCACATCCGTACCCTACTCCTGACGCTGTTTTTCCGCTATTTCCCTGACATTATTAAACAGGGTCATCTGTTTATCGCCCAGCCACCGCTGTTCTCTGTCAAAGTAGGTAAAGACATGCGCTGGGCCTTTAGTGATGAGGAGCGCGACGCTGCTATTGCTGAGCTGACCAAAGGTAAGGATGTCCAAGTGTTTGAAGGTGCAGAAGACATTACTGACCAAACAGCCGAAGAAGCAGAAGAAGCAGCGGCCGCCAAAGCCGCTAGTGATGCTAAGAAGGTTAAGGTCAATATCCAACGCTACAAGGGTTTGGGTGAAATGAACCCTGAGCAGTTGTGGGAAACTACTATGGATCCGGCCCATCGCGTCATGAAGCAGGTAACGATTGATGATGCTGCCAAGGCTGATGAAATCTTTGATATCTTGATGGGTACAGAAGTGTCATCACGTAAGCGGTTTATTCAGACGCATGCCACGACGGTTAAGAATCTTGATATTTAATTTTTTCTGACTGATAGATAGACCTCCTGACCGATACCGCGTTGGGAGGTTTTTCCGTTCATCGCCGCAAAGCGGCGTGAACGGATCAGCTCACTCCGCAAGGCGGAGATGAGCTGATGATTGACCGTTAACTATTAATTATTAACTAATGGTGGTTATTGCGCCTGTAGGGGTGATTCATGAATCGCCCCTACACAGCAGGTTGTATCCCTTATTAACCGCTATCCCCCAGAGCACTGTCAAAAAGATATCCTTTTATAGCTTTACAAGATTTTCTCAGTATAAAAAGAACGCCCCCATCTTCGCTCCTGCGGAGCTACGATGGGGGCGCTTTTAATGTTTTGAAACTAGGCGGCGGCAGCGGACTTGGCGGGTTCGGTGAAGACAAGGCCGAACCACTCGTCTTTGAAGAAGAAGTCCTCGTCGTCGATGTCGTAGCCGCTGAGATACCAATCCAACAGCTCCAGCTGACGGCGCTCTTCCTGGGCCTCCAACTGGTCGATAGCGGCTTCCATATCCATCTCGGCCAGCTGTTCATTGACCTCGGCCATCTGGTCGAGCCACTCCTCGGCCGTCATGCGGTTATCACCCGCCACCTCCCAGTCGAAGATCTGACGGAAGGGATTCATGCCGTTCTTCTGCCGCGGCGTCAGCGGCTGGGCGCAGTGCGAACGGATATCGTTTTTTGCACGATACCGCTTACTGATGCGCTGCCCAGACCGCTTACCATCGCATTCGATGGCATCGCGCGGGATATTACCATTACCCGCTTTGCGGCAGAGGCCAACAAAGGACATCCTCGCTGCCTCGACCTGTTCCTGAACCTCCTCCCAGTCGTCCTCCTCGACCAACTGGGAGGACATGCCAACCGCCAAATACGGTTCCTCATAGTCGAACTCGCCGGGGAATGGCTCGAAGCCGTAATAGGCTTCGTCAGCCTCGCCTTCAGCAAGACATGCCGCCGTGACTGTGGCGTGGTTATCGAGCACCACGTCTTCAGTGCCCAGCGGCTGGCCGTCGTCGTAGGGGCCATCGTCCGAATGATTGAAGCTAATCGCTTCCTCGTCGATGACACCATAGCGAACATAATCCCACTCGTCCAAAACCCGCTCACACCGAGCCTGGTCATGGACGCTGCGGCAGTGGATCAGATGAAAGCCGTGAGGAACGGCCGCATCCGACAACTCGTCATCAGTCAGGATTTCTTCCATGACCGGGACGAATTTGCCGTCGTCACCACGCGGCTGCCGGGATTCCGTGCTACACGGCCGCGGCTTAAAGCCGGCCTGGCTGGATCGCACCTTGCGATGACCACAATTCTGGAAATTGTAATGCACTTCTTCACCCCTTTCCAAAGGTTAGCTCCTGCGGCGGTATTGCCTAGTTTTTATACCTGTTTTCTCAAAGAACAATTATTACAATATAGCATATTTAAGAAAATAAGTCAACCTTTAGGTTATAATTGCTTTATATTTAGCCAAAAATACAAGATCCCGCGGCTATGGGCGGGATCAAAGGCATGTGTAGTTTTCTGCCCCAGAGACGGTTCCCCCAAATAGTAGGGAACAGGTGGATGATGGTAGGCTTTCGAGCAGTGATACACGGCTGTGTATGTAGTAACTGTACGCCTGATAGCAGCATCCGTACAGTCTCTGCCTGTGTATAACAAAACACCCCTGCCATAGGGGTGTTTGGAAATGTGACAATCGTTGACTCGGTTATTTAAGCCGGTCAAAAATATCGGCCAGGCTGTCCGGCCAATCGCTCTCCAGTTGATCAGCGCTGCTGATGTAGCGACTGGGAGGATTCTCCACTGTCATGTCGTCGGCCACAAATACCAAGAGCAGCAGACTGAGAATTGTGCCGATGACAATTAATAAACCGTACCAGTTAAAATTATTCTGCGGCCCATGATTGCGCCTGCGCATCGCCTGCAACCTCCAATGTTGGAATGAACGTATATTGCAATATACCCTACCGCCTATCTTTTGTCAAATATGGGCCCGCGAAAAGCTCTGTAGCTGTTTATAAACTATGCCGCTGGTCCTTGGCAGGGACCACTGCTGTCACTCCCCTGCTCTGCAGCTTCTGAGCTAAGGCCTGAGCAGCTGGCGGTTCACCATGGACAATAAAAACTTTCTGGGGCTGAGGTTGTTTGACTGCTTCTAGCCAACGCAGCAACTTTGGCTGGTCAGCATGTGAAGAGTAGCCGCCAATGGCAGAGATGTGACAGCGCACCGGAATGCGGTCATCATCCACCATCACAAAGCGGGCGCCGTCCAGTAACTTACGGCCCAGTCCGCCTTTGGGCTGATACGAGATAATCAACAAATGACTATTTGGGTCTGGCAGATAGCGTTTGAGGTGATGCATCATCCGTCCACCAACCAGCATACCACTGCCGGCCAAGATGACTTTCGGTGGATTGGTGCTGTTAATCTTTTTTGATTGCTGCACCGTCTTGGTGTACTGCAAGCCGGGGAAATTAAACAGGTCATCACCGGCTTGAATCAGCGCCTTTGATTCTTTGTCGTAATACTTAGTGTATTTTTTATAGACCGCCGTGGCAGCAATAGCCAGCGGACTATCGACATAGATTGGCACATCAGGCACGATGTCGTTTTCTACCAGGTGATTGAGCTCATAGAGTACTTCCTGGGTTCGCTCTAGAGCAAAGGCCGGGATCATCAGGGTACCACCACGCTTGACTGACTGCTCCACCGCCTGCTGCAGTAATTGCAGCCGTTGACTGGCCGGTTCATGCACGCGGTTGCCATAGGTTGACTCGACCACTACATAATCCGCGCCAACCGCTGGCTCAGTGTCACGGACAATCGGCGCGGGTGGATTACCCAGGTCACCAGAGAACAGGACTGTTTTGCGGTCACTACCGCGTCCTACGGTCAGTCGCGCAAAGGCTGAGCCGAGGATATGGCCAGCATCAAACAACTCCACCGTCACATCATCAGTCACCCGCTTGGTCTGATGATACGGTACTGCTACCATCTGCCGCACTGCTTGGGTAACATGCTTATTTTCATAGACCGGTGGTCGCTGGTCTTTCTTTGCTTCCCACCAAATCACCTTGGCCGAATCACGCAGCATCACGGCTGCAAAATCTCGCGTGGCGGCGGTGCAAAAAATAGAGCCGCGAAAGCCGTCTTTAACCAGCTTAGGCAACCGACCACAGTGGTCCATATGCGCATGGGTCAAGACCACCGCGTCGATACTTTTCGGATCAAAGGGGAAGTCGTCCGCGTTTTCTTCTTCGGCAAACTTACGGCCCTGAAACATGCCACAGTCAATCAAAAGGCGGCTGTGGTCAGTGTCAATCAAATGGCATGAGCCCGTCACTTCCCGAGCCGCGCCATGGAAGGTGATGTGCATGCTTATAACCGTTTAAATAGTTGGCGCGGACTGCGCTTCTTACGGCGGAGCTTGATCAACTCTAATGCCGCTACCACGATAAAGACAATCTGCAAGATAATAAAAATCCAGTCACCTAAGTAGCTACTGTAGGCCAGCAAGCACAGACCACCAATGATAAAGACCCAATCCTGCTTTTGTTCATTTTTTAGTAAGACACCGATACTGATAGCGATTAAGCCAAGGATGCCAAAGAGGCGAAAGATGATTGTTTCCATATAGTGGTATTGTAGCAAAATAAAAAAGCCTCGACCAATGGCCGAGCTTTTTATCCTACTGCGGATGCGGTGTCGAGCCCACCCATAAGCCCTCAAACAGGGCTCGCATGGTGTCTGTATGTTCTTGTGAAGTAATCAGCACACAGTAGCTCTGCTTCTTTGATGACACATACAGCGTCTTGTTGTCGTAGAGAAAAATAGTGCTATCAAACGCTTGTTGCATCACTGACGGTAAAATTCGCACATCGGCTCGACCCTGGTAGTATTTACTAAAAATAGTTTTAGCAATCGGCACTTCCCATAAATTACGAGTGGTAATGTCATGGCGTAGTCGTTCTTGCATAAACTGCTCTACAAACTGACCACCGACCTGCCAAAAGAAATTATCTTTCGGCACAATAGAGTAGACCTGCCGACTGTGGCAGTACAGCATCTCCATGATCACGCTCTTGACCGCTGCAATGCCCTCATAAAAGGCGACCACCGGCTTTTGATCGGCTGCTGTCACGCTGGCTGCCAAGGCCGGTAAGCTGCGCTCTAGCTGCTGCTGCAGGGTATTGGCCGCTGTCACCTGCTCTTTAGCCAGAGTGACTAGTTTTGTCACCGGTTCAACTGCAAACTTCTTGTCCCCCGTTAAGCCTGTCTTACTGATCAAGCCGCGTTTTTCTAAACAGCCTAAAGCGTAATAAACCGTCGGCCGCTTCAAGCTGGTCACCTTGACCAGATCACGAGCGGTCAGGACACCAGAAATCATGGCCAAATACACCGTCACCTCTGAGTCACTCAAGCCTAAATCAATTAATTGTTGCTGAATACTATCCATAAGTTTGGCCCTATTTGTATAATCGTTATTATACATAATAGACGTTTTGAGCCAACCGCGCAATACTACCAGTGCAGCATCCACAGCCCTTTGACAACACAACCAGGGAGGTACCACATGAGAGCCTATGGCTTAACCGGTAATATTGGCTGCGGTAAATCCACCGTGGCTGAACAGTTGGGCCGCTATCTGGATGTCCGCCTCTTTGATTGTGACCAGATAGCCAAGGCCATCCTGATGTCTGGCCAATATCGTCAGCAGTTGACTACCCTGCTTGGAGTCGATGTCTATGCTGGTACGGGCAAACCAGACTTCCCGCAGCTCAGCCGCATCATCTTTACTGACCCAGACAAACGCCAAGCAGTTGAAGAGCTACTGCATCCGCTGGTCTGGCAGGCAGTAGAAACAGCCGTAGCCAAGGCTGACCCCTATCACCTGTGCGTGGTAGAGTCAGCCATCATCTATGAGACAGACAAGCAAGACCAGTTCAGTGGTGTCATTGTCGCTCACTGCCCGCCAGCCGAACAAGTCCGTCGTCTGCAACTATACCGACGAATGAACCCGGCAGACATCGCCGCGCGGATGGAGACACAGCTCCCCACCGCTGACAAACTCCGCCACGCTCAGTTCAGTATCGATACCAATTGCTCGGAAATGGCGCTCAACCAGCAGGTTGAGCAGCTCTATCACCAATTGCGCACCCACCAAGGAGGCACACCATGAGTACGCGTATCGGCGTCTACGCCGCTAGTTTGGACCCCATCACCAACGGTCACGTCAACATCATCGAACGAGCAGCCACTCTCTGTGACCAGCTCTACGTCATCGTGGCGGTTAACCCGGATAAACGACCGTTGTTCTCCCCGGCTGAACGAGCCGAGATGGCCGCAGCCGCTATCCCCCACGTGCACAATGCTGAAGTCATCGTCCGTCAGGGCGGGTACGTGGCCAAACACGCCGCCGATCTGGGTGCCCAGGTCATCTACCGTGGTATTCGTGACTTGAGCGACATGACTTTTGAGCAAGTCTTCGCTTACGAAAGTCAGCGGATTGAGTCGTCAGTGGAAATCAGCTGGCTGCCCTGCCGCCACGACTTGGCCATGGTCAGCTCCAGCTTGGTCAAATCCCACGTCGGCATTGACCCCAGCTGGCCCCAGACC
>CAZJZH010000052.1:0-6292 GCA_964550465.1 uncultured Gammaproteobacteria bacterium
AGGTCAAGACCCCTCACACTTGCCGGAGCACACCCACCTGGAGCACTACTGCGCCTACTGGGATTTTGAAGACAACATTGCCTTTACCGAGCGGTTATTTAGCTACTTGTTCGACACCCTGCAGCTGGACCGCCGGCAAACTATTAAAGACCGTGATGGTAATGAGCAGACGGTTGATTTCAGTACGCCTTGGCCACGGGTTAACTTTGTCGAGCGGGTCAACGCAGACAGTGGTCTGGACATCATGAGCTATGACAACGCTGATGCTCTACGGGCTGATTTACGACACAACAATATCAGCTTTGAGGGCATGGACGACATGAGCTTGGCTACACTGGTTGATAGTTTGTATAAAAAAGTCTCTCGACCAAAACTGATTAACCCAACCATCGTCTACCATTTCCCTAAATACATTCAGCCGCTAGCGCGGGTCAATGATGATGACCCACAGATTGTCGACCAGTTCCAAGTAGTGGTCAACGGCTGGGAGATTGTCAAAGCCTACTCTGAGCTGGTTGACCCGATTGACCAACGCCAGCGTTTTGAAGTCCAGAAAAAAGCCCTGGCAGCCGGTGATGATGAAGCGATGGACGTCGATGATGACTACCTAACCGCTATGGAGCACGGCATGCCGCCGATCTCTGGATGGGGCATGGGGGTTGACCGCCTGGTCGCTCTCTTGACCCAGCAGGAAAACCTGCGCGATGTCATCCTCATGCCCCTGATGCGCCCGAAAGACCAAGATTAGTTTTCTATTTTCTACTCATATGTTAGACATTCACTATCTGCTGACCGAACAGGCGGCAGCTACACAAGCACTAGCCAAGCGGATGGATCCAGCCATGCTGGAGACTCATTTTGCCACCATCGCTAAGCTAGACAGCCAACGCCGCGATATTATTACCAAGACCGAGACGCTCAAAGCAGAGCGCAATAGTCACTCAAAAACTAAACCCACCCCGGAAATTATTGAGCAAATGAAGCGAGTAGGGGAAGACATTAAGCAACTGGACGAACAGCTCCGTAGTGTCAATGAGCAGCTGCGACTGGTGCTGGCCGAACTACCAAATATCCCGGCCAATGATGTACCAGCCGGTGGCAAAGAAGCAAACCAACCTATTAAAACCTGGGGCGAAAAACCGCAGTTTGATTTCACGCCAAAAGACCATGTTGAATTGGCCACCAGCTTAGGTTTGATCGACTACGAACGGGCCGCCAAGATGTCTGGCAGTGGTTTCTGGGTCTATCGCGGACTGGGGGCAGAGTTGGAATGGGCCTTGTTGAACTACTTCATGGAATTCCACCGGGCTAACGGGTACACCTTTATCATCCCACCATACCTACTGACGGAAGAATCAGCCTACACCTCTGGTCATTTGCCAAAGTTCCGGGACGACCTGTTCTGGACCCAGGACAAACTGTGCCTCAATGCTACCAGCGAGATGATGATGGGTAACTACCACCGCGATGAGATTATCCCTGAAGCAGAATTGCCCTTGAAGTACTACGCCTACTCAGCCTGCTTCCGTCGTGAAGCCGGTTCGTACCGCAAAGAAGAGCGCGGCATGATTCGTGGTCACCAGTTTAATAAGATTGAGATGTTCCAGTTTACTAAACCAGAGGACTCATGGACCGCTCTCGAAGAATTGACTGAGCATGCGGAAAAACTAGTAGAAGGCCTAGGACTGCACTACCAGACAGTGCTGCTGGCAGCAGAAGACGCTAGCGCCGCCATGGCCAAGACATTGGATATTGAAGTGTGGATCCCTAGCATGGACATCTACAAAGAAGTCAGCAGTGCCTCAAATGCTACTGACTACCAGGCTCGCCGTGGCAATATCCGCTATAAAGATGGTAATGGTAACAACACCTACCTTCACACCTTGAATGCTTCAGGCTTAGCCACTAGTCGCTTGTTGCCCGCTATCTTGGAGCAATTCCAGCAGGCGGACGGCAGTGTGGTTATACCAGAAGTCCTGCGGCCATATCTCAATGGTCGAGAGCGGATTGAACCAGCGGGGGAGTAATGGACTGGCAGAACTCCTGGGTGGAGATTTCGCAAGGTAACCTGCGACACAATGTCCAGGCCTACCGACAGATCCTTCCCGATACAACTCAGTTGGCCGTGGTGGTGAAGAGCAATGCCTATGGTCATGACATGGCGCTGGTGGCTCAGACCATTGCTCCAGACGTTGACTGGTTTTGCACGGTCAATGGGGTAGAGGCATTAGCGCTGCGCCAGGCCGGCATTACCCAGCCTCTGTTGGTGTTGTCATACTGGTACGAAGCTGACGTGGCTCAGTTAATAGAAAACGACATCTCTGTCGTGGCGTACACGGCCCAACAGGTAGCTGTTATGGCTACCGCCGCTCAAGCAGCTGGCAAGCCCGCCAAGATTCACCTCAAGGTTGATACTGGCACCTCGCGGCTGGGCGTGACGGCTATCGAGCAGCTGCAGGCGCTGTACGAACAGGCTACAGCGGCAGACAATGTGGTCATCGAAGGAGTGTTCTCACACTTTGCGGCCTCAGAAGACGAGCAAGAATTCACCCGCCGCCAGATTGCTCAGTTTGAACAGTTTGTTGATGCCTTACCGCAGCGACCACCGATCTGTCACCTAGGCTGTACTGCTTCTGGCATGGTGGTACCAGACAGTAACTACGACATGGTGCGCCTGGGCGTGGGCGCCTATGGATTGTGGCCATCACACCAAGCTAAAACCGCCAGTCACCACCGCAACCCAGACCTAGAACTACGACCAGCATTGACCTGGAAAACCCGCGTTATCCAGACTAAAACCATCCCGGCTCACCAGCCAGTGGGCTATGGCTGCACCTATACCACCAAGCGGCCAACCAAGTTGGCAGTTTTGCCCGTCGGCTACTGGGAAGGCTATGACCGCAATTTATCCAACAAAAGCCACGTTCTCATTCACGGCCAACGCTGTCCGTTACTGGGCCGGGTCTGTATGAATTTAATCATGGTTGATGTAACTGAGGTCCAGCAGGCAGTACAGATAGGGGATGAAGTGGTCTTACTGGGTAAACAAGGAGCAGCGGAAATTAGCGCTGAAGATATGGCTGAATGGCTGGATACTATTAGCTATGAAGTAGTAACGCGCATTAACCCTATACTGTCACGCCGGCCTGTGGCATAATATGACTGTATGCTTCGCAACGTCTTACCTAATCGTCGCAAAAACTACCGTGGACCGTCTGGTCGAACGGTCAGTCGGCGCTTGACTGGTGGTAGTGGCGAATACCGTCGCCGCCAGCGTTTTTGGCAAACCAAGCGTTTTAAAATTTGGTTAATCCTAGGGGTAATCGGCTTATTTTTCCTGTGCTATCTTATTTTCTGGACCGGCATTTTTAGTATTGATACTATCGAAGTGCGTGGCAACCAAGCCATTAGCAGTCAAGAAATTGAACAGATCATTACCGAGCAATCAGACAAGCGACGCTGGGCGCTATTTAGTCAAAACAACATTCTCTTCTTCAACACAGCGACCGCTGCAGCCACGATTGATCAACGCTACATCCTTGACTCAGTAGCAGTCAAAAAGCGCGCACCACAGCGGATACTGATAGAGCTACAAGAGCGTGATAGTCAAGCCACCTGGGTAACTGGTGATCAATACTACACTATTGATCCCAACGGCATTATTCTTAAGCAGCTGCCGGTAGCTAACGTGGTGGTGGTGACTGGTGAGGCGGGGGAGGAGGCTGTCGGTGGTGAGGAGTTACTGGACCTATCAGCGGTTGATCAGAGTCGACCAATTATTATTGATGATGCTGCTCAGTCGGTAGACGTTGGTCAAACAGCGGTTGATGCGCAACAGTTAGTCTTTATTGATTATTTACATCAACAATTACCACAGGAAAATATCACCCCGGAGCGCTATCGTATCCCAGAGGAGGGGAGTAGTGATGTCTTTGTTGATACCACTGCTGGTTACGCGCTCTATTTTGATAGCACTGACCAGCATGAACAGCAGCTGATCAACTTGCGGGCTATTCTCAAAAATAAAATTCAGGCGGACAGCACCATTGAGTACATCGACCTGCGCTTTGGTGAAAAAGTATACATTAAGTAGTAAAATATTGTGCGACACTTACATAGTGGGTGGTGGTAGTGAGGGAAGGGTGATAAGTGCCTATAGCTCAAAAAGGCTTTGTAAAAAAGAGGCCTGCCAGGTCATATCCATCAGCTACCAGCTGATTTTTTTATTGCCTATATGTATATTTAAAATATTAATTAAAAAATTAATGCCATATAGGTACTAAGACACCAGAGGCAATTAATAATTACTAATTAATAATGCATAATTAATAATTGTCAGTATATATCTATACGCGCGCAAATGTTAAAAATATATACTACTATAGGTCTTATGAGGCCTTTAAGCACCTATAATGCTATAATCTGATCCTTATGCTTCGCATAAGTTTTATTGTGCGACACTATAGAACTAAACAGACGAACGCCCTCAAGGCACTGCCCTGCTATTATTTTCCCCGCTGATACATATTCCGACTGGTATACCAATTAATAAAATAATATTTGATTAATTCCCTACCAGGCCCTGACCGGCATGACAATAATTAATTTATGAATATTAAAAAAGAGCCTCCGCCGTAGCAGAGGCTCCCCTGTTTGTTGTGATTATTCTTTGACAACCTCAATGACCACATTGTGCCATTGTGTACCGCCGACCCCTCCAATGCCGTACAAGCGACACATCAGACTGTCAAAGATGGGGTCGAGCTGGCAAGTGTTGGACCAGTTTACCTCCCATGGCTGGCCCGGTCCTGGCGTAGGCTGGTAGTACTCCGTGATTTCCAACACCGTATGCCAGGGTAGATCAGGTACGCCGTTACCACCTTGTTCTTCCGGCGTCCACACCAACTGGAGCATATTGGAACGCTCCGGCAAGTAACTGATCTCGTGGATGGTATTGGTTTCGATGAACTCCCGTGGCTTTTCGTAGGTAAACTGAAAAGCGGCAGCCATGTACTTGTCCAGGTTCTCATAGTCACCAGGCAGATTCAGAAATCGCAACTGCAGCTCCCACTCCTGGGTGCTATGGCGCAGCTGGATAGTACCGAAGCCGGCCAGCCAACCCTCTTCGTCACGATAGACGACAGCCACCGGCGCGCCTTCCGCGGCTGGCTGTTGGTCAAATTTGAGAATGACCGTATTGCCGTCACGGATCACCTCGCTGGCGGTACTGATATCGAATGAGTTGAGCCCCTCGATAAAGCAGCCGGTGTTGAAACACAGCATCAACACCATCACGAACAACATATACAAAGAACGGCTTGGCATCCCATATCCTCCTTTAGTTAATGGTCAGGCTTGCCAATTACGATCTCTTTCTATCATACTCCCCTGTTTTTGTCAATACTAAACGCCAATACCTAACAGTTACTGAGAATAAATGAAAAAAGAGCCTCCGCCACGGCGGAGACTCCCCTGTTTGTTGTGATTATTGGCGCACGACGCCGCGTTCACGTAGGTAGGCTCGGAAATCAACCAAGCCCTGCGAACAGCCGCCCGTCAGATCACGGACATCGCCCTCGATGACGATGCCTTGAGGTACTGACAAAATATCGCCAATACTTTCATAGCAGGGCAATTCGTCGTTGGTGTACGTCGCCAACAATGTCGGCTGCGATGCAGCGAAGTCCAGCAGCCATACGCCCCACGTTTGGTACGCCACGTATCCTCGGCCGTTGATTCCAGGCTCCATAGCGGTGACCAAGTGGGTAAAGGGGGTTGGTAGCTGGTACGATGCTCCGGGATTGCCTGTATGCAGGTTAATGCTCACCAATGAGCCTGTAGCCACATCAGGCACGACGACCAGATCGTTATCCAAAATCATAGCAGTGCGGCTACTGCCAACCTCCACCTGCCACACAACCTCTCCACTGGCGGTATTGATACGCGTAACCAAGCCGGTACCATACGGGTCGAGCACGATCAACTCTCCCTGCTCACTCATGAACAGTTTGAGACTATTGTTGAATGTCTGGGCGCCGGATTGCCACCGCCACAGCTCTTGACCAGTGGCGATGTCAACCGCGATAATGACATCCATCTCATTGTCTCGTCGCTTGTGCTGATAGTTCGGCACAAAGAAATTGACCCCGTCCGAGACGCCATGGTTATTGTATGACGCGGTTGTTGAGCCAGACGGCTCATAGATCTGCTGAAACTCAACGGTGGGTGCATCCGCCGGCAACTCAACAATGGCATGAAACCAGAAGTCTTCATTACCATTATTGGCGTAGGC
>CAZJZH010000053.1:0-6021 GCA_964550465.1 uncultured Gammaproteobacteria bacterium
TACAGGTACTGCCAGCTGATGAGCAGGTAGTGGTTGAAGGTTTGAATATCATGACCAAAAATATCAAAGCCCAGCGTCGTGGCGAGCAGGGTCAGCAGATTCAGTTCCCAGCGCCAATTCACCAGTCCAATGTCATGTTGATTGATCCACAGACCAGCAAGCCAACCCGAGTAGGCTTCCGCACCACTGTGGTGGAAGAAAACGGCAAGAAGAAGGCGACTAAAGTCCGTTGGTCAGTCAAAGGTAACCAAGCAATTGATTAAGTATGCGATTAGTTGATACCTACAAGCAAACCGTTGTCCCAGCCTTGAAAGAACAGTTTGGCTACTCTACCGTTATGGCAGTGCCAAAAATCGACAAGGTGGTGGTTAATATTGGTGCTGGTCGAACGCTGCAGGACAGTAAGTATGTTGAAGTGATGGAGCAGACACTGGAACGCATTACCGGCCAAATGCCAATCAAGACCAAGGCCCGTAAGTCAATTGCTAGTTTCAAGATTCGTGAAGGTATGGTGATTGGTTTTAAAGTTACCTTGCGTCGTGAACGGATGTGGGATTTCTTAGAAAAGCTAGTTCATGTTACCCTGCCTCGTGTCCGCGACTTCCGAGGGCTTGATGCCAAGTCATTTGATGGTCAGGGTAATTATTCCATCGGTTTTAAAGAACATATTGCCTTTCCCGAGATTAGTTCTGATGAGGTTGAGCGAGTCCATGGTTTGCAGGTGGTTATTAGCACCACTGCCAAGACTAACGAAGAGGGGCTAGCACTGTTACGCGGGTTAGGCTTTCCATTTAAAGAAGACAAGTAGTATATGGCAATTAAGTCACAAATCGCAAAATCAAAGCGCAAGCCGAAGTTTAGCACCCGGCGGGTTAATCGATGCTGGCGTTGTGGTCGCAACCGCGCCTACATGCGTAAGTTTGGCATTTGCCGTATTTGCTTCCGTGAATTAGCCCAGCGTGGCGACATTCCTGGTGTCAAGAAATCAAGTTGGTAAGCATATGATGACCGATCCTATTGCAGATATGTTGACTCGCATCCGTAACGCTGCGGCGGTACGGAAGGCTACAGTCGATGTACCATATTCAAAGCTGAAGGCAGAGATTGCCCGCATCCTCAAAGAGGCTGGCTATATCGCTGACGCAGCTTTGGTTGAAGCAGAACCGCAGAATATCTTGCGGGTGACCTTGAAGTACATTGATGGCACCAAGCCGGCTATCAGCAACATCCAGCGCATCAGTAAGCCGGGCCGTCGTTTGTATGCTAAGAAGGGCGAGCTGCCAGCTATTTTGAATAATTTAGGTATCGCTATCGTTTCAACCTCGCAGGGCTTGATGACCAATAGTCAGGCACGTTCCAAGGGGTTGGGTGGCGAATTGATTTGTGAAGTCTACTAGTATGTCACGTGTTGGAAAAAAACCAATTGTTATCCCTGATGGCGTGACCGTCACCGTTGATGGTCAGCATGTTGCTGTCAAAGGGCCAAAAGGTGAGCTGTCTCAGACAGTTTTGCCAATGGTGACAGTGACTGTGGCTGATGGCCAAGCAACAGTAATGGTAGCTGACACCACTGACCAGCAGCAGGTAGCCTACTGGGGGCTGTTCCGTAAATTGGTAGCTAATATGGTTGAAGGCGTGACCGATGGTTTTGAAAAGAAGCTGGAAGTAAACGGTGTGGGCTATAAAGTAGCGTTGCAGGGTAATGGTTTATTGCTCAACCTAGGCTACTCACATCCGATCGAATTCCCACTGCCAGATGGTATCAGTGCCAATGTGGAAGGTAACGTCATTACCATCAGTGGTATTGATAAGGCCTTGGTGGGTGAGGTAGCAGCTAATATTCGCAAGCTGCGAAAGCCAGAGCCATACAAGGGCAAGGGTATTAAGTATAGTGATGAGCAGATCCGCCGTAAGGCTGGTAAGGCTGCTAAAGCTGCCGCTTAGTTTTTGATACAAGTTGTATGAATTCACGAACTGCCAAAGAAAAAACCGCCCGCGCTGCTCGCCGTCATGGTCGTGTTCGCGCTAAAGTCACCGGTACTACCGAGCGACCACGCTTAGTGGTGACCCGCAGTCTGAGTAATATCAGTGCCCAGATTATTGATGACCAGAAGGGGGTAACGCTGGTAGCGGCTGATGACCGTGGACTGACTGGTACAAAGGTTGAACGAGCAGCCGCGCTAGGCAAGACTATTGCCGAGAAAGCAGCTGCCGCTAAGGTGACGACAGTAGTCTTTGACCGTGGTAGTAGTCAATACCATGGCCGCGTAAAAGCTTTTGCTGATGCGGCGCGTGAAGCCGGATTGCAGTTTTAATTGAGATTTGTGTATGTCTGACGAACAGAAAAAAGAAACCCCACAAACCGACAGCGCTGCTGACAAGGCTGTTGCTACAGAGGCGCAGCCAGCTGCACCAGCCACTGAAGCGTCTGCTCCAGCTAAAGCGCCGGCCGACAAGCAGCGTTCAGGGCGTAATGATCGGAACGATCGTTCAGATCGTAAGGGTCGTGGTGGCAACCGCCGCCGCCGTCCACGTCGTGGTCAAGAAGAAAAGGACGAGTTTGAGCAGAAGACGATCGACTTAGCTCGCGTTACTCGTGTGGTTAAGGGTGGTAAGCGTATGCGTTTCCGCGCTTGTATTGTGATTGGTGATCGGGCTGGTCGGGTTGGTATGGGTCTAGCTAAGGGTCAAGACGTCAGCACCGCCATGAACAAGGCGGTCAACCAAGCCAAGAAGAACCTGGTCACCGTACCATTCGATAACGAAACCATTTTGTTTGAGGTGACCGAGCAGTTTAAGGCTGCGAAGGTATTGCTCAAGCCAGCTGGTACCGGTCGTGGTATTATCGCTGGTGGCGCGGTGCGGTCCGTGCTAGAATTAGCGGGCGTACCAAACGTGGTAGCTAAGATTTTGGGCACCAATAACAAGGTGTCAAATGTCCGGGCCACTATGGCTGCTTTGCAACGCTTCTCTGATTGGCAGGCGACAAAGGGCGTCAAGAAGAGTAAGAGTAAGAAAAAAGCAGACAGCGCTGACAAGCAAGTCTCTGTGACTGCAGATACGAACCAACAGACTGATAAGAAAGTAGCTGACAAAAAAACCAAGTAGTATTTGACCTATGGCAGTAGAACTCTCAACATTAAAACCAGGCCGCGGCGCTAAAAAAACCAAGCGTCGAGTTGGTCGTGGTAACGCCTCTGGCGCTGGTACCTACAGTGGTCGTGGTCAGAAAGGTCAGCGCTCTCGTTCTGGTGGCGCTGGCGGTTTGAAGCTCAAGGGTATGAAGGCGCGCTTGCAAAACGTACCAAAGTTGCGTGGCTTTAAATCTGGCAAGCCAAAACCAGCTACTGTTTCATTAACTGATATCGACAAGCACTTTGTAGCTGGCGCCACAGTCAGCCCACAGCAGTTGAAGAAACAGGGTTTGGTTGATATCATTCCAACTACTGGCGTCAAAATCTTAGCTAGTGGTAAGTTAACCAAAAAAGTAACGGTCAGCGGCTGTAAACTGTCAGCAGCTGCCAAAGCAGCAATCGAAAACGCCGGCGGAACTGTTACTGAATAACCACAGCATATGTGGGAAACACTCACCCGGATTTGGAAAATTAAAGAACTACGCAGCAGCATCGGCTTTGTTTTGGCGATGCTGGTTATTTTTCGTTTCGCTGCCCACATCCCAGTGCCGGGTATTGATACCGAAGCCCTGCGTCAGCTGTTTGCTAGCAACCAGTTGCTGGGCTTGATTAATATTTTCTCTGGTGGTGGTATGGAGAGTTTCTCCATCGTCGCCATGGGTATTGCTCCTTACATTACCGCTTCGATTATCTTCCAGTTGTTAGTGATGATTATCCCGGCTTTGGAACGTATCCAGAAAGAAGGTGAGGCAGGTCAGCGTAAGATTAATCAATACACTCGGCTGCTGACCGTGCCATTGGCGGTACTGCAGGGTATTGGTTTGTTATCAATTATTCGTCAGTCCGGTGTGGATGTGATTGGTGATTTAACTATCTTTCAAACCATTACTATTCTGGCCACAGTGACAGCCGGTACTATTTTCTTGATGTGGATTGGTGAGCTGATCTCTGAGAAGAAAATTGGTAATGGTATTTCCATCCTGATTTTTGCCGGTATTATTGCTGCTTTGCCACGAGCAGTTGGTCAGGTTATTTCCGTCTTTGACAGTACCCAGTTGTTTAACATGGTTATCTTTGCGGCTATTGCTATCGTCACTATTGTAGCAGTGGTCATTTTGACTGAAGGGCAGCGTAATATCCCTGTGTCATATGCTCGCCAAGTCCGTGGTAATCAGGCTTACGGCGGGGTTAATACGCATCTGCCGTTGCGGGTTAACATGGGTGGTGTTATTCCAATCATCTTTGCTATTTCTATCATCCTCTTTCCACCAACTATCGCTCAGTTCTTCTTGCAAGCCAAGGCGGTTTGGTTGGTCAGCGCGGCTACCTGGGTGATCGAGATTTTCCAGAATCAGATTTTTTACGGCGTAGCTTACTTCTTGTTGGTGGTGGGCTTTACCTACTTCTATACGTTTGTTATTTTCCATCCCGACCAAATTTCTGAAAATCTGCAGAAGCAGGGCGGCTTTATTCCTGGTATTCGCCCTGGGCGTAACACTCAGGAGTACCTCAGCTATGTAGTCAGTCGTATCATCTTGGGTGGTGCTCTATTCCTCGGTATTGTAGCGGTGTTGCCGCTGGGTATGCAGTACATTACCGGTATTCAGACTTTGGTGATCGGTGGTACCTCACTGCTGATCGTGGTGGCGGTGGTGATTGATATTGTTAAACAGATCGAGTCGCAGCTGACCATGCGCGACTACGAAGGGTTCTAATCACAGCGCGCTGGTAGCAGCGCGGAAGGAGTGGTGACAATGATTCGTCATTGGTACGGTTGCTTGTTTGAGGAGTGGTGGTATGGTCCATTGTGGCTGTTTATTCTCGCCTTTTCCTTGGCCTGGTACCACTGGGTCTACTACAAGCCGCTGCAATGGCTGTGCGGCATCTTAGCCCCGTTATTCTCCTAACAAAAAGAAAGCCCCCATCTTCGCTCCTGTGGAGCTACGATGGGGGCATTTTTTATCCAGCGCTACAGAGTAGCGCTGGAGGGATTGTGATTAGGAGTCGTCGTCGGCGAGCAGCGCGGCGATGCCGTCACGTCGCTGGAGTAGCAGATCGAGCTGAGCCTGCGCCGCGGCGATGTCCGCCTCACAGGCGGCCAGTGCTTGCCGTAGCAGGTCGTCACTGGTGGCACCGGTGCCGGCCGTGGCGAGCTGAGCCTGCGCTACTGGGGCAGCTACTACCGGTTGAGCCGGCGGTGTGGTCGGCGGAGTAGAACGGCGCGGTTGCTTCTTACCAGCTGCTTTGTTCAGCTGCTGGCGTAGATCGTCCGTCAGGACCGGCACCTCTTTGACGACCAGCAGATGCTTAGCACCATCACTGGTGTCTGTCGGTGTCTGTACGTCGCTGACAAAGCCGCTGCTGGTCAGGCGCTGCTGATCGTCGTCCGGTAGTCGGTTGAAGACTGTCGGGGACAAGCGGTACGAGGGGCGGTCAGCGCCGTTGACGTTGATAGCTTTGACTAGCACCCGGCTGAACAGCAGATGCTTGATGAGTACCGCTCGATTCCGACGGGACTTATGTAGCAAGCTTTTGGTTTCTGCTTGGTGATAATTAGCAAAGCGATCACGCAAGCCCTGTTGTTGAGTTGGCCAGACAAAGTCAAGCGCCTCAGCTTCTTGCTGGAAGCGATCCAGGCTGAGAACAAAGAAGATCTCTTGACCAATCCGTGTTAACGGCAGCGTGTCACCCAACCGCTGTAGCTTATCGAGCAGTTGAGCTGCGTCTTTACGAAACTGCGGTCGAGACTTGTGATAGATACGCGTACCTACCTTACGTGTTGTACCCACAGCACCTCCTTTGCGCGAGTTTGGTCGTTGCTTGATAATTTGCTGATCCAGTTCTTGGCGTAGATCGTCTGTCAGTGTGGGGATAGGAGACAAATAGT
>CAZJZH010000054.1:0-5955 GCA_964550465.1 uncultured Gammaproteobacteria bacterium
GTGGTCGAACCGTAGTACCGGCCAGACCTGCCCATGATCGTCCACTAGCTCTTTTGCCGTCTGAAATTCCTGCAGGGTCATGCCTCTACCTCCTCGTGCCTGCGTGAAATGAGCTATTTGGTATAATTACAGATATGTATTTGTTTGTCAACAGGGCAGCATCCTTGGTATACTACCGCCATTGTTCATAACTATTCTCTCGTTCTATGCTTGCATCATTTGCAGAGTGGCTGCCACTTGATTGGCTTGGGGCCACGGCCGAATACACAATCTTTGGTAACACTGTCGAGCAGCTGGTGGCAGCCGGGGTAATTTTCCTAGTGCTGTTGGTTGTCTTTTTCTTACTCCAGAAAATTATCATCGTCCGCCTCAATCAGCTAGCTAAAAAGACTCAGACAGATATTGACGACATGCTGATTGAGGTGGTTAATAGTTTCCGACCGTCGTTTTACACTTTTATAGCCATTTACGTGGCGGTACAGTTAATACTGCTGCCAGAGATGCTACGAACAGGGTTGTACTTTATCTTGCTCTTCTGGGTGGTCTACCAGGTCATCAAGGGTTTACAGGTGGTGGTGGATTATATTCTCCAGCGAGCAGTCAGTAATGGTGATGAGGATGAGACAGTGGCAGTAGGGGTGATGAGTGGCACGATCAAGTTTGTCCTGTGGGCACTGGGCTTACTGTTGATTCTGTCTAACCTTGGTGTGGACGTCACTTCATTGATTGCCGGCTTGGGGATTGGTGGTATTGCTGTGGCTTTGGCTATTCAGAACATCTTGGGTGATTTGTTCAGTTCATTTGCTATTTATCTGGACAAGCCGTTTAAGCCCGGTGATTTCATTGTGGTGGGGGAGCACTCTGGTGTAGTTCAGAAGATTGGCGTTAAGACCACTCGTATTAAAGCGCTGCAGGGTGAAGAGATTGTTATTGCTAATGCTGAACTGACCAACGCCCGGGTGCAGAACTTTAAGAAGCTAGAAGAACGGCGCGTAGTAGCGCAACTAGGGGTAACCTATGAAACCAAAGATGCAAGTCTGGAACAGATTCCGCAGATGGTCCAAGCAGTAGTAGAGACAGCGCCAACTGCTCGGTTCGATCGCTGTCATTTTGCCCAGTTTGCTGACTCTGCGCTAGTGTTTGAGTTGGTCTACTACGTACCATCAGCTGATTATACTGAATACATGGATGTGCAGCAGCAGATTAACTTTGGTATTCGCAAGGCCTTTGCTAAGGCCAAGATTGATATGGCCTACCCAACGCAAACACTCCACCTAGTAAAATAGCAGTACAGCCATTCTGATCATCTACTCTTCTGCGCTCTACGGTAGTCAATCCTAGGGCCTGCCCTTCGTAGCTCCAGCGGAGCGAAGAAGGGCTTTTGTTTTAGCAATTTTTCTGGTATGCTACAGCGTGAACAGACACCCTATATATGCGTATAATTGTTTCCTTATTAGTGGCCGCCCTGCTGGGCTGGCTAGTGCCATTTCAACCAGTTGCTGCTGCGACAGTGGCACCGGGGGATTTAATTAAGTCACCTGAGTATTCAACCATTTACTACTACGGCTACGATGGTAAGCGGTACGTTTTTCCCAATAGTAATATCTACTTTTCTTGGTATAAGGATTTTAGTCGGGTCAAATCAATTAGCACGGCTGAGCTCGGCGCCATTCCAATTGGCGGTAATATCTTGGTCCGTCCAGGCACGTACCTGGTGAAAATTACGACAGACCCAAAAGTCTATGCGGTTGAGCCAGAAGGCGTCTTGCGACACATTGAGAGCACAGCTCAGGCCAGTGATTTATACGGCGCTACCTGGACTGATCGAGTGATTGATTTGCCAGATTCATTTTTCACTAACTATAACGCCACTGATGCCTTGCCGGGTAATCAGCACCCTACCGGCACCGTCTTTCGTTACCAAGGTGAGCCCAACGATTACTATTTATTGACCAATGGGCATAGCCGGGAGTTTGTCTCACGGGTGTCGTGGGACAACTACCATTGGAATGATCAGTTTATTGTTGATGTGCCATACCACCAATTCCGCTACGAAGAAGGTGAGGGGATTGACCAGTACCGAGTTTCACTGGCAGATACTGCTCAGACGTTGATTGCTGACGAACGCTCAGATCTGGGCGAATACCGCTACACCCCAAGTCAGTCGCGAGAAGTGCACGGTCTGCGTGGTGAGTACTACCTTGGCCCAGATTTCAATAAGCGCAAATTTTCCCGGGTTGATGATGAGATTAATTTTGACTGGGGTTTTAATTCGCCAGCACCAGGTCGGATTGATGAAGATAATTTCTCTGTGCGCTGGAGTGGAGAAATTGAACCGGAGTACTCAGGTACGTACACTTTCTATACCTACAGTGATGATGGTGTGCGGTTGTATGTTGATGGTGACTTAGTTATCTCTAACTGGACTGATCATAAGGCGACGTGGGATGAAGGTGATATCTATTTGACGGAAGGGCGGCACGACATCGTCTTGGAATACTACGACAGTGGTCAGCATGCCATTATTGAGCTGCACTGGCAGAGCAAGGGTAATGTCATTGATCAGCGCTATTTCTGGGTCGAACGCTAGTATGGTCTTAGTTATTGATAGTACAGACCCCCAGCGGGTTTTTGTTGGACAGTGGGGCAGTGGCCAGTGGCAGGCGCGGCGGACCATCACCCGACAGCACCACCAGAGTGAGCAGTTGATCGGTATGATTGCTCGATTACTGGTGGCGGCTGTACCAATTGGTATCGCCGTAGTGACCGGCCGGGGCAGCTTCACCGCTACTCGTATGGGCGTAGTGGTAGCCAATGGTTTAGGCTATGGTTGGCAGGTGCCGGTGACTACCATTACCAACGATATGCCAGCCACCCTTGATCAGGCAGTCAAACAGCTCAAACGGCGACGGGCATTTACTCCAGTAGCGCCAACCTATACGCAAGCGCCAACGATTACTCCAGCTCGAGTAGCATAATACTATGGCTGAATCATCACGATATATTCCCAAAGAAATTAGCCAGATGGCTAAGACGTTTGCTATCCCAGAAGGCTATGCAGAAATTGAGGGGGCAGAGGATGACGATGAAAAGATCAGTGTTAACCAAGCGCTAGGCAAGGTGACGCTGTTGTATGAAAAACTGCGCGTAGCAGTTGATTACGCAGAAGAGCATTTGCTGCGTAAAGCGGCTATTCATCGAGCCTTGAAGCGATTAGTCTTGATTGAGCGCCGGCGCGAAGACCTAGGCATGACGCTGGTGCAAGAGTTGATTCGTCTGCGTTATTTACCCAACAGTACCGTGCCACAGCGTAAAGCAGCTGAACTGGACGCGGTGTTGGATAAGTATATTTTGATCAATAGCGAAGTAGTGACGCGCTATCAGGGGCGCAAGGCCTTTAATATTATGAGTTGGTGGCTACAGATTGCCGCCTGTGAGATTGAGGAGACACTGTATAACTTTCAACAGCGCTCAGCTATTGTCAGTACCATGCAGTCAGTGCTGGAGCGTGATGTCGCCCTGCCAGACAGCTTAACGCCACAGCAGCAGAGCGCTTTGCTGCACCTAGCCGGCTTACGAGCCTTGTTCCGCTCTGATGAGTCTATTTTATACTACTATTTACTGTCTGTGCGAGTACCGGGCTTGTTTAGCCAGCAGACTGATGGCATTGCTATTCGAGAGCTGATCGGTCGGTGGGATAGCGAAAAGGCCAAGATGGATGCTTTTTTGAACCACCGGTTGAGTAATAAGCTGAACAAGATTGCCCGCCGCTACGCCGTTTATTTCATCATCTTGCGTGATGTACTGACCGTCAATCAAGATAAGATCGAAGAGGTCTTGAGTCGGCCACGGCTACTGGAGTCTGAGATCTCCGCTCTGTGTAGTAAGCGCTATCAGGAGACACGCTCCAAGGTGATTCGCTCCGTTATTCGCAGTATTATCTACATCTTTGTCACTAAGATGTTGATCGCCTTTGTACTGGAGGCGCCAGTTGATTTGCTACTGGAAGGACATATTAACTACGTCACGTTAGCTATTAATGTTTTCTTTCCGCCGTTCCTGATGTTTATCGCTAGTTTGTTTATCCGGGTGCCTAAAGATGAGAACACGGAAAAAATTATTACTGAGGTGAAAGATATCGTCTATCAGCAGCGGGGAGTGACGGTTCAGCCACGCTACACTATCCGCCACAACGTGGTGCGTGGCGGATTAGCTAAGTTTTTTTACAACCTGTTTTACCTCATCACCTACGGCATCACCTTTGGTGTAGTTATCTACGCCTTGATTCAATTAAACTTCAACATCGTTTCTGGTGGTATCTTTATCTTCTTCCTCTCAGTGGTCAGCTTCTTTACTATTCGTATTCGGACCAGCGCCCGTGATCTAGTGGTACTGGAAAACAAAGATGGTTTTATTAATTTGCTGTTTGATTTTTTCACCATCCCCGTTATTCGCTTGGGCCACTGGTTGTCGTTTAAGCTGTCAAAGATTAATGTCTTTATTTTCTTGCTGGACTTTATCATTGAGGCACCACTAAAGATCATGCTTGACGCTCTCGAAGACTGGTTTGGCTTTATGCGAGAGAAGAAGGAGGAAATTTACTAACAGTTAACCCGCCTTCTCCCGCTTCGCGGGATTCGGCGAGGCAGGCCCGCCTACATTAAAGCTTCGGCGAGGCAAGTAATTAACAATTGACACCTAGTGGAATACTGGGTGTTTTTTAATGTAGCGATATGAGACATGAGATATGCGGAAATAGTATGGACAATCCGCATACTGCTCATCAATATCAGATATCCCATATCGCATATCTCGCATCTTCTCGTGTGGATAACCCTCAGTGGTTGCAAAGAATGCTCAAGTGGTGTATAATGGAATCAGGTGGTAAAAAGTGGGGGAAAGTGGAGATATCCACACCCAGCCTGTGCATATATGTTTATTGGTGAATACGCCCATACTGTTGATGAAAAAGGCCGATTAGCTATTCCCGTCAAGTTCCGCACACAGTTGGCCAAGGCAGTGGTCACCAAGGGGCTGGATGGGTGTTTAGTGGTTTATCCGGCAGCTGAGTGGAAGAAGCTGGCTGCGCGATTGGCTGAACTACCTATTTCCCAGGCTAACCCTCGCGCCTTTTCTCGATTCATGTTAGCTGGCGCTATGGATGTGACGGTTGATAAGCAGGGTCGGATCGTTTTACCCGAGTACCTACGCACCTTTGCTGGTGTCAATAAGAAGGTGATTGTAGCTGGTTTGTATAACCGTGTAGAAATCTGGAACGAAGCTGCCTGGCAGAAGTACCGTGATGGGGTAGAGGGCCAGAGCGGCCAGATTGCTGAACAGTTATCCGAACTGGGCGTCTAAGTACTATGACAGAGACGGTCCACGTACCAGTACTGCTTGAGGCAGTATTGGAGCAGCTTAATCCGCAACCCGGTGAAACGGTGGTTGATGGTACCTTGGGTGGGGGAGGCTACACGCAAGCATTGGCAGAACGTGTGGGACCAACCGGTCGCGTTCTAGCCATTGACCGTGATGCCGCTGCTATTGATCGGTTCAGTCAACAATTTTCATTAGCCAACGTTACGACCATTCACGGGTCTTTTGCTCATATTCGTCAATTGTGTGAACAAACAGGATTTCATCATGTTAATCGCATTGTCCTTGATCTGGGCTTATCATCTGATCAGCTGGCGGATGCGGGGCGCGGCTTCTCGTTCAGCAGTGCCGGTCCGCTCGACATGCGATTTGACACCACCGAACAAACAGTCACTGCTGCAGAGGTAGTTAATAGTTGGTCAGCGGAGAAGCTGCAAGAGCTATTTTCTATCTGTGGTAATGAACGACTGGCGCGGCCGATTGCTCAGGCACTACTGACTGAGCGGGCGACCCAGCCAATTGTGACGGCTGATCGGCTGGCTGATATTATCAGTCAGGTGTACAAAAAGCACTTTTCCA
>CAZJZH010000055.1:0-5679 GCA_964550465.1 uncultured Gammaproteobacteria bacterium
TCATTCACCCCGGTCGGCGGACGAAAGACGACAATCTGACCGCGCTCTGGTTCGTTGAAACGATAAGAGATTTCATCGATGATCAGATACTCATGATTCTCAAAATTTGGCTCCATCGACGCGCCTTTGACGTAGAAGGGTTGGATCAAGAAATAGCGCACCGGCAAAATGATGGCCAGCGAGATAACAACCACCTTCACCACCTCAATGACAAAGCTAGCAGTGCTCTGAACTTGCTCGTTCTGACTAATTTGTTTAGCGCGATGTTTCCAAAAAAGCATAGCTAAATTATGCTAATAGTAATCCCCAGTCTACCAGCAATAGACCTAAAAATCAAATGACCAATACTTGCCCCAAAACCAACAGCTAAGGTATAATACTGCCCATGGACACAATTCAAATTGATTTATCAAAGATGGCTAGTGACAGCGGTGAACAACCATCACTGCCACCACCTGACCAACTGCCGCCTCGACGGCGTCGGCGCACCACCTGGGCCATTCTTTTTTTGATTGCCGTGGTGATTGTCGGTGGCATTATCATTACGAGCGGTGGTAAGGCTGACGCGGACGGCGCAGCCGCTGAACAACCGGGACTGTGGACGCAGATCAAGCGATTGGTCACCAGTGGTGACAAGGAGTTAGCCGGTGAGGCAGACGGGCGAATCAATTTTCTCCTGCTTGGTATGGGTGGCTTGGGTCATGATGGACCATACCTGACTGATACGATTATTTTAGCCAGCTTGGATCCGGAAACCAAGCAAGTAGCCCTGCTGTCTATCCCCCGTGATTTAGTCATCCCGATTCCTGGCTACGGTTGGCGTAAAATTAACAATGCTAATGCTTACGGTGAAGTCAAAGAAGCGGGTAGCGGTCCCCGACTAGCTGCCCAGACTATCTCTTCTGTTTTTGCCGTACCAATCCATTACTACGTCAGGGTTGATTTCGCTGGCTTCCGTGAATTTATCGATGAATTTGGTGGCATTGAGGTCTGTGTCGACAACACCTTTACCGATTACCAGTACCCCACTGCTGACTACGGCACTCAAACCATTCGCTTTGAAGAAGGTTGTCAGAAAATGGATGGTGAAACAGCCCTACAGTTTGCCCGCAGCCGTCATGGTAACAATGGCGAAGGCTCAGACTTTGCTCGTAGTCGCCGGCAGCAGAAAGTTATCCTAGCCACCAAAGAAAAAGTCTTGTCATTTGGCAACCTGATTAACCCGTTAACCTTCCGCAAGCTGTACGGTCAGTACACTGATCACGTCGCTACCAATATGGAGCTGTGGGAGTTACTGCGCTTAGCTAATATGGTTAAAGACGTGGACCGAGATACTATCATCAGTCACGGCCTGACCGAAGGGCCAGGTGGCCATCTGGAAGTAGTCATTGGCGAAGATGGCGCCTTTCTCCTCCAGCCACCAGGTGGTAATTTTGATGCTATCCGTGATCTGGTAGCCAATATCTTGGGTCAAGACACTGATGCTGCCACCGTGGTAACCAACCAGGCTGAGCCAGAGCCGGTAGTGGATGAAGAAAAGGAACAGCTACTCAAGCAGGCCACTAAAGAAAATGTATCAATTGAAATACGCAACGGCACCTTTGTCTCCGGCTTAGCTGGGCAAACTCAGAGCCACCTAGACAGCCTCGGCTTTGACGTACCAACGACCGGCAACGCCCCATTCCGCGACTTTGAACGAACCGTCATTTACAATCTATCTGATGAAGCGGAACTCGATACTATCACCTATCTAACTGAAGAGCTGTCAGCCAACGTGGCCACAAATGTACCAAGCTGGGTCTTTAATATAGCTGAATCAGATATCGTGGTCATTATGGGTGAAGCGGCGGCTAATTTGAGTTTTGTTGAGTAACTTTTTCTGTCGCTATTGTTTTGAAAAACCTTGACAGGAATTTTATTTTTGATAATCTATCCTATTACTGTCAAGGCCTCATTTGAGCTGACGGTAGCGCAATCGACATAGCCCTTTTAACAACTCGCCTAGTGAAAGGATGTTCTGATGGCCTATATTGAAGCAACCTGCTCTTTACTGAAGAAAGACGGTCAGTTGATTGGTGTCAGCTTGGTTGCTGAGCCACAAACCGAAGCTGAAATCTTTTGTGCTTCTTTCCCCAAAAAATTGAGTGACGAGAAAGACCAGGCGCAAATCGGCATTCGCAATGACACGCAGCTGACCTTTATTCACCCCAAAGAAGGCGAAGTATCCTTCGCGCTTCCCGACGATGATATTGAAGCGGTCAGGCAACTAATCACGGGAAAGTCCGGCAATCTCGGCTTGTACCGTGATGGCTTCATGACCCCTGGCTTTAAAATTGCACTACAAGATGACGAGAAAAATGTAGAGCGGGAACCTCTGCAACGCGTCTAGTCAAAATCCCAAAAGACATTGGCTCACACCAATGTCTTTTTCCTTTCTCTTTTCTGTGTTACTTCCTTACATACGACATACCGCATACGGTATACGACGTTATCCTAATTACTTGCCTCGCCGAATCCCGCGAAGCGGGAGAAGGCGGGTTAATTACTGCTACCCTCCCTACTTCTTATAAAACCGCTGAGTCACAATAATCGGCGTGCCAATGTAACCCACCTCCTGGCGAATTTGATTTTCTAAATACCGTAAATATGACTTGTGCAGCTGGGCTTTCTGATGAATTAACAGTTCAAACCGCGGTGGTTCCGTACCCGTCTGTTGCAGCGTGTAAATATAGGGATGGGCGCGGCCTTTGGCCTGGGCTGGCAGATGACGCTTGACTGCTTTTTTCAAAATCAATTCAAGCTTCTTTGGCGCCACCGTCCGGCGCTGCTCAGCATGAATAGCGATGACCTCATCCAAAATACCAGTCACCCGACGGCCGGTCTTGGCGGAAGTAAAGGCAATCGGTGCCCAGTGCAGTGACGGGAACTGTGCCCGGATGTATTTGACATACCGATCCTGCGTATAGGTGTCTTTGTCTGGGATCAAATCCCACTTGTTAGCTACAATAATCAGTCCACAGTTGGCATCGATAATTTCCTGCGCCAGCTTAGTGTCTTGAGCGCTGATACGCTGGCTAATATCTACCACCAACACCGCCACATCTGAGGCTTTTAAATTACGAAACGAATGTTTGACCCCGGCCCGCTCCAAGCCCGGTGCCACCCGACTCTTGCGGCGAATACCGGCTGTATCAATCAAAGTAAATTCATGGTCTTTGTAATTGAAGGCTGCATCCTGAGCTTCCCGGGTCGTACCAGCAAAGGGTGAGACGATCACCCGCTCTTCACCTAAGATGCTATTGAGCAAAGAAGACTTGCCGACATTGGGCCGACCAATGAAGCTGACACTAATCCGCTCTGGCTCAGCTGCATACCGACCAGGACTAAACTTCAACTGAGGCAATAAGATATCTAACAACTCACCAGTACCGCGGCCGGTGATGGCGGCAATCGGCACTGGGTCACCTAAGCCCAACTGGGCAAACTCCCAAGCGCTGGTTTCTTCGGCCACATTACCAAGCTTATTCACAACTAACAAATATGGTTTACCGGATTTGCGGATGATGTTGGCCACAGTGCGGTCTTCTGGCTGCAAGCCGGCTTGACCATCAACCACCATCATCAAAAAATCAGCCTGCTTAATCCCCATCTCTGCCTGTTTGATGATATTGGTCTCAATCAAATCATCTGGGTCAACCCGTTCAGACAACTTCAATTTCTTCGGCAGCTTGGTTTTTGGTAGATAGCCCAAGTCCAGCCCGCCGGTGTCAATCAAATTAAACCGCTTACCGCGCCAGTGGACCACACCAAAATTACGGTCACGAGTAGTGCCGGATTCAGGCGAAACGAGCGCCTTGCGTTGTTCAATTAATCGGTTGAACAGTGTCGACTTACCGACATTAGTCCGACCAATCAGAGCAACAGTTGGGAATACTTTCATACAGGCAGAGTATACAGAGGCTGGGGAAGAAAAGCAAAGACACGGCAGATATCAGATATGGGATTATGGGATATATAGTAGCTACAGCAACCCTCTCAGGGCGACAAAACCCCATATCTCATATCTGATATCTCATCTCTACTTCTCTAAAATCTTGCCAATAAACGACTTACGCCGCTCATTACTGGCGGCTCGAATGCGGTTACGAGCTGAACTACTTTTAACAAACTTGAGCCAATCAGGGTTTGGCCCTTTGCGATTTTTGTCCATCAAAATTTCTACGATATCGCCATTCTTTAACTGGTGATCTAGCGCCACCTGCTGTTCATTAACATAGGCGCGGCTACACTTGTTACCAATATCGGTATGAATAGCATAGGCAAAGTCAACCGGCGTGCTCTCCATTGGTAAATCAATCACATCACCCTTAGGCGTGAAGACAAAGATGCGATCTTTGAGAACATCCACCTTCAGCCGCTCTAAGTTTTTTTGATTCTCAGCAATTTCCTTACTCCACTCAGTCAATTCTTGGACCCAATCCATGGCCTTGTCCGGACGATAACTAGCTCCACCCTTCTTTTCGTCATACTGCCAATGCGCCGCCACACCAAACTCGGCCTGACGATGCATCTCCCCAGTCCGAATCTGAAACTCTACCACTTGCTGGTCTTTGGTGGTGACAGTGGTATGCAATGATTGATAGCCATTAGCTTTTGGCTGAGCGATATAATCTTTGATGCGACCGGGAATAGGTGTCCAGAGCTGATGAATCACCCCCAAGACGCGATAGCAGTCCGACACGGTGTTAACGATCACCCGCAAAGCCACTAGGTCATGAATGCGATTGACATCACCATCGTAACGCATCAACTTCTGGTAGAGGCTGTACAAGTGCTTCACTCGACCAGTAATAGTAAAATCTGTGAATTGATCCCCTTGGAGTTGTTGCTCCAACTGTTTTTGAACTCGGCGCAGGTATTTTTCTTGCCGCGTCCGTCGTTGCTTGGCTACATTCATCACCCACTGGTACTCATCGGGAAAGGCATAGCGAAAAGCCGTGTCCTCGATCATATCCTTATACTCATTCATACCCAAGCGATTAGCAATGGGCGCGTAAATCTCCAAACTCTCCAGAGCAATCCGCTTGGCTTTGTCCGGTGGGTGGATATGCAACGTCTGCAGGTTATCAATCCGGTCCGCAAAGCGAATAACGATCACTCGCAAGTCGACCGCCATGGCCACAAACATTTTGCGCAGGTTTTCGATGTAGCGCTCCACCCCGCGATACTTAACCTTACCCACCTTGGTCACCCCTTCCACCACAAAAGCAATATCTGCCCCAAAGTCTTTGGTGATATCATCGATGGTCTTGTCTGTTTCTTCTGGCACATCATGAAGCAAGGCTGCTGCCACCGTGTCTGGACTCATGCCAGTCTTAGCCAACAACAAAGCGGCATTAGCCGGATGAACAAAATATGGCTCACCGGTCATGCGCTTTTGGCCTTGGTGAGCATCTTGGGCATAATCATAAGCTAGGCGGATAACATCAATATCCGCTTCCGGATGGAAGCGCTGTGCTGCCTCAAGAATTTCTTCAACCGCCACTGGTTGTTGGGTTTTTTTATCAGCCATAGGTATTACTATTGTACCTTAACCACAGATTGGACAAAAGGGCAAAACCCCTCTTGACAAAAGTGGAAAAAGCGCTATACTACTGGTAGTAATACAGGGGTAACTCC
>CAZJZH010000056.1:0-5305 GCA_964550465.1 uncultured Gammaproteobacteria bacterium
GTGGTAGTGGATAATATCCAAGCGCGGGTGGCCGGCTTTCGCGATGAAGACTTTGGCAAGCAGACCATTCTCTACGCACTGGTCGGTGGTAATGAACTAGGATATGTCGAAGAGGAGGCTGGCTATATTGAAACACCACAAATTGATAGTTATCTCAGTTACACGGTGGGGCAAACCACCACCAGGCCGTTTGCTGTTGATGACGATGGTACTTCGCTGGTCCAAGGTGGGGCGGCAGTGGTTAAGCCAGATCTATCCCCCAGTGCTGACAGCGCGCCATC
The DNA here is from genome assembly GCA_964550465.1 of uncultured Gammaproteobacteria bacterium. Classification (GTDB taxonomy): domain Bacteria; phylum Patescibacteriota; class Patescibacteriia; order JACRDY01; family JACRDY01; genus CAZJZH01. The sequence goes on from CAZJZH010000056.1 coordinate 282, forward strand.
AACCGCGCCACGGACTGATGAAGAAACATACACTGTTCAAGAGGGTGATACCATTGGTCAGATCGCGGAAAAGTTTGGCGTGTCGGTCTATACTATTTTGTGGGAGAACAATCTGACTGAGCGCAGCTACATTCGTCCTGGTGACCAGCTAACTATCTTGCCGACCACTGGTGTTAAACACACCGTTAAGCGTGGTGATACACTGGCCAAGATTGCTCAGGACTACGATGTGGAGTCCAGCGACATCATTGCCTTTAATGATTTACTGGATGAAGATTCGTTACGTATTGGCGATGAATTGGTTATCCCAGAGGGGCGCAAGCTGCCAACGTACGTAGCGCCAGTCAAAAAGATTATCGAGCCAGTCGAGCCAGTGGTACCGGTGCGGAGTTACGTTGGTGCAGCACCGGAAGCAGCCTCGGTTGATGCTGGTACTCGCCTACTGTGGCCCACTACTACGCGGCGCATCACGCAGTACTTTGGTTGGCGACACACTGGTATGGACATTGCCTCACGTGAATCACCACCGATTTACGCGGCTGAGAGCGGTGTGGTGACGCGAGCAGAAACCAGTGGTTGGAATGGTGGCTATGGTCGGATGATTATTGTTGACCATGGCAATGGTCTGCAGACCCTCTATGCTCACTTGAATACACTACATGTGGGTGTAGGTGACCGGGTTGAACGTGGTCAGGCTATTGCTATTATGGGTAATACTGGTCGATCAACTGGTCCTCACCTCCACTTTGAGGTACGAGTCAATGGCGTGCGAACTAACCCACTGACGTACATACAATAATTATTAATGCATAATGCATAATTAATAATTATTGAGCGGGCTGACGCCCGCTTTTTATAATCACCTCTTCTTGCTATGATAAAACCCACAAGCTTATATGAAGGAATCATCATTTTTTGAACAATCATCAGAAAAAAGACTGGAACGATTTGAGCGTGCGCCACTCACCCTACATAATGACGAAGGGTTTGCTGGTCACGGTCTGACGATTATGTATACTTGCGTTGATCCGTTACAGTGTAGGGCGTACAGCTACGCTATTGAGAGCATCACTAGAAAACAAGACATGTACGCCTTTTTTCAGATGGGGCCTGATAATGAGCCAGGAGATCATGGTTGGGAGGTGATGAATAGAGATTGGGATAATTTGAAGCACCAACAAGAAATTACAGACCTCTTTCCGGCAATTCACAAATTAGCAGAAAGAAAATTTAATAACTGGCGAGAGGCTGGATTGTAAATGTAATATGGCTAAAGCTAAACCACAACTATTTTTCATTCACGGCGGCATGACCTTTCGCTCGCGCCGTGATTATGAGGCAGCTCTTCGGAGTCGACCTGTCACCATTGAGCCAAAAGTGCGGTGGTTTAAGCAATACTTGCCCAAGGTACTTTGTAAACAGTTTGATGTCATCCAACCTCACTTCCCGTTAAAGGATAACGCCAAATATAAAGACTGGGCCATTCATTTTGAGCGCCACCTGCCATTGCTCCGAGACGGGGTTGTGCTAGTTGGGTTTTCATTGGGCGGCATCTTTTTGGCGCGGTGGTTGTCAGAAAACACCTTCCCTAAAAAATTAGCCGCAGTTTGTTTGGTAGCTGCACCACATGATGCTAGCTCTGTTCCAGAGGATTTAGTCGGCGGCTTTCGTGTTGGTGCGGACCTCAGCCAGATTGAAAAGCAGTGCGATAATGTTCATTTCTTTTTTTCTACAGACGACAAAATTGTTACCTTAGCCAGCGCGGAAAAATATCGCCGCAAGTTGCCACAAGCTCATTTCCATATACTCAATCATCGTGGCCACTTTGTCACCCCGACATTCCCCGAGTTAATCAAAGTAATTAAAGATAGTCTCAAATAGAAAAACCACCCCTAGGGGTGGTTTTACAGTCGTGTGTAGAGGTGCATGGGCGATCCCTTTACACCAGAACGATAGTGGCAATGTATACGAGCACCATGGCCAAGGTCCACAGGAACATAACCAGTTGCATGATACGACCCTCTTTGCGGGCTGGTAGCGCGGCCAGCAGGGCGGCAGCGTCAGACACGGTAATGACCAACCAAGTTGATCGTTCTGCCGCAAAGCCGGCCAACACCTCCGGCGGACCGAAGTAGGTATTGTATACGGTTTTGTAGAAGAACAGAGGAGCGATGAGCGCAATGGCTGTTAATATTTTTCTGGTAATGTTTTTGGCGATAACTTTTTCTACTATCGCAGTGAGGGCCTCAAGGACATCGCCAGCCAGTCGAGCCGGCTGACTGTCGAATATCTGTTGAAACAACAGCTGGGCAGCGCTGTAGATCGTCTCGCCAATAAGCAGGGTAATTTGCAAGAAAAACGCTACAATCAGCAGGCAGCCAATGGCTAGATTTTCCGCACCATCTTGAATCTTTTCCCGGCGAGTCATGTGTCCCCCTTTCTTCAGGAGATTGTTTGTGAAGAACGAATAGCTCACTATAGCAAAAGGATGACATAATGTCAATAACTTTCCTATTTCTGCGCATATGAAAAACCACCCCTAGGGGTGGTCTTCAAGACTGTGTGTTTCAGCGTCGTCATCCGGCAACAGGCCGGAATCTTTCATCGCTTCATCGGTCAGCTGCTGGTGCTCTCGGCTAGTTGCCTCACGCTGGAATTGTCCGGCTAACCGGTCATCGCCGAAAATATATGTAATGCATACTCCATGAATTACCTTCCCGCCACGCAGGGCCATGCGGCCAGCGCGGTGGAGAATTTTGCGGCCCCGTCTTTTTAGGTCCTTTCGGTGATCATGAACGAACTTGGTGATATTTGCTACAGCGTACATCTCCTCATTCCCCTTCCTATCTAGCAGTATGGTGTTGTTTTACGCCTTTTTTTGCGCATTGTCAAAGCGCTAACTGTGGATTGCCTATAATTATCCATTATACATTATTAATTACTAATTGTAGCCATAGCGCCATTGACGCTATGGCTACTGTGGTCGGTATTGGAGGGCTTCTTTGAGGTGATCTGTTGTGATATCCGGCTCAGCTGCCAGGTCAGCAATAGTACGGCTAATGCGCAGTACACGGTGATAGGCTCGTGGGGACAATGCCAGTCGTTCCATAGCCGCGGCCATTAGTTTTTTACAGTCATCATCAAGGGCGCAATGGGCGGTGATACCATCAACCGGTAGTTCGCCGTTGGTCAGAAATGGTTGGCCGGCATAGCGCTGGGCTTGGTGGTTTCGTGCTGCCATTACCCGCTGCGCCACCGTGGCGGATGGCTCACCATCGCCCTGGCCGGATAATTTTTCAAACGGTACGCGTGGCACCTGGACATGCATATCGATACGGTCAGCCAACGGCCCGGATAGTTTTTCTTGGTAGCGCTCTTTTTGCACCAGGCTACAGGTACACTGCCGTTCCGGGTCGTGGGCGTAGCCACAGGGGCAAGGGTTTTGAGCAGCGATCAGGCTGATGCGGGCCGGGAAGGTAGTGCTGCCGGCCGCTCGACTGATAGTGATGACGCCGTCTTCCAGTGGTTGGCGTAGTGCCTCTAACACCGCTCGGGGAAACTCTGGCAGTTCGTCCAGAAATAAAATGCCGCGGTGAGACAGCGAGATATCCCCCGGCCGCGGGATGCGCCCACCACCCACCAGGGCGCTGACGGAGCTAGAATGGTGAGGGCTACGAAATGGTCGCTCGACTAAATACGGCCGGCTCTCAGATAGTAAGCCTGCCACGCTGTATAAACTGCTAACCTCCAGGGCTTCAGCGTCCGTCAGTGGGGGTAGCAGGCCGAGGGTGGCTTTGGCTAATAAGGTTTTACCCGAACCAGGCGGGCCAACCAGTAAGACGTTGTGGTTACCAGCCGCGGCAATCTCTAGGGCGCGCTTAGCTTGCTGCTGACCACGGATGGTAGCCAGGTCAACCGTCGCGGTGGACTGGCGGTGAGCAGCGGTGATACCAGTGCCGACTACCGGCGTGATGGCCGCTTTACCGGTCAGATGATCAATCAGTTGTGACAGTGAACGCACTGGTAGTAGCTGTGCTTGAGGCACGATCAGGGCTTCGGTTAAGTTGCCAGCCGGGATATAGATATGTTTGTAGCCCCGCTGGACAGCAAACTGGACCATCGGCACGATGCCGGTGATGGGCCGGACCGCGCCCTCTAGGGATAGCTCGCCAATAAACAAACTGTCAGTGGTTTCGATTTCTTGCGGTAAAATATTACAGCAGGTAGCCACGGCGATGGGCAGGTCATAACCGCTGCCAGTTTTGGGGATATTGGCCGGCGCTAGGTTGATGAGCAGTCGTTTGGTGTAGGGAAAAGTAATGCCGCTGTGTTTGAGAGCGCTGCGCAGGCGCTGCTCGGCCTCTTTGATAGATTTATCTGGTAAACCGATAATGCCAAAACCGGGCTGACCGGCAGATAAGTCTGCTTCAACCCCAACTAAGCGACCAGATAGGCCCAGAACGGCGCATGAGTGGATAGTGGTGACCATGGGGGTTGTATACCATGGTCGAGATGAAGAAAAGGTAAATAGCTTGACAGGCAAGATTTTTTTGTATACAATCAATCATCAGGTTCATTTCATATAAACTGGACACAAAGGAGAGTGTGATGTCTCGGAGTTTAATCATTCTGGCTATTGGTTTTGTTGGAGGCTTCTTTCTGCACGAAGTGGGGAGCATGATCTTCTCTGACCGAGAGTTCATTGTGTTGGTCGCAATGACCAGCCTATTTACTTTGCTGCTGATTGGCCTCTATATCAGAGAAAAGTGTCAGCCGGTGGATGACGAGAGTCAAGCCGAGACTACGCCAACGAGCTAACCCTTTTACAGGCAAAGGAGAATGTGATGTACCAACGTTTATCGATTATGCTTGATGGCTTCGCAATATGTCTTTTTGTGCAACTAGTGGGAATCACTGTCTTCCCCGATCAATATGTGCCACTGCTGTTCGCGTTGGTCTTCTTAGTACTTTTGGCGTCAGCTGGTCTCTACGTCTACAAAAAACACCAGCCGGTGGACGACGAG
>CAZJZH010000057.1:0-5189 GCA_964550465.1 uncultured Gammaproteobacteria bacterium
GTCGAGACATAGTAGTTTGCTTATTGGACTGAACTTTCGTACAATGATGCTACCAGAGATTATTAAAAAAATCAACCCCCATGCTTTTTGCCCTCTTTTCTGAGCCCGTACTGTTTGTCTTGTGGACCTTAGCGGTTGTCTACGGTATCACCATTCATGAATTCGCCCACGTGGCGGCGGCCTATGCCATGGGTGACACTACCGGCCGTGATTTAGGCCGCCTGACGCTTAATCCAATGGTTCACGTCGATCTAGTTGGCTTTTTGATGCTGCTGCTGATCGGTTTTGGCTGGGGCAACCCCGCACCGTACAATCCGTATAAACTGCGCTATCCTAAATGGGGGCCAGCCCTGGTGGCCATGGCCGGACCATTCTCTAACCTGGTTAGTATTGCCGTCTTTGGGCTGATCTTCCGCTTCCTCTCAGCCAGTGCTCTGGTGCCGGCCAACAGTTTGATTTTTGAATTCCTGGTCCTGCTGATGTTGGTCAATTTAGTGCTGATGCTGTTTAACTTGCTGCCTATTCCGCCATTGGACGGTTCACGGCTACTATTTACTATCCTGCCAGACCGCTGGGCTCAGTTTAAGCAGAACTTAGCTCAGAACGGCCCGTTTATTCTCATCGGCTTACTGTTGATTGATTCACTCATCCCCGGCGCCTCGATTTTTGGCAGCATCTTTAATTGGGGGTGGAACATCTTATCTAGGTTGTTTGTTTGATAATTACCAATTACCAATTACTAATTGGGAAACAGATTGAGATCATACACACGCTGTTATGAGAGAAAATAAAGTCACCATTGTTATCGATAGACCAATTGAAGATGTTTTTGAATTCACCACTAATCCGAAGAATACACATTTGTGGATTCCTTCTATAGAGGAAGAAGTAGCTGACTCATTTCCGCCAACTATTGGTACTGAGTATAAAAATCGTGGCACAGATATGGTGTGGGATTTGTATACAGTGGTAGAATATGAACCCGGTAAAACATTTACTTTAGCTGATCAGGAAGGTAATTATCATGTTAGATATAGTTACAAGCAGTTGGATGTCAATAAGACAGAGTTAGAATATTTTGAATGGATGGAAAATGGTGATTTAAGTGATCCATTCACACAGGACATATTAAGTACACTTAAGGTAGTAATGGAGCGAGGGGCTAGCAATTAGTAATTAGTAATTAGTCATTAGTAATTAATTATTCTATGTTATTTTCAAAAAACCCACTCGGCCCGCATCCGGCTTTGCTAGCCCTGCTACAGATTATCGGCGTGATGGTCTACTGTGGCATGATTGCCTTACTGCTCTCTACGGTTGATCAGGGCTTTGAGGTGCTCAACCAGCAGCTGGCCATCTTCTTTATGTTACTACTGTATGTGTTTTCTGCTGCAGTGGTGGGCACGTTAATTTTTGGCACACCGGTTTACTTTGCGCTGAAAGAAAAATTCCAACACGGACTAACCATCTTAGCCTTTGAGCTACTGTATAGCTTCGCCTTTATTGTCATCTTCTTTGCCTACGTGGTAGCAAGAGGGTAGTAATTATTAATTAATAATGCATAATTAATAATTGGAAAGCAGGCATTAGGAGATAGAAATTTAGAAATTAAGAAACTGGAAATTAGCATATCGTAATTCGTAATTAGGCAATTAGCAATTAACAATGTCAGAAAAAGAAAACACCCCGCCTGTGCAATAGGTGGGGTGTTGATTTTGATAATGTTAGGTGGTTGGTGTTTCGGAGCTGGTTTCGATACCCAAGTCTTCCGCTGCTTGGAAGATGTCACGGAGAAATTGTAGGGTCTCCAAATCGTACAGCTGCTCGCGAGCTTCGTCTTCGTCGAATACCCCGACACCCTGCAGTACTTGCAGTTGAGCTTTGGCGTCGGCGAAGCTGATTTCGTTGCAAAGGAGTTTCCATAGTAGCGGCGGGAAGCCTTCCGGTATGTCCGCCCTGTTGTCTGGGACACCCAAATAGGCTTGCATTTGCGGAAAAGCATCGATGGTATGCAGGGCATCTTGCGCCTCTTCTTCAGATAGCTCGCCTTTGCCAATCAACCCCTGCAGGGCGTTCTCAGCCTGCTCACGGGTGATAACCCCGGTCATGCAGCTAACGGTGATGGGCGCGATGTAGGCGACTTCGTTGGCGATTAAATCTTCCAGGTGCTCGAGATGCTTGCGGCCAGCTTCATGGTCGGAATGTTGGTCATCGGACATGCGAACCTCCTAAAGTTAGGTTTTTGAAAGGACGTGCTCTATTTATTTCATAGATAGTCGTTTTTGTCAATCATTTCAAAAAGTTGTACTTGTTCAAAATGTCCTGGGGTCCGGGGGGAGCATCTCGCCCGAAGCTCGCCTCTGGGTAGGTAGGCGCCCTGAGCCCCAAAATGGGCGCGCCGGGAGGCGAGCTGGGTCAGAAGCATTTACAGGTGATAGATGCATCGGCGACCATGCTCCCCCCCGGCGCTTTTGCGCCACTTTTGGCGCCAAAAGTGGCGAAGAAATAGTTATTGTCAATTGAGGAGAGGGTCATTAGGAATCAGGGAATTAAGCTATAGTACCTCCTCGCATACTACGATATACCGCATGCAGTGTTGTCCTTAATAACCGTACCCATAAACATGATGGCCCTCAATATCCGATACCTCATATCCCATATCCGCCGCCAGGCGTCTGCCTATTGACTAAAAAACCAGCCGATGCTATTCTGTGCATGCCAATTAGGGCACTTTTATTTTCTCTCAGATATGCCGACAGTTAACCAACTGATTCGCAAAGGCCGTAAATCAAAGCCAAAGAAGGTAAAATACGCTGCTATGCAGTCTACTTTGGATACCCTGCACCGCAAGCGAACGCACCTGCCAAATGGTGCACCAGCCAAGCGTGGTGTGTGTTTAAAGGTGTTTACCCGTACCCCAAAGAAGCCGAACTCAGCCCTGCGAAAGGTGGCTCGTGTGCGATTGTCTAATGGTATGGAAGTGACCGCCTACATCCCTGGTGAAGGACACAACCTCCAGGAACACAGCGTCGTCTTGGTTAAAGCTGGTCGAACCTCTGACTTGCCAGGTGTACGCTACAAGGTTATCCGCGGTGTTTATGACACCCAAGGGGTGGCTGATCGAAAGCGGGCCCGTTCTCGCTATGGTGTCAAGAAGCCAAAGGCTTCAGCTGAGTAATTTTGTATACATTTAGATTCCTATGCGCGGTAAGCAAGCTCCGAAGCGAACTATCGACCCAGATCCACGATTCAACAGCGTGGCAGTGACTCGTTTCACCAACTACTTGATGCAAGACGGTAAGCGGTCTATTGCTGAACGAATTGTTCAAGACGCTTTTGATATCATGGCCGAAAAAATGAAGAAAGATGCGCTGGAAATTTTTGAAGGCGCTATTCGTAACGTCACGCCACTACTGGAAGTCCGTTCTCGTCGCGTTGGTGGTGGTAACTACCAGATTCCGTATCCGGTCCGGGGTAACCGTAAGCACATGTTGGCCTACCGCTGGATTATTGACGCTGCTCGGGCCCGCAAGGGGATGGCTATGTCAAAGAAGCTGGCTCAAGAACTGATGGATGCCTACAATAAAGAAGGTAGTGCTATGAAGAAACGAGAAGACGTTCACCGAATGGCTGAAGCCAACAAGGCCTTTGCGCACTTTGCTCGTTAGCGCTACAACATGTTTACTGATTCGCTCCTTTGTTCCTCTTAAGAAGATTATGACCAACCAATACACTACCCAGACACTGTCTCTTTGCACTGTTACCGGTGGTGTATTTTTGTTTGCTTTTTAATTATTTCATCCTATGGCTCGAGAATACAGCTTAGAAAAAACACGTAACATCGGTATCATCGCTCACATTGACGCGGGTAAGACCACTGTGACCGAACGCATCCTCTTCTACACCGGTAAGAAGCATAAAATCGGTGAGGTGCACGAAGGCGCGGCGGAAATGGACTGGATGGAACAGGAGCGGGAGCGTGGTATCACCATTACCTCAGCTGCGACCACCTGTTTCTGGAACGATGCGCGCATCAACATTATCGACACCCCTGGTCACGTTGACTTCACCGCTGAGGTGGAGCGTAGTTTGCGGGTGTTGGATGGCGGTGTAGTGGTCTTTGATGGTGTGGCCGGTGTTGAGCCGCAATCAGAAACGGTCTGGCACCAGGCGAACAAGTACGAAGTGCCACGTATTGCTTTCATCAACAAAATGGACCGTACTGGAGCAGATTTCTACGCTGACCTAGAGTCTATTCACAGTCGCTTGACCAAAGATGCTCATCCAATTCAGCTACCAATTGGCGCTGAAGAAAACTTCCAGGGCATTATTGACTTGTTCACCTTACAGGCCCGCGTCTATCAAGATGATATGGGTACCAAGTACGAAGACCAGGAAGTACCAGCTGACATGAAGGAAAAAGTTGAACAGTACCGTAGTCAGTTGATTGAAGCTATTGCTGAGACAGATGAGGATTTGATGAATCGCTACTTGGGCGGTGAAGAACTATCTATTGATGAGTTGAAGGCAGCTCTGCGTAAAGCAGTCAGTAACAACCAAATTGTGCCAGTGCTAGCCGGTTCAGCCTTGAAAAACAAAGGCGTCCAGTTCTTGCTTGACGCGGTGGTTGAATACCTGCCATCACCACTAGATGTGCCAGCCGTTGAAGGGCATGCTGTAGATAACGAAGAAGAACAGATGGTCCGCCAGTCCAGTGATGACGAGCCATTTGCTGCCTTGGCCTTTAAGATTGCAGTTGACCCGTTTGTTGGTAAGCTGTGTTTCTTCCGGGTGTACTCCGGTACGATTAAGTCTGGTTCATATGTCTTGAACACCAGCACCGGTAACAAGGAGCGTTTGGGTCGTATTTTGCGGATGCACGCCAACTCACGAGAAGAAGTGGATGAAGTCTACGCTGGTGATATCGCTGCTGCCGTTGGGTTGAAAGACACCTTTACCGGCCACACCCTCTGTGATGAGAATCACCCAGTTATTTTGGAATCTATTACCTTCCCAGAGCCAGTTATCGCCGTGGCGGTTGAGCCAAAGACTAAGTCTGACCAAGAGAAGATGGGTATCGCGCTACAGAAGTTGGCCGAAGAAGACCCTACCTTCCAGGTGCGTTCTGATGAAGAAACCTTGCAGACTATTATTAGTGGTATGGGTGAGCTGCACTTGGAGATTATTAT
>CAZJZH010000058.1:0-5008 GCA_964550465.1 uncultured Gammaproteobacteria bacterium
AAAAGTAACCATCCGCCTTCTCCTGCTTCGCAGGATTCGGCGGACAAGAAAGCCTTAGGTAGGCCACCGCTTTACCCGCCGTAGTTCCGCGAAGCGGAACGAAGTGCGGGCCTGCCGCCGCTCTGCTCATCGCCCGCGACGCTGCCCACCCAGCGGTGGGCTTCGGGCGATATGCTCCCCCCGGACCCCCAGAGCACTGTGAAGACCAATATCTTTTATAGAAAAACACCCTGGTATAATTTCCTCATTCCCGTCCTGTAACTAAAAAACCTGCGGATTACTCCGCAGGTTTTTTGATAGTAGTCAGGTTGAATTATTCACCGATCACGCTGACAAACTTGCGTAGACGTAGTTTGCCATCAAAGCCGCGAGCTTTGCGCTGGTAGAATTTGACGATACCTTGAGCGGTGGCAAAGAGAGTGTCGTCACCACCTTGGCGGACATTCTTGCCTGGCCAGAACTTGTTACCGCGCTGGCGGATCAAAATAGCGCCCGCTTTAGCGGTTTGTCCAGCATAGAGTTTGACGCCGAGTCGCTTACTAATCGAGTCTCGGCCCAGGGAGGTTGAGCCTCCCGCCTTTTTATGTGCCATACCGTACTAATGACTTAAACAATAGGACAATAATTTGTTGTGAGCCCAGTATAGCCAACCTGTGGATATCTGTCAATAGGTATGGGTTGACGGGTTGGAGATATGGCGATATGCTGAATTTTAGTACTTTAACCAGTCCCGCGTGGGACACAAGATGAGGAGTTTCATCTATGAAACGTCACGAACATCGCAAGTGGACGAAGTGGAATTTGGTCGGCAACGGAAACATCGACGACTTCGGCAAGTCCAATCTGGCGGACACCGGCGGCTGCATCAACCTCGACGAGCACGTTTCGCTCGGCGCCAAAGACCTCAATATTCGTCACGGTCTGACGCGCATCGGCTAGTTCCTCGGCTGGGGGCACATACGCCTCCAACGGTCATCAGACCGTCCACACTGACCCCTCCCTATCAGGAGGGGTCTTTACTTTCCACTGACACACCTTGCGGTGTGTCAGTGGACCCGCGCAACGCCGCGCAGCGGCGGATGCCGCGGGTTATTGCCGCCTGTATAATAGATGCGATAGACGTAGAGGATGTCGCGGGTTATTCCCTTATGGTTGCCTAGTCTGCCTGCCGCAGTGCCGTATATGGCGAATTATTACTGTTTAATAGGATTATTTGTCGGCTTGGATACAGCTCATTTTAGAAAACTTTTATTTTCTGTTTAACAGCGATATACTAGTATTATGACTAAAACCGCTAAAGGCTTACTGATTGGTATAGCGGCCCTGATTGTGGCGGCTATTGGTTGGTATAGCTATTCACTGTCAACGCCGCCAGTGGTCGCGCCAACTTATGAGGGCACTGCGACGTTGCCACCAGTAACAGCAGAGGATCAGTCACCATCTCCTGAGTCCACAGACGATCAGGCGGCTGCAGCGCCGGTAGAGGAGCCGGGTGAGGAATCATCAGCTAGTCCCGAGACAGAGGTAGTGGAGACACTACCATCATTGCCAGCAGCGGTTGATTACGACAGCGTAGGCTTTGCTCGCCAGGCACCGTTTGGTCAGTGGGAAGAAGCCTATTTCCAAGATGCCTGTGAAGAGGCTTCACTGGTGATGGTCGAGTCATACTTTAAGGGCTATGCCCTGGACGAGGCAGAGATGGAGCGGCGGTTGCGAGCAGTAGAGCCCTGGGAGTTGCAGCGCTTTGGTGAAACACTGTCGATCGATACTGAATCAGTGGCCATCATGGCTCGTGAGTATTTTGGTCTAGAAGCTGTTGTCAGTACAGAGGTGACTGCTGAGCAGATTAAGCGGCAGCTGGCTCAAGGGCATTTGATTATCTTACCGCTGACCGGGCAAGACATTAATAACCCCAACTTCACCGGAGCAGGGCCCCTCTATCACATGTTAGTGGTGCGTGGGTACACAGAGACGGACTTTATCACCAATGATCCGGGTACGCGGGTGGGTCGGGGATATCGCTATCCACAGCAGACGCTGATTAACGCTACTCATGACTGGAACGACGGTGATATTTACAACGGTCAACCAATGATGATTATTATTAAGGGTCTAGGTAACTCATAACACATACTCCTATGCGCGATGTCACTGCCGGGTTTCATTCATTCCTCAATGAGGTCATTTTCTTACTCATTCTTGATGGTATTTTTGCCATTATCTTTGCGGTCTTGATTTTCTTCTACCCGCCGCTGTTAGTGGCATTGGCCGTCTTCCTGCTGGTCCTGTACGGCGTCTTTGCTATCTACTTTGGCCTGCGGGTCTGGGGTATCAAGCGTAAGGTGCAGAAATTCTTACCGTAACAGCCAGGGCTGCTGGTTCGGTTGGTAGGCACGCCTGCCAGCCGTATCGGTAGCTTTTTTATTCGTCTATGTATCCAGAATATCCACAACGACGCTCAGTCTATCTCGACTACGCCGCCACCAGCCCGGTAGCAGAACCGGTGGAAAAAGCCATGGACCCGCTTTGGAGGGGTTTGTTTGGTAATCCGTCATCGATTCATCGCTACGGTCAGGACGCAGCTCAGGCGGTTGATGTGGCGCGCGACCAGCTGGCAGCCTTTTTTGGCTGTAAACGGACAGAGGTTATTTTTACCAGTGGCGCTACTGAGGCCAATAACTTGGCTATCCGCGGTCTGATCGCTGGCGTATCGGCTCCGCAGCCGCATATCATCACCTCAGTCATTGAGCACCCGTCCGTCTTGGCTACCTGCCGAGCTTTAGAGCAGTCCGGTCAGGCCACCGTCACCTACTTACCGGTTGATGAAACAGGGCGAGTGGTTATCACGGATGTGCTTGAAGCCATTACCGACCAGACAGTGTTAGTGTCTTTGATGTATGCCAATAACGAAATTGGCACTGTCCAACCGGTGGCGAAAATTGCCCCGGCTATTGCCGCTATCAACACTGACCGGCAGCACCGGATTTTCTTGCATACTGACGCCACTCAAGCCATTCAATTTTTTGATATTTCACTGGAGAAACTGCCGATTGATATGGTGTCGTGCTCAGCCCATAAAGTTTATGGACCAAAAGGCGTGGGCGCATTAATCGTCCGGGCCGATACACCGTTGACGCCCATCACCTTTGGCGGTGAGCAAGAATATGGCCTGCGGTCAGGTACTGTGCCGGTACAGCTGGTGGCTGGTTTTGGAGCAGCGCTGAAGTATATTCGGCAGTTTGACTGGCGTAAGGATAGCAACCGGATAGAGAAATTGCGCGATCGACTGTGGCGCAAGCTGCACAAAAAAATACCACAGACAAAATTAAATGGCAGTTTGGATACCTGTCTGCCAAACATCTGCAATGTGTGCTTTACCGGCGTGGATGGTGAAGCGCTGATGACACTGCTGGACATGCAGGGCATTGGTATTTCGCTGGGTTCTGCCTGCGCGGCGGGGAAGGTGGAGCTATCTGAGACACTGACTGCTCTAGGATTACCCAAACAAGACATTTTAAGTAGTCTGCGCTTCAGCTTAGGCAAGCGGACAAGCAAGTATGACATCGACCATGTGGTTGAGACGGTCGTGGTAGCGGTTGAGCAAGCGGGGCGGTCCTAGCTCGTCTGTCAGCCGGGCCTGTGGTACAATAGAGCTATGCCCACATTTTCCCCCAGTATTGCTTGGCTCCAGCTGCGTGAGCGGGTACGAATCATGTTTATTCAGGATCCGCTGGTAGTGGTACTGTTTTTCTTTGCCGCGGTTGTGCTGTTGGCTGCCTATGGTGCGCTGATAGTGTTTGTCGCGCCGCGGCCCGAGCCAATGATTATTCACTACTCGATCTACTTTGGTATTGACTTGATTGGTCAGTGGTACGAGCTGTACGCTATGCCAGTGGTCGGTACCTTTCTGTGGTTGGTCAATGGTAGCTTGCTACTGTTGGTCTATAAGCAGCTGCGGGTGGTGGCGTATTTTTTAGCTACTACTAGCAGCGCGGTCAGCGTACTGGTCTTGATCGCCACTAGTTTACTTATTTGGGTTAACGGCTAAATCAGTCTATGGAATTATTTCCTGTCATTCGTGTAGCAGTCGTGGCCACCGTGGCCTTCGTGGTCGCCCTGGCTTGGACACCACTGCTGACGCATTATTTGTATAAGTATAAGTGTTGGAAGAAAAAAGCCCGGACGACGGCGCCGGATGGTAAGGGCACGCCACTGTTTAATAAATTACATAAAGATCGCGAGGTCAACACGCCACGGCTTGGAGGGTTACTGATCTGGGTGACGACACTGCTCGTGGCTGGTGGGCTGTGGTTAGTCAGTCTACTGTGGCCAGAGGCTAGTGCCGCTGAGTGGAACTTCATCAGTCGTTCACAGACCTGGATCCCGCTATTTAGTTTAGTAGCTGCCTCGGTGCTGGGATTGATTGATGATATTTTAGTCATTAAGCAGGTGGGGGATGCTGGCAAGGGCGCTGGTATTCGGTTTCGTCACCGGGCCTTTGTAGTGATGGTGATTGGCCTGATCGGCGCCTGGTGGTTTTATTCCAAACTGGGTTGGCAGTCTATCCATGTGCCGTTTGTCGGTGATTGGCAACTTGGCTGGTGGTATATCCCACTGTTTGTCGGGGTGATGCTGGTGACTTTTTCCGGCACGGTTATTGACGGCATTGATGGGCTGTCTGGGGGCGTGTTTGCCACCATCTTTGGTGCCTATGGTGCTATTGCTTTTGCTCAAGGGCAGTATGATTTGGCGGCATTCTGCGGGGTGGTGGCTGGTGCCTTATTGGCCTTCCTGTGGTTTAATATTCCACCAGCGCGGTTTTATATGACAGAGACGGGCATTTTAGGCTTAACTGTCACACTGTCGGTGATTGTCTTTTTGACAGATACTATTTTCATTTTTCCTATCATTGCCCTAGTACTGATGGCAGAAATTTTCTCCACCGCCCTACAGTTGACCTCTAAGCGACTGTTTGGTAAAAAGATTTTTCTCATCGCGCCCATTCACC
>CAZJZH010000059.1:0-3206 GCA_964550465.1 uncultured Gammaproteobacteria bacterium
ACATGCGAGCTCGACACCTTGCTGTCCGGATGCTGAATAAAGCCATTTGAGTACAGGTCCGTAAACTGTTGCAGAGCGCCCAAGAACCCCTCTTTAACCTTATTCTTATTAAATATTTCTTTACGAGCAATATAGACGGCCCGCATGCGGGTGTGAAAGCCGGTGCGGGAAATTTTTTCCTGGATATTTTCAATCACCTGTCGCTCCTTGCTGACCAGCTCGTCCTCATCTTTATCATCATCTCCCCCCTTACCCTCAAACGGCGGGATCAGTGTATCAACAATGGCAGCAAAGGCGTCGTGAATAAACCCCAGCAGGGTGTAAAAAATCCCTTTCTGAGCAGTTGGCATTTTGCCCAGTAATTTTTTGACAAACTTGTGTCCCTCGGCCTGCCAGCTGTTAGGCGCTGGACTGACCACCACCTGGTACCAAAATTCCTCACCTGGACCCAGACGGGACATGTTCTCCAGCATGGTATAAACCGGGTCTTGGAAGCCTTCAGCGTCTTCACCGAAGTGAGCCCAGCTTTTGACAGGGTAATAAAAATCTCGAAACTGGACAAACTCTGCCCCCCAGATATCGTAGCCGCGGTCGTTAATCGGCCACTGCAGCTCTGCATACTGCTCGGTGTAGTCTGGTACCTCGCTGATCTCGGCGCTAGCGTACTGAGAATAGACTGCCGCTTCAACCAGGTCACGGTACTGGCGCGGGCAGCGAATGAGGTACTCCAATCCACCCTGTTGAGAAATAATTTCAAAACTAAACTGGGCTTGGATCTTGCCCAAGAAATGTCGCTCACGCCAATCAATCTTTTTCCAGGCACCGGCCAGCGCCGTAAAGATGTGCTCCACTGCTTTTGGTAGCTGCTCGTTATCTCGCGGCACATTGACTGACAATAGCACCCACTCCAACTCAGCAAACCGCGCCGCTCGCTTGCGGGCGGTGTAATTTTTTTTGAAGGTCAGGCCAAAGTACAGTACTAAGATAATCAGCACCACCAGCCAACCACCGCCGCTCAACAAAAACCAAGCCGCTGACAGCGGATTATCCCAAGGCACTGTCTGAAACCATTGAACAGGAATAACAATTTCCATAGTAAATCTAGGAGTAGTATATCATAATTTAGCCGCCAACGGGAAAACAAAAACAGCCCGTGGACTGGCTGGCACCGCATCGGCGGTAGCAACCCAGGAACACACGAACTGTTTTTTTCAATTGTCTTACAATTTTCGCTTAGGCGGTTGTAGTGTCGTACCGTTTATCGTCACGACGGACAAACCGCTCTTTGTTCATCAGAGCCAAATTAATGGTGGCCTTTTTGACCATGCGCTGTTCAGATACTTTTTCAATAATTTCGTCCTTTGTCATCGGACCATGTTTTGCAATCAGCGCGCTAATGACGTCTGCTACCGTACCGGGTTCATAGCCCCACTCACGCAAGGCGTAGATACCTCGACCAATCAAGACATAGCGATCATCCAGAATCAATTCGTTATGAATGGTAGCTGGTAGCGCTTTCTTGTGGTCAAAGCCGGCTTCGTTAATTAACTCAGCGATTTCGGTAAAGTGCAGTGGCTTCTTGGCTTGTTTCATCACCAGGTAGATCTTGTCGTTCATCCGCTTGGGGGAAATCGTGTTCCAATCAGACAAGCCAATATGGCCAAAGAGATTTTGTTTTACTCGCTTGCTGGCGCGGAGATAGGCTAGAATAGTCTCGTCCAGCTCCGCCAACTCTTCCTCAACGTGGTCAAGGGCAGTAAAGCGTTCTTGGAGGGCGCTGTATGAAGCATCATTGCGCAAGGTGGTAAACAGTTCATCAGCGGTCAACGGCTTACCGTGACCCTCGATTAACTGAACCAATTGGTCAATTACTTCCTCAACGAACTCCCAAGGAGCTTCTTTGAGCTTCCAGGTTGGCATAAAGGTGTCGTCATCCCCTACCTGTTCAAACTTATCAGCCAACAGGTTTGAGATCAGAAATGCCAGTGATTTCTTGTGGTGGAGTACTTCTGTATCCCCCACTTCTGGTCGAGCAGAAATGCCAAAGAAGTCGATCAGGTTGTCCAACAGGTGATCCTCCTGCATGGCACCACCGTACTTCTTGAGGAACTGCTGCATGGCAGCTTCAATTTCCTCAAGCTGTTTGGTGATCTCTTCAGTAGTTGCTTTATCTTGCAATTTCCGAATACCGTCACGCTCAATCTGGCGCACCCGCTCACGGGTGACCTTGTAGTCACGCCCAATAGTCTCCAGCGTTTCCTTACGCTGACGACCACCTGGCTTTAAACTGTGGCGGCGGCGGAGAATATCCCGCTCCCGCTCAGACAGCATATCAAGCAGCCGATCAAGCAGATCGGCGAAACTGACGCTGGTTGTTGCAGTTACGTTTTCCATAAAAAATCCCTTTATTTAGCGAAAATATGCTAAACAAGGACAAGCTCTGTGTTTAGTACCGGAAATATATCACGGATACACAAAACTGTCAAGAATATGGTCTGCTATGGGTAGTGGTGGTAGCGAGGTCTAGACTGGGTGGATAGTAGTGCCTTGGTACTGGCCAGTCCGCAGGTAGCGGCTCAAATTGGCAGTATTGCGACCATCCATGACGTGAACAGTCAAGTTATGCTTCTCTGCTAAGGCTGAGGCAATAGGATCAAAAGGAAAGTTGCCACCCGGCGACCAGGTGTCCCCAACCATGGCGCGAAAATCCGGCCAACTGACCCGCCGCATTTTTTTAGCTTGTGGATTTTCCGCTGGATCAGCGTCGTAGACGTAAGTAATATTGGAAAGGTTAATAACTTCAGTGGCGCCATAGCCAATCGCCAACTGGACCGCGTCGTAGTCAGTAGAAAAGCCCGGCTTCCAACCAGCGGCCACTAGCACCGGCTGATCAAAGGCCGGGCGGGACAACGGCCGGGTGTTGATCTTTGGGTACGCTACATCGCGAAAGATAGTGCGCAGCAAGTGAGCATTAAGCCGTGTGGCGTGAATACCTAGCCAGTCTAAATCTTCATCAACCAACTGGCTAACCTTACTAGCCGCCTGTTGGTAGAGCCGACAGGTCTTTCCCCCACCGACCACCATGATGCAGCGGGTGCCCGCAGCAATCTGAGCGTCAATAATTTTTTTAAAGCGGCGGAGGAACTGCCAATCGATATGACCAACTTCTGGCACCACGATTGATCCCCCCAGTGAAATGACAACGG
>CAZJZH010000059.1:3216-4807 GCA_964550465.1 uncultured Gammaproteobacteria bacterium
TTAGCGGCGTTGTGTTCTTCGAGCGTCTTACTGTAGACCACCTGACCCTCTGGTGTGGTTAAGAAATACCAGTAGTCGTTAGCAATAGGATTGGCGGTAGCTGATAGTGACGACAGACTAGGGTTTGAGATGGGTCCTGGGGGCAGGCCGGGGTTCTGATAGGTGTTGTAGGGTGACTGGATATCCCGATCCTCAAAAGAAATAGCTGGTGTCTTTTTGCCGGTGATGTAGTTAACGGTCGAGTCCGCCTGCAGCGCCATGCCAATATCTAAGCGGCGCCAGAACAGGTCCGCCACCAGCCGGCGGTCTTGCTCCGTCTGGACTTCTCGCTCGACAATACTAGCCATGGTCACTACCTGATGAATCGTTCGGCGTTGCTCAGCGATATCACTGCGCAGCTCTGCCGTCAATTTACTATCAAAGTGATCCAGCATGGTGGTGATGACTTCTGTCGGCGTAGCGGTGATAAAAAAGTTGTAGGTATCAGGGAACAAATAGCCTTCTACATCCACTCCCTCTGGCTTACTGGCCAAAAAGTCATAGTCATACGGCTGTTGCGCAGCAGCTAGAAAACCATCGGCAGCTTCGTCCGGGTTATCCGCATAGGCGCCCAGCCGGAACAGTTGATCAGCCAACTGCTCAGCAATCTGTCGATTGGTTAATCCTTCTACAATAGTAACCCGTTTTTCTTTAACACTTTGGCCGTAACTCAACATATTGGTTAGCTGCCGTAGGCTGATACTGGGGGCGATGTTGTACTCCCCTGCTTGTAGTGAACCTTCTCGCCGTAACAGCCAGACGTATGTTTCAAAATTCCATTTACTGCCAATAATCTCCGCATCATGGAGGGTTTGACTAATAGCATTGGTACCGCTGCCTGGCTCAATCACTACTGTTACCGGCTCCCCCACCTTGGCCAAGCCAAAGAAAATATCAGCAACAAAATAGCCGCCCCACAGGACCGCCAGGATGATGATAAAGAGAGACAGACAAGAAAAAAGTTTTCGCATAGAGACTGTTTAGGTATAGTGTTCTAACCCTTGCTGCTTGAGCAGCGCTACTAATTGCTTGGCGTCCTGGGCGCGATGCCGTGGACACACCAGCGTGGCGTCCTCTGTCTGGACAATAATGGTGTCCTGCAGGCCAGCGGTCGCCACCAATCGATCAGTCATATTATAGATCAAATTGCCATCTGAGTCATGGGTGACCGACAACCCCTTAATAACATTACCTGGCCCGTCCGCCAGCACGCTGCGTAAACTCTCCCAATGACCAATATCGGTAAAATGATGAGCCGAACGCACCACTACAATATCCTTAGAAATTTTTTCCAGTATACCATAGTCCACCGACACTGCCGGCATCTGTGGAAAATGTCGCCGCAACGCTGCCTGATACTGTGGTGTGCCAATGGCGTTAGCGATAGCTGTTAGGTGCTTGGCGTGCTCTGGTAGATGCTGCCTAAACAGCTGCAGTAGGTAACGACCAGAACTAGCCAGCATGCCGGGATTCCACAGATACGAGCCGGCCTGACAGTAGCGTTGAGCGGTTTTTGTATCCGGCTTTTCGACAAACCGCTTGACCTGACACA
>CAZJZH010000060.1:0-4726 GCA_964550465.1 uncultured Gammaproteobacteria bacterium
GGGCCCAAGAAAGCGGCTAGCCGTTCTCATAGTAAAATTAAAACCTTGCGGAAGCAGTACCCAAACTTGCAGACCAAAAAGATTGACGGTCAATCAATGAAGCTCTGCACCTCTTGCCTCCGTACTTATAACAACAAAGGCACACTGCCTACAGTCGCCTAAGTCTGGTTACAAAACACCCCTGCTAACACAGCGGTGTTTTTTGTTACGCGCTATGATTGACTACTACCCTCTAGCATGGTAGGCTATAGCGTCACAAACAAAAACCAAATCTACACTATAGGAGGGTGTCGTGTACCAGTTCTTTCTCATTACCAGTAACGTGCTACTCATCCTGACGCTGTTCGTCTATTTCCTAGGCTTGCAACGCGGCACCACCACTCCCAATGCTTCCACCTGGGCGGTTTGGACGGTGGTGGGGATCATTAACCTGATCAGTTATTTCATAGTGGCGGATAACAATATCTGGAAAACCAGCTACGTCCTGTCTGCCACTGTTGGACTGTCGATCATCTGCTTCTATGCGGCTATCGCTGGTCGCTTTAGCGCCATCCAGCTAATCGACAAAGTCTGCTTGGCCCTGGCTGCTGCAGTCATTGTTATCTGGCAGCAGACTGGCAGTGCGATCATCACCACGATCAGTCTACAGGGTATCTACATCATCTCATTCGTGCCCACCTGCGTAGGTGTATGGAAAGGCCGAGCCAGTGAACACTGGCTACCATGGACTATGGCTGTAGTGGCCTACGGGTGTGCCGTGGCTGCTATCCCCTTAGCACCAACCTTCAACTGGGCCGAACTGGCCTTCCCTATCATCAACGGCGTACTGGGTAATGGCGCTGTGGTCGTAGCCATCATCTATCAACACCAGACAACAAAACAACACCCCGCTTAGGCGGGGTTTTTGTTACGCGCTTTTGACTGCTGCCGCCACTGCCTCAGCTACACCAGGGTCAAACGGTCCAGGGATAATTTTTTCAACCGTTGGTTCAGCTACTGCAGCGGCCAAGGCATGGGCAGCAGCTAGCAGTTCTGCTTGGGTGATTTTTTTCTGCCCATCCAGCGCACCGCGGAAGATACCAGGAAAGGCTAGGACGTTATTCACTTGGTTAGGAAAGTCTGAGCGACCAGTAGCCACAATCAGGGCCCCGGCCTCATGAGCAAGGTCGGGCATAATCTCTGGCACCGGGTTAGCCATAGCAAAAATAATCGGCTGGTCGTTCATGGCTTTGACCATCTGGGCTGTCACTAAATTCGCTTTACTAATGCCAATAAAGACATCGGCACCCTGCAGAGCGTTTTCTAACGTATCAACCGCGCAGCCAGGCTGGTCCAACCCCAGGTGACAAGCCATGTTAGTTAGTTCTGCTATGTCCGCTTTGGTGCCTTCAGTGTCTGGTCGGCCTTTATAAATCGGCCCGCGAGAATCGCACAACACCAGTTGAGAAAAGCCGGCTGCCAGTAGTAATTTCGCAATAGCTATACCAGCCGCCCCCGCACCGTTCAGCACCACTCGGGCCTGGGCTGCATCCGTGCCTCGCAACTTGAGGGCATTAAGCAGTCCAGCCAATACCACTACGGCAGTGCCCCACTGGTCATCGTGCATCACCGGGATATCCAGCTCGTCTTTTAATCGCTGTTCAATAGCAAAGCAGCGCGGCGCAGCAATGTCTTCTAAATTAATGCCGCCAAAGCCCGGCGCTAGCCGCTTAACCGTCTCAACTATTTCATCAACATCCTGCGTGGCTAAACAGATTGGCCAGGCGTCGATGTCAGCAAATTTCTTAAACAACAAGGCTTTGCCTTCCATCACCGGCAGTGCCGCCTGTGGTCCGATATTACCCAAACCGAGTACGGCTGAGCCATCTGTCACCACCGCTATGCTGTTACGCTTGATGGTCAGCTCCGCTACCTGTGACGGGTCATCAGCAATAGCCTGACTGACCGCCGCTACACCGGGGGTATAGGCAATAGATAAATCGTCTTTGGTTTCCAGTGGTAACTGGCCGCTGATAGCTATTTTGCCGTGGTGTTGTCGGTGCAGGTCGAGGGATTGCTGGTCAAAGGTGGACATAGAGGAGATAGGATAAAAAAGATTACTTAGAGTATATCACGAAGAGTGCTTTTTAGGAGGGGTAATGAGGTAATGGGTAATTACGTCAGAAAAGAAGAAATGGGAAAGGAGAAAGGGATAAATATATATACCATGCATAATTTCACCCACCCCCTTTCCTCTTTCATCCTTTCTCTTTTCTGTACTTCCTTATTACCTAATTACTAATTACCACCTACAGAAAACCACACCCCGAGCTGAGGTGTGGCAACATTGTTTGAGGAATGATTATGTCGATCGTTGTGGTTGGCCGTGCTCAGCCACATAGGCGGCGCCGTGCCCAACAGTGGTGTTGATTGGTATGCCCGCTTGGCACAATGGGCAATTGTCAGCAAGATGGGTCTTCATCGGTACATCCAACCAACTAATGATAGCTGGCACATCCAAATCCTGTGCTGTAATACCGCCGCGATTACATATCCCAGCAACGGCAACGACACTACCACCAAGACTACGAACGACCTGCACGACCTGACTGACTGAACCGCCTGTGTTGACGACGTCTTCCACAACCAACACGTTATGACCTGTGATAACTTGATCAAAACCACGGCGGATCGCAAAATTACCATCACTGGTTTTTTCTGCGTAGGCGGCACGCATAACTCGCCTCCAATCATCATTGCCGCAATACATGGCCATAAAAGGAGCTAACCCAATAGCGCCCTTCTCTGGAGCGATAACTGTCTGCACAATTATATCCTGACCATGGACCGCTTCAGCTAAATCTTCGGCAATCTGATCAAGTAGCTCCGGATAAGTAAAAACAACATCTTTGTTGACGTACTGATCTCCATGTAACCCTGATGTATAGACAAAATGATCGTTGCGCAGTATAGCGCCAATGTCGCTCAACCGCTGTAACCGTTCTTGGTCTGTACTCATCGCTACCTCCCTAGCACTAGAGTGAGTGAAAAGAACAAAAAAGCGTACAACTACTGTACGCTCTTTTCCTTGCCTTAGCAAGCCTTATCCCTTGGCTGTATAAATTGCTTTGTAGACATCGTCTTTGACTGGGATGCACAGCTCTTTGCGATTAACTCGTTCACAAAAGGCTACCGGCGCGCCGGTGATGACCGCTAGGGGTCGCTGCTCGTTAGTCTCGCCCATTACCACCACAGCCGCGGCCGCCAAGCCATCGGCAATGTTACTGCGCGAAGTATGCAACGGTCGACCAAAAATATCCGGCTGCCCATGGTGTGGCTCCAGCCCTTTAAAACCGGCATAGCCAATGGCTCGGCCAGTAGCTCCAGCTCGGAACGGCATACTGCGACTGTCTGTGATTAACACGCCGATATTTTTCTGCCCGTAATGGTGTTGAAATTTTTTGCGCAAACGACTAGCGGTAGCAAAACTGTCCTTGGGCAACAAAATTAATTTTCCATCGGCGTTTGAATCATCCACGCCGGCGGCCAGTAGTACTTCATCATCCTTGACCGTCACCCAAGCTCGTTGACCACGAATGGCGGTTTGACTCTCAGCTTTAATAGCGGCGATCCGGTCCTGTTTCGTCTTGATGGCCTGTGTCCGCCCCTCAGCTAAGGAAACAATCTTTGACGTGATAACAATAATCGCCCCGGACTCGACCTGCGTAATGTGCTCGGTAATAAAAGAAAATAAATCTTGCCCTTCTGCGAACACTGGCGTTTTAATGGCTGTGACGTTCATAGCTATGACTGCTTCCAGCGGCGCAACCTAGGAATACTGCGGGTAAATAACCAAGCGGTAAATTTTGACATACCTTGCTGGCGCATCTGCTGTTGACAGAACACTTGCATTTCTTTGGCAGTGGTGATTTCCGGACTGGTAAAAGCGCCACCTTGGTAACAGTAGCTACAGTACTCCGTTGTTGTAGTGCCATCAGCTTCCGTACCGCCATTACCCGGATCTTTGCTCAAAGGCATGCCGCAGCTCTGGCAAAAAGTATTGGTTTTCATAGAATGCGCATTATGAGTTATCAGTATATATAGTGTATACCTGTTACCAACAAAAAACGAGGGGGTTGACAATATTTTTTACCTGTGGCAATATAGTGTTCGTCCCAATTCTGGGACCAGCACTCTCCATAGGAGGAGATACCTATGATTGCCGCTCTTCTTTTTTGCGTCGGTGGCATCGCCTTTCTGATCGGCGGTCTCGCTCTCAAACATCCGGACCAGGTTTCCAAAATGTGGACGGACTGGCTGAAGCGCCGTGAACGACTGGCTTTCGGCCGGGATGCCGAGGAAATTTTCCAAGCTGCCGCCAACGATATGCAGCTGGCCTTGGCCGTCAAAGAGAAACTGGATGCGCATTTGGAGCAAAAAACCGCGCCCACGCCGACGACCGACAACCACGGCAGTACGACACATGTCAGTCCGCCGCAGGATCCGGACTTCACCCAGCGGCAGCACACCACGGCCGGCACCAACGGCACGCTTGCTCACCGGGGCAGCGGCACGACCGGTGGTCCGGAAGAGCCGGAACATCCGGCCACCAGCTAGTTCTTTCCCCCCACGCGATCCCCCCATTGCACTACGGTGCGATGGGGGTTTTTCCGTTCATGGCCGCTTTGCGGCCTGAACGGATCAGCTCACGGCTGTGCCGATGAGCTGATGTTTTTCTATACTACTC
>CAZJZH010000061.1:0-3130 GCA_964550465.1 uncultured Gammaproteobacteria bacterium
TCAAGGTCTCATCTACCTGGCCGATGAGTCTCAGGACCATGTTAACGTTTATGAGCAGGATGGTCGGTATATTTCCACCTTGGCTAGAAGACGAAAAGATCTGGAAGAGCCTATTACTCCCTATCATCCGGCTATTCTTTCCACGGGAGAGATGGTTTTACCCGATCTGATGAATAAGGCTATCCAGAAGTTTGATCGACGGGGGAATTTTTTGGAAACAATTTACGAATTCGAAGAAAACGGCTATGGCCCTGATAACATCTGGGTAGATAGATATGACCAGATCTATCACTATAGCCAGGAGATAGGAGAATTCAATTTACCCTCCCGGTCGGTTCTTGTACTTTCCCCTCATGGTGAAGTTCTGGTCGAGAGAAGGCTGACTGACCTCATGGATGATCAAGAGAAGCTATTTGCCCTTTGCATTGATCATCGGGGGAATATGTACATCTGTCACGGAGTTCCCCGAAAGACCCTACATATCAAGATACTACCCTTTGAATAACTCAGTATTTGTCTGGTTTAATAAATGAAATAAGTAAAGATTTTAGAGACAGGTTTCTTCTTCCCCCCTCCCACCTCCCTTTATTTTCTTTTTCTGAGAGACTCCTGATCATAATTAAGGAATTAGGCGGAAAAGAGAAATAGCCAATGTATAATTTTGCCTTATTTGCCCTGTTACTTGGATTGGTACAACCCGTCCCAACCTATCTCATCTGGATCCTCCTCGCGACTCTGTTCCTGGTTCCCATCCTTCTCCTTCTCTTTGCCAGTATCTACCTGGATCTTTTTCTGGAAATAAACCATCAGCCCCTCATTCACCTTCTGGGAATCAGGTTCTGGTGGAGGTGGTTTTCTGGAGAGCAGAATCAGATACTCGCCTGAGGAAGAGCAAAGAAGAAAGAGAGAGGGGTGGTATAAAGCCCTTTTAAGGAGAAAATTTCTACTCACACGTGATAATTTATACCCAAAAGGACGGTACTCTATAAAATATTTCCATTTAAGGAAGGTTTTACCATAGAAGGAAACGATCCCACTATTACTTGCCAGGCAACCAAAAATGGAATTTCTCTTTAAGGAAAGATATTGTTCGAAAAATTTAGTGCTCATAAAAAATGATGCAAGACTATTTCCATTTTTGGAACTCGTAAAAGAGATGTCTGTGTCTTCTTCATTTTTTTTGCTGGATTAATCAGATTATTCTTTTTTTTGTGAAGGCTCAGAGTCATCGCTGTCATCAAAGTCGAATTCCTTTTCCCTTGGTGGGTGATGGTAACCATAGATTGAATCACAGTTGGACATTCCCTGCTCATCTGCTGTTTTAGAAAGATCAATGGGTTGACATCCCGCCAAAGGAGTCCACCTCCTGTTAAGTAAATCACTCCGCCTATCGGCTGGTAATTCAGATATCCATTCTTTCAAGGACTCCCTGAGAGGAATATCTCTGCGAATCACATACCAAGCTTCAGAAAAACGGTAATCTATCATAATAGAGATAAACCGATTTAGATGTTCCACATTCTTTTGCTCACGGGGTATTTTGGCCTCAAATGCCTTCCAGACTTGTTTGCATACCAAGTGGTGGAAATTTACCAGATGAAGCTGAAAACAGAAAGGAATTCAATTAATTAATTAATTAGGTGAAAAAAAGTCAATAAATGAGAAATACCTCTCGCTTTTTCCAGAAACTCATTACCCAGGACAGAAGAACAAGGTGGTTGATGAGGTGGGTAGGCGATGGGAAGGAATAGATGAATAATAAAAGAAAAAAAGGTTTTTTTGGGTCATGCGACTATAGACACGCTTATTTTATCACAGGTGAGAAGAATCAAGATATCATAGGGTGGTTTACCTCAAGCCAATCCAAGGCCATCTTCACATTCCATCGCTTCCGGTAATCATATTCCAGCAGGTGCTTCACAAAGTAGTTAAGCTGGTTTAATTCGGGATCCGGTAGTGTTTCCCGTAATTCCGGGATCAAATCGTCACGGGTGATCACTCTGACGCTCAGGGGAGTCTCGGGATGATACTTGGCCTTTGATTCATAGGAAGGATCCGGGAGATAGTCATCATTCAGATAGTAGTCGGAACGACCAGTCAAGAGACGGTAGATAAGATTACCCACAGCAAAAGAATCTAGGGCTAGATGCCTAAGCCAATCCTTGCGATCTGCGATATTCTCCTGGCAACCCAAATGTCTCTCGGGACTCAGCTGGGGATATCTTCGGGAATGACATTGATCTAGATTGCAAACAAGATCAGAAGCTGAAAAGGGGAAGCTACCGCCCATACTACCGGAGGGATCATTTTCGGCCAGATTATCTACCCGCTGAATATTCCAATCAGAGAAATGGGTCGGTAAATCCTTTAAGCCTGGGTAAAGTTCAGGGGCAAATAGGCAAGACATGCCCAGATCCAAGAGAACTACCCGCATATCAGGATCATCTCCCTCCTGAAAGCTTACGAGGATATTATTGTCTTTCAGATCAGAATACAGGATCCCGAGTCCATTTAGCTGGCACAGGGTATGCAGTAGCTGCCTAGATAACTCCCAGAAATAGTTATGAGGAGGTTTCCCCCGGATTAGAAGGTCCCTGAGATACTGGCTGGGATAAACCCCCGGGACGTATTCCTCAACCAGCATAGGTAGACGTTGGGTCTTCCTATCCAGGGTAACAGGCTGCAACAGAAAGTGGAGGTGAACCACATTGGGAACCCGGGATGCAAGGGTCATCAGGATAGCCTCATTTATGATCTCGGAGGCCAGATCATCTAGCCTCTTCTTTCTCTCCTCGGGTCCAAGGCGAAGGGCCATGACCGACATCTTTAGGACAACCTTCCCATCTACCCAGTCGCGACAGATACAACCTTCAGGCAAAAGCGCGGAATCCACAATTCTCATTAGTAATGTTACCCCCTGCCATCCCTTACCCAGGACCTTTTCCTTCTCGAAGACAAACTGCCTGGGAAGATCAGGATCTCTTTTGCGGGCTACCTCATTAGTTTCCTGGGAGAGGTACTCAATGTATCCCTCACAGACCCTTGGCATCAGCCATTGATTGGCAGGACCAGGAAGATTCTCAGGTTTAGGGTGGCAAGAAGTAACCTGTGACATGAGTTTCAAACCAGC
>CAZJZH010000061.1:3140-4671 GCA_964550465.1 uncultured Gammaproteobacteria bacterium
CCTCTAAATTTAATAGTCTAGGTCCTGTTAATAGATCAAATAAAGAAATATAAAAACATGTAACTTTGTTTATTGACAATCATTAATTGAAAAATGCTGGCTTTTATTCAACACAAACACCTATTGGTAAAAAGATAACATGACATAGACAACTAGGTATGGTCCGGTAAATCAAAGGCCAGAAATATAAGCTTGGAGTAATGTTTCACTTGCTTCGCAGGGACAAAAGTGAGGGGAGAAAGGTAGACCCTGTGAGCCAATATAGCCTGGATTTCCTGTGGAAGTCTGATGGCTATCCTAAAGAATCGACGAGCATTATTCATCTTCTCGGCCTCTCCAGAGGCATGCTTTCGAACCCTGGGAGATAATCCTAGTTTCAGGTAGCCATCACTCAGCAGGACAATCTGGACAAATATCTCAGCTAAAGGTGGGTCAAAAAGATATCAGAGAAATATGGGAAGATTTTTGTTATCATTTTTAAATAAAACGATAAAATATACCGACCATCAAATTGGTAATTTCTTCTCAATTCGAGCAAAGCCTCGCGTGGATTAACAAGATATTTTGAACAGTAAACATAACTCTCGAAAAGGGTTTGAGATAATTCCCATCTAACCATTTCATCATCATTAAAATCCTTCCTATCTTCCAAATCATTAGGAGAGATAATTTCTTCAGTGTGGGCTAGCAGAAACATAAAGGTTGAAAAATCAAGTTTCAGTAACAAGAGACGAAGAAGTCTGATCATTTCCCCGTTAGAGTGGATATGCTTCATAGAGGGATGATGAAGATACAATTGTGTCACGTGTTTTAAAAGACCCCAATGTGTTTTCAATAGTAGCAACGAAAGAGGTGTATGACCATCCCTGTTTTGACAATTAGGATCTAATCTTCCATCTTTCATTATCTCTCCCATCACATCTAAATTATCAATATAATTAGACTGGGTCATCAGATGAAGCAAGTTACCACCATCCTGGAAATGTTTATGAGGATCCAATATAGGTTGATTTTTCAAGAGATACAGTAAAACGGTGGGTTCCTTAAGCTTGCTGGCTACCTTCCATAACTCATATTTTTCTGCCTCATTACCGGTAGCGGTAAAATAAGTGTTCTCTTCCATCTCTGCTATAAAACGTTCAGCTGACTGATTCTTCAGCAGCCACATCAGTTTATGCGTCTTTAGCATGGAGGCATGCCTCTGCCTAAAATGATCTTTCAGCGCTAGAGACATCTGAATCCGTCAAGGGCAGTGAATCGAGACGAAGTAGAGGATGGAAACATCGTTCATTCATAAATAAGAGATCATATATTTTATTATCATACAAAAGATAAATCAAGTTAATCAAATCAATCAAATTAATCAAGTATTTACCGGATGTTTACCCTCGAAGACATCCTCTTACCGGTCCTTGAGATCTTTCTCTATCTCTACTCCCGATACCCCGCCTGTCATCCTCTTCTTCCTCCTCCTCCCCCACCAGAAGCACAAAACGATTCCTTCCGCTTCGGCACCTGCTCGTCATCTTCC
>CAZJZH010000062.1:0-4549 GCA_964550465.1 uncultured Gammaproteobacteria bacterium
CACGCTGTCTAACAGCCAGCCGCAAACGAGGGTGCGGGGAATTTCCGCCCGATAGCGGTAGTCCGTATTCGTGCTTTCGATTTCCTTGACGCCAAATTCTCGGGCTATATCGCCGGGGCGGCGGGCGCGAACGAGAAGGTGGTCGGGTTTTTGGGCTTTATCAACGATTGAGAAAAAGCCGTCGTTTTTGCAAATCCACATTTAGGTTCTCCGTAGCAAGAGAGGGAAAAGGAAGCGAGGGCGCCGGGGCGCCCCCGATATTGGTTAGGCGGCGTATTTCATAAGCTTGCCTGCCGTCTTTTCAAGCTCGACCCGCTTGTCGGCGTTTTGCTCTTGGCGAGCAACGGCGGTGATCCCTTGAACGAAGTCCCACACCGACTCGGCTTCCTTGCCTTCCTCGTTCAAGATTGCGTCGAGGATTTCGTTTGCCTTTTTGGCGGCGAAGCCCTGACCCTTGAGGAATGCCTGCCCGCTCTTGCGGTTGTTGGCAACAATGGCGTCCCGAGCGGCGTTAATCCCCATTAGGACGCCCTCTTCGGAGGCTTCCGCATAGGCTTGAATTGCCGGGGCAATCTCTTCGCCCCACCGGCTCGGGGCGAACTTGCTGTGGCGGATCGAAACCTGTTCGAACTCTTGGACGCCCCACAAGATGCGGTTAGCGCAAATCCCGCGAAGGAGCCAAGAAAAGATATTCAAGGCGCCGTTACCGACCTCCGAGTTCGAAACCCCGAAACCCCGGAAAACTACGTCCGGCGAGCCGTCCGGCAATTTCCCGATTTCAATCGGGCGGGTATCGTCGGCGAGGAAAAGGAAGCAATCCCGGTCGCTCGCATAGAGCGTCGTTGTGTCCTTGGTAACATCGACGAACGGGTTATATTTGCCCCCTTCGAGGCGCCCCGGAACTTTCCAGCAAGTATCGCCGTCTCCATTGCCCGCGAATTTCATAAGCTCGTCGATGATCTCATGGTCATAGATGCGACCATATTCCGGGCCGGTTAGGGCTTTAAGCTCGTTCGTTTCTTCGTTCCAGAAGGCTTTTACAAGCTCGGCGCGATGCGATTGCAGGCCGTATTGCAGATTGATAGCGGCAAGCTTCGCCGGAAGGCGCCCGATGTACGAGGCCGGGGCTTTAACAAGGCCGCAAGTTTGCCCGAAAGAGTAGTTTGTCGGGTGCATCGAGTGCTTGTTTCCGTTCTCGTCCTCAAAGGCAACTTTGAGGCCGGTTTCGCTATCTTCGTCCTTGGCGACGGCGATCTTTTTTGTGTCAACCGTCATGGAGCGGGAAGCCTCGGCCTCGGCCTTGCGGGCTTTGTGCATTTCGCCAAGGCTCAAAAACTTCTGGTCGTTCGGGCGCCTTGCCCATTGCGTTGTCAACCGCATGTCCGTGGCGCCGCTGTAATAGCCCCCGGTCTTATAGGCTTCGGTTACGGGCTGTGCCGCGCTCTTGGCGGCGTTCAAGGAAACGATGTTATTCATTTTGCTCTCCGTAGCGTTTGGCCTCCGCCCCTTCGGCGTCGGCATATGTCGGACAATATAGGAAATCGTGAACTCTGCAAGAGATAATTTTTCAAAAAATTAAAAGAGCGGGATTTTCGCCCCGCTCTATTTATCTATTTGATAGTCTCTGCGACATACTCGCGTTTAATTCTGTCGCGGACACTCTCTAGCCTGTTTCCGACAAGAAGTATTTCATTTCTAAGCTGTTCGTGCTTATCCAGAAAAGCGGATAACTCACGCTCAAGCTCTGCAACTGTTTCGAGGGCCGACTCCAACTCAGACTCTACGCCTGTCGGTCCAAAAATTTCATACCTAAACCACGCTACATCGGCTGCGCTAAGTCTAAGTTCATTTGCTATTTTTGAGTCAGTCCAGCCATTCGTGTAGCGGTTGTTTGCGGCGTCATAAACCTCTTCCATTTTTATGATTAGCAGGCGCATCACATTAACTGTTATTGCAGGGTGGTAATGTTCGTGTCCGCCTGGGAGAAGTATGTTTCCAGCTTCGATTTTCGCAAGCCGCTTCTGAACAGACTCCCGCGAGACGCCTAGTTTTTTTGCTATTTTTGCCGGAGGCTCTTTCTTGCTAATTTGGTAGCCAATCTCACTATCCAGCCAATCGGGAAAGCGCAGCCCCTTTTGCTTTGAAGTGTGCGTGTTTATCTTTCTAGCGAGCGCCGCTCCGACGCTTGGCGCTTTCGTGAAAACATGAGACATAGCCTTCGTGTTTATATTAGAAAACGACACCCAATCTCTTGTCGTTTTGCAGGATTTAGAAGCGTTATCAAGCTTTCCAGCAACGACTAGGCAGGAGTCACTTTCCTTGAATTCCACAAACATTCGAGAAGTATTTTCTTTTGTTATTTCTTCGAATTCGCTTTGATCTGATCCTGATGTTTGCTCCATCAATTTTGATTTATCAGATGCTTCTTTCATGCCGTTCATTGATCTCTTTTCTGTATTGCCCATGATTTATCTCCTCCTATAGATAGGCTTTGACGACCCGGACTTGCCGGACGGCTTCGACGATCACGCGGCTTGCGAAGGCGTCGATTTTCTTGTGGGCTTTCTCGATCTCGGAAAGCTCGGACGGCGACTTCTGCATTAAGCGAAGCCCCCGAATAGCCGACCAAAGATCGGCGTTCTCAATTTGACGGGCGCTCACCACGGCGTGATGATCCCCCACATAATGACGCCCCCGGCAAATCCGCAGACGGTCGCCGTAACGACGATTTCGATCAATTTTGCCATTTTGTTCTCCGTAGCAAAGAGAAGCGAGGAAGCCTGCCTCGTCAGCAACCGGGAAGCACCCCGGCTGGACGCCCCGGAGGGCGTTTCGGCTATTCCGCTCTTGCCTCGGCGATCCGCTCGTCGAGGTTTTCCCGATCAATCAAGGCGTCTATTGTTTCCTTGGCTTGAAGGATCAACGAAAGCCCGTCGCCCTTGCGTTCGAAGATTTCCTCCTTGGAGGCTTCCTCCCAAACAAGAACCTCGGGCAATTCGGCCTCGTAGACGTTCGAAACGCTGATTATGTATCCGCGATAAGGGAAGGCGACGCTTCCTTGGGTGCCTTTGTAAGAGTGAATTTTCATTTTAGCCTCCGTGGCGCGGCATGTGTTTCGCCCAATGTTCCCGCATTGCCTCAACTCGGGAAATGAAGTCGTCGCTTTCTAATTCTCTCTCCGCGAGGTCAAAAATTGTTGCCAAGTTTTGATAGGCTTTTTTAAGCTCGTGGAGCGTTGCCGTTTCGGGATTGAATGCCATTGCTGTTTTTTTCATTTTGATCTCCGTAGCAAGAGAGGGGTGGGGCGCCCCGGAGGGCGCTTCCGTTAGAGGCTCTTCAAGTGCTCTATTGAGCCATGAAGAGAGGCGATGTGAGCCTCAATCGCCGCGATCCGGCGCATTTGAACGCTCTTCTGACCGGCGCCATTGCGGCAGGCCGGAACTTCGCCCTTGGCGAAAATGGCGGCCCGATGTGGGGCGACAACCGAGTTCTTCTCGGCGTTCAAGGCCAGAACATTCCCCGGCTTAAACTTCCAAGCGCAAACGAACTCGCCAAAAAGAGCCGTCTGCAGGGCAGCTTATGCTTCAAGAATTTCCTCCTTAAACAGATCAATATACTCTTGGCGGATTGCCTCTTTATTTTCCATCTTGTTCTCCGTAGCGTTGTGGGGCGTCGCCCCGTTGATGTCGTAAATATAGGAAAACGTAGGAAAGAACGCAAGTCCTTTTTTACGTTTTTTTTAAAAAAGACGAGCGGGCGGATCGCCTGTATCAGTTTTGAATACGGTTTTTGGACAAGCGATTGAAAAGACGCGGCAAAAATTTGCCGTGTTCTGATTTCGTTCTAAAGCCCGCCCGTCACAATTTTTATGACGTGCGCCTGCCGCTAATGTGGCTCTCGATAGCGCGGGCCGCTTCCGCCCGAGGATCGTCGAGCAGATATGCGTAGCGTTCGGTCATAGAGTTTGAGCTATGACCTAGAATACCGCCGATTTGCTCAAGGTTGAAGCCGATCCCTAGCGCGGCGCTTGCGTAGGTGTGCCGGAGATCGTGAATGTGGAGGTCTTCGGGTAGGGTGGCGGCGTCTTTCAATCGCTCCCACAACCGGCGCGGCGTGTCCCTGGGGAGGCGGATCATTTTCATAGATGGGAATCGCCAGCGGGACTGGCTGGCAAGCTTGCGGCGGGCAACACTAGACCAAGCGGCGTCGCCGAGGAAAATCAGCTTGTCCGGGTTCCCCTCTTTATTTTCTGGAATTCTCAAAAGGCGACGCTCGGCGTCAATGAAGCGGATTTGAGCTAGCCGGATTTCATCACGGCGGGCGCCGGTCAATAAAACAACTTTACACGGGGCTCGCCGCGAGCGAGCTACAATGGTAGCATACAGCGAGTTTGCTCAGGATCACGCCGCCAGGATGAAGTCCTTGCAGGATTCGCACCAGTAGAGGCTGCCGCGGCGGCGCGCGACAGCAACAGGTCAGCGCTCGCCTACGGGCACGCAGTGCGCGTGAGCTGGGCACGGGGGGCGCCGGGCTGCTGCGCGGCGGTGTA
>CAZJZH010000063.1:0-4464 GCA_964550465.1 uncultured Gammaproteobacteria bacterium
CTCCACCATAGACAGTGATGTTAAATACCCCCTGTGGCGCTAATCCTGGCCCTGCGTCTGTGTATATGTATGGGCTACGACTGCCTCTACTATGCAACGTTGTCACTTCTTTCGTAGCAACACTCTGCGTAATCATGTCCTGATACCCCGTCTCTCTAGTATAGAAACCGACTTGCATTGATTGTGCCTTTTGGATGCCGAAACGGATCAACGCTTCTTTGATTTTCGGGTGCGGGTTAGTGGCGTACACTCGCTCCATAAATAACTGCGGCGAACCATCAGCATCTTCAAGCAACCGAATTATGGCTCGCGCAACGAGCTCGCCTTGCTCATCTCGTATTTGACCAATCCGTACTGCCGGATCAGAAATGTATGACAGCAGTCCGGCGTTATAACTCTCGCTACTATTATAGTGTTGACACGATGGCACTGGTTTTTCACCGATGCGAATATGTGTTTCTAAATCAACGGCGTCCGTCATAGACAGCTGTGATCGTGACACCCGGTCACCACCAAACATCTGAGCGCTGCCATCAACGACAATTTTGCGAATACGGGCAATATCTGCTAAGAAGTTTTCCTCATCAACAAAAACACTCTGTATAACCTTGAACGCTTCCGCAAAAGGAACGGGCTGCTGATCAACTATGACACTCTTCAACTCTAGCTCATGAGGAGTGATATGCTGTAAGCGGTACAGGTAACGACGCGCCTGGACTTCCTTCAGCTCATCATCATGTTCTTGGCGATACTCCACAATAGCCTGCTGCAGCGCCTTGTACTCCTGCCGTTCTGCGTCTGTCAACTGCGACCCCTGCTTTTTCTGGGCTTGCTTAATTTTTTCCTTATATTCTTTCTGACGACCAGTTAACGCTCTCAGTGGCTCAACCAGCTCTTGGTAGAGACTTTTTAACACCATATCGTTACGCCCAATCTGTGATTGTTCAATATGCTCATCCAGCACCGCTAGTGACACAACGTCTCTGACACCCTTTTGAATGTCGTCTACCTGGTAGGTCAATGTTTCACTAAAATCAAGCGACTGCGGTTGAGTCCATGTCTGGTACTGCGCAGCCGTAATCCCTCGTGGTATCAACTGACTATCCTTCAAATGCTGCAATCGTTGCTCTGCTGCTGCGTCATCAACTGGTTCAGTCGCCTGGTCCCACGCTCGCCATGCCGCATACTGACCCTGCAGCACTGGCGTCATGGTTTTGCGGAAAGCTTTCCGCATAGCAGGGTCAGCCTGACAGGCAGCGTGATTATATGTGGCAAACGCTTTGATAGCATCAACCGTCAACGGCTCAGCATTAGCCATGTCAAGCTGTGGCAAGTCAAATAATTGTTTACTAAATTGCCTAATCACTGCCTTCATCTGCTCCGCCGCAGCCGGATAGCCAGTAGCGGCAATATCAATCTGACAGCTATCATCGAGCTCATACCTCGCGATAAACTCCATCAGATCAATACATTCGCGCTGCTGATCAGCTGGTAAGGCCAGCACTGCTGGCTGATTGTGACGAAACAGCGGTGTACGCTGTAGTAACCAAATGGT
The DNA here is from genome assembly GCA_964550465.1 of uncultured Gammaproteobacteria bacterium. Taxonomy (GTDB): domain Bacteria; phylum Patescibacteriota; class Patescibacteriia; order JACRDY01; family JACRDY01; genus CAZJZH01. The sequence continues at coordinate 1,556 of CAZJZH010000063.1, forward strand.
GCGTAGGTGACGAGAAAAATCCGCTTTGACATCTATATCCGATGGATGACGCTGATCACCATATTTTTGGTGCTCTTGCTCAGCAATAGCCGCTAATTGCTGCTGATATACGGGATACAGCCCACACAGTTCCGACCGCTGCATAGCCAATCGATAAAAATCTTTCGGTATTTCTCGTTCACCGCGTAGTGTATGTATCAGATTTATAGCATTGATCTTAGCCTGAACCATACGATGCAGCCTATTTGTGTCAATAGGCCCACCTTCTTTATCTTGGGCAAAGGCCAGTGAACGGGCATGCGCCAAGCAAAATGCCAAAAATGGCCTCTGACCAAATAACTCTTCATACACTAGGACCTCATCCCCTAGATGAGCGGGTTGACCAGGTGGCGGTGGCTGGCGTTTGGTCTGTACCACCACCTCTGGATGCAAGACAAAGTACTCATCGAAATCACGTGTCACTAGGTCCGACAGATGCTCCTGAGCAAAATTAGTTACCTGGTCATGAAACACTAGGCAACGCTCCTCGGTACAGGTGTCACGAATAGCCTGCTGTGCTTCTTGCGCATACCGCTGTGCATGCTGACGCATTGGCGCCGTTGCTCGCGCTGGCGGTGGACCCTCATTTCTTAACTTCTTTACTTCTTTTCTTAACCTCTTTACTTCTTTTCTTAACCATTGCTCCCTTGCTACATCATTCTTACTCGCGTAGACCCTAAAAGTTAAGCCCTCTACTTCTTTGGTTTTACTAGTGACCTGCTCTAGCCACTGACGCTCAACGTCTTCGTTTGCTATCGCATCAAACCGCCTATACAACCCGATCAACTGGGGCGCATTACCCGCATCTACCAACTGCTTCATCAAGATGCTCAACTTCTCCGGCGCGTGGCGCAATAAGGGCAGCAAGAAAGCTTCTTCTAGTTTATTGTCACGCCAATCAAAGTCAACTATCAGATCTCCCTGTTGTACCACAATATCGACCAATTCAATTGGTGAGACATATTGTAACACCCGTAATACACGCCAATCGTCTGTCAGTATTGTCGGCTGGTCCAACAATACCTGCCTGATCAGCGGACGTATGTTGCCATATTGACTAAAATCATCGGTATGGAGAAATTCTTCAAATAACCGCTTATCAACTGGTCGCTGTTGTAGTTGCTGCGCAATGAATTGCCGCCTTTCTGTGTCCGTAAATATGGTTGCCACTACTCCTTTGTACGTATCATATGTTATGAAGTGCGGAGAACTGAGGATAATTTTACGTGCCACCTGTTGTAAATGACGCAACGCCTGTGCGCTCTCCTGGCTCGATACCTTGTCTGTATGCTGTATATGGTGCAGCAACCGATTATAGTGTGTTAGGAATGCGCTAGGATCACTCTCAGCTGCCTGTTCAATCAATTGATCCAGCGGCATCACCTCGTTGTCAACTGCGTATGACAAATTCAATAACCACTGCTGGGACGCCCGCTTGGTAATAGCTGCAATAATACGCTGACGCTGCTCGCTACTAAATACATCGAGCGTATGTCGTAAAGATAAAACAGGGCCATTGTCGCCGTATTCCTGCGTAATATCGGTGATATAAAAATCAGCTAGGCATTTTTCCAGCGCAGCGCCGTCTGCTCCTTGTGACTGCGCCCATTGCAGTAATGTTACAATCTCTTGCCCTTTCACTGAAAACGCCCACGGCAGTGTACCTTCACTGTCCTCTGCCCTGACGATCAAGGTATGCACTTCTTTAGCTGACAACCCTAGCGAATCAACATAGGCAAAAACCGGCAGATTATAAGCCATCAACTGCTGCAAAAACTTTTCATGGTTAAAGTCAAATGTTTGTCGATACTCCGCAAAATGAGACAAAAATGCTCCTGTTGAACGCATGGCAGCAGCGTCATGCTCTTCACGAATTGCTAAGGCGTACTTTTGTGGCGTATCCGTATGGACATCGACATATCCATACTGATCAGGGTTTTTAAGTTTGGCTTTCAAGGCATCTATACGATGCTCAGACTCACTAGTCAAGTCCATCATTCCCCCTAAATAATTTTCTTGACCTAAGAAATTTTCAACCTCTTCTTTAGACATAAGACCCGCTTGGTGCAACTGGCCAAGGTGCGGAAATAAACACATCTTGCAATTTTCTTTGTACTCCTTAATGATGTGCTGAATATTTGTTACATAACCGCGGTACGGCTCAGCAGTATCAACCCTGGCCGTTTCCCGGTGATGGTATTCCAGCAATGTCTCCAGTAGCTGAGTGCTTGTTTCAACAGTCCAAAAACCCGCCATTAAAGCTGATTGGTTCTGAGTAACCCGTGCTATACTGACGCCCTCCGTAACATCTTTAACGGGGATCCTGGCTATATTACGAAACGGGGCTAGTAGGAGGGCCTTACTCGGGTCACCAGTAATAAACGATTCCTGCAAATCACTCCGCACATCATAGGGGATATCTAGCCAGCACTGATAAAAACTTTGTACGTATTTGGTGGGCTCAGCCAACACGCGACCAATATATGTGCCGATCTGGGCCCGCTGTTCTGGAGTCATAGCCTCTACGTACGCCACCGCATCGTGGTCATCCAGCAAGCCGTACTGTAAAAACTCTTCCAAAAAATCAACCTGCTGTTGGGCTGTCGGTGCCTCCGTGTGATACCAATCCAGCACCACCTGCCATTGACTAGCCGGTACGCGCGACAAATCTGCTGACCCACCTTCAAGCACAGCCTCGATGATCGCTTGCGTGCGTTCACCCTCTTCTGGCGAGCTATCAGCACGCTCAACTGGCTGTAATACTGGCTCTGAAAAACGTTGTATCATATAGCTAATAGTATCACATTTATTAACTAAAAATAACTCCTCGCGTAGCAGCGAGAAGTTATTTTCTCGGAGTAGTCGAGGAT
>CAZJZH010000064.1:0-4356 GCA_964550465.1 uncultured Gammaproteobacteria bacterium
GTTGCCCCGCCCAATACACGCTGCAATAGACAAAAAGATACTATCTATCGATACATAATGCTATCACGTGATAGAAGAATTTCTTCACGAAGCGCTGCTGCCTCTATTCGGCTTTCATGGAACTGTACTTGGTCACCAGAGATTAAAGCCATTTCCAAGTCTACCAGATACCTGTGCAAAGACTTGAATCCAAGGAATGATGCAGTTCCAGCAATCCTATGAACCGCACGAGCTGAAGACGAGTCTGACGCACGAATATTGTCAAGTACTTCCCCCACTTCAGCATAAAATCTATCAAGCAGGTCTCGAAGCTCAATAGAACTCATAGAAGATGACAACAATGACAGATTGTTTGAAGTGTCATTGAGATCACTTATGCTAAAATTCTCAACAATTCCAGTATCATTGTTGTGGTCGGTATTTTGAACGTGTAGCCCAATATCTATCAACACTGAACGCAGATCAGTAAGTCCAAATGGTTTTGCAATCTTTGCGATTATTCCTGCTGATGAGAATTGCTCGGAGGAGTATGTGGACAAGTTAGCAGAAACAGCAAGTATGAGAGTATCTTGATGAAAATCAAGTCGTCGAATCCGTTGCGCTGTTTCTAATCCATCAATACCAGGCATCTGAATATCAAGGATTATAAGTGCAAACCTATTGTGGGAACAGAGTTCAAGCGCATGATGCCCATTTCGTGCAGCTTTGACAAAAAATCCACACAATTGAAGCATTTGGATCAATATTTTCAGGTTGATCTCATGATCGTCTACCACTAACGCCCAATCATTGAGTATTGGCGTTGTCAAGTCGATTTTGCTTGCAGGGTGACTCTGATCTAAGCAGTGAAGATGATCAACTGCTGGCGCTGGTATACAAAAGGAGAATTCACTTCCTAGATTTACGGTACTTTTGTGAAGGAGAGCACCACCCATGGACTCAACTGCGCGCTTTGCAATGCCTAGGCCGATCCCAGTCCCTTCGTTTCTCTTGACATCTCCGGAAAGAATTCTCTTGAAGTCTTCATACATGAGTTCTTGCTGAGCGTCTGACATACCTATCCCTGTGTCAGTGACTACAAAAAGTAATTCTCGGTCGCCACGATCGTTTCTGTATACAGATAAGCTTACTGACACAGATCCACGTATTGTATACTTCACCGAATTGTCAATCAGATTTGACACTGCCCGCACGAAACCTTCTTTATAAGAGTATATAATGAATTTATCCTGAATGCTGCTGGAATAATAGTCTTGAGAATCGCAACTAAAATGCAATGATATGTCCTTGTTATTAACTTTCAACTGTGCTCGATCAATGATGTCTTCAACGACTTTTTTTGCGTCAAACGTCTCGTGCTGGCATTTTTCGAATTCCTGTGAATCGTTTTTGCTGAGCCAAAGAACATCTTCAACCTGCGCTAACGCTGAATTGGCAGATACCTTTGCGATTTTTATATTTCCTTTGTCTTTGTGAGACAAAGACTCTATCTTGATCAAATCGAGAGACGCTATAATTCCGTGCAACGGCGTCTTCATCTCATGGCTCATTAGGTTAAGGAACCGCTTTTGCGAGTTTTTGGCCCATATTGCTTCATCAAGAGCATGCTTTAATGAAGCTTTTTGCCTTCTAACCTGTGCCAGTAAGTAATTGCTTGTAAGTGCTATGACGGCGAGCACAAGCAATTGTGCCGCTGCAATGAGAAAAAATCTTTGTGTAAATATTTCCTGTCTTTTCCGGTCTTGCTCTGCCTGAGAAGTAATTATCTGTAGCGCATCTACGGCGATTTTGCGCACGGTAGGATGAAATTCTTCGAGTGACGAAACTATTTCATCTAAAGCTGCTTTTTCAGTGAATAAAAGAGTATCTACTTGATTTGTCAAAAAATTTCGATGCTGCTCTGCTTGACGAAGTAGATTTGACAATTCTGAACCTGATTCCCCCTTGAGAATGGCATGACCACTTGCTAGCACGGCATTCAGCCGACTATAATAAATATCAAAGAAAAAGTTAATTTCATTTATTTGGCGGGCATTGATATGAGTTGCGCCTTTTGCCTTTAGAGTTGATTTTTTTAAATTTAAGTAATCTACCTCTAGCTGTGCAAAATTCCATGTTTGATTGTCAATGTTCCCGGCCTGCGTTTCGTTTGTGTTGTTGATTACCGCTAGACCCATTGCTGTCCATGCTGCCAACCCCAGTATGAGCAGAGTGAAGGTTGTAAATTTTATTACCGTAATTGAGTTGAGTTTTGAAAAGTGCAGTTTTCTTCGCATAATTGCATCAATTTTAATTGCTGCTTTCTATTTCGGTAAGTTGCCATATACTATACGACATCACAGTTTCAGTTCTATACCGTTCGTCGCGATCATACGGAAAGACAAGCCAAAACGGGCCTTTTTCTCTTAAGCCGAAGTGCTGATCGTTTATGCGAGTTGCAATTATTGGTGCATCGGCAGTAAGTATCTCTGTCGGAATTTCGACTTGATAGTTGTTTGCTGCTTTGAGTCTTATTTGGGAAGAGGTTACACCTGCAAATGACAGTACTTCGCGAAGTGCTGGCCCTGAAAAGGTAATCACGCCGTCTGTCCAGATTGTTGATGTTTCAAATGAGATTTTCGGCAACAACTCCAAAGCACTTCGATCCATGGTTAGGACATGCTCTTTATTCGGAGACGCCATATCGTTTGTTATGATGAGATATGGCTCGCTTTCTTTTACATCTTGCGCAAAGGTAACGGCGCTGTTTGAATCGATTGCACCCACTAGTACTGCAACCATTATCAAACACCATCGTCTCATGACGCTCAACTCCGTTCGTTAAATATCTACGGTTCAATGGTTGTATGCTCGCCGCATCACATGATCCAGTCAATGTATCTTTAGATAGTGATCTTATCGATCGGCTGCGAGTCTTCTCTTGTATCTTCTGCTCGTGGTCAAGTAGACAGTCCCCAATGGCACATTGCGACATTAATTTTGAGGCAGGGGGGCAGCTCCGGTGAGTGATGTTGGACGTTTGGATGGTCTCGCCGATGGGTTGGAGGCGACCGGCGAGCATGTAATCCGCGTACTGGTTGCGGATGACCATCGTTTGCTGGTTGACGCAATGTACAGGCCGCTTCGTCACTTTGGGTTTGACGTCAGCGTGTCAAACTCGTTCGAAGAAGCCATGGAGCTGCTACGCACTGAAATTTATGATGTGATCCTCTTGGATGTCGATATGCCGGGCATGGATGGTCTTCAGTCCGTGCAAAGCGTAGTTCGCGCTAATGAAACCGGGGCCGTTGTTTTGTTTTCGGGTGTCGCCTCACCTAGGTTCGTTAAACAGGCAATGGATTCAGGGGTAAAGGGCTTCATCCCTAAGTCGGTGTCCCTTATGGCGTTGGAGAACGCAATCCGTTTAGTTGCATCGGGAGAACCCTTTGTTCCTTATGGCTTTTTTGATAATCTTTCCGCGTCTTCAATAGATCGACCTGACCGTAAGGGGTCGAAATTGTCAAGCCTTGAGATAGAAATATTGGACTTGGTGGCTAGTGGTTTGTCCAATAAGGAGATTGCGTACCGTTTGGATTTATCTGAAGTCAACGTCAAAATGCACATGCGATCTATATGCAGCAAACTAGATGCAAAAAATCGTACGGAAGCCGCTATGATAGGCAAGCAGCATCACATAATTTAGCTGCCTAGTCTTGTAGCTGTGGCCTGCATCGATCAGGCTGTCTGGTTTGATTGCCTGCGCATCTTCGGCCTCTGGCCCGTCGAAAGGTTTCTTGTCAGCGCGAGTAGAGGTCAGCTCCATGCGCTGCGCGACCGGACCGTGTTGCAAGGGACACGCCATTGCCCGAGGGAGTGTGTCCTTTATCGGGCCAACACTTGTCAAAGCTGAGGGCATCTTTTCGTACATGGAGATCTGACATCCCCAGTGATGTAAGAGGTTTCATGTCACGTCATGCTTCGGACAGGAGAACCCATATTCTTATTTGAAAAGGGATAAAGGCCGATCAGGGCGCTCGCCATGAAATTCGAAAGAGCGATACTCTCCTTATTGCGGTGTGCAACATGGTTCACGATTGAGTTTGGACAGCCACACAAACTCGTCATTATCGCAATCGGTCGGAAAGGGGGGCACAATCGCGAACGCCATCAAAACCGTATTCCCCTTCAAAGTGCCAAGCCTATGAAACTACACCGCTACTAGAGCTTTTCAAGGTGGGATTTGCGAACCAACACCCGGGTTGTCTGACCCATGAGCTCCATCAGGATTTGAACCCGTTCGTTGTCTGTGACGCGTTCAATTTTGGGGATGTCCCGCTCTCTGTTGAAACTCGCCTGAGCGGCGCTGCTTGGTTCGAG
>CAZJZH010000065.1:0-4237 GCA_964550465.1 uncultured Gammaproteobacteria bacterium
AGGTTTTCCCAGCAATTAGAGAAGTTTTACTTGAGCAATCATTTACCCAATTGTTGACTACATTAAAGTTTTTAAGAAAGGTCGTTAATCTTTCCCCACACCACTACGTGTTGCTATATGTTTCCATATAGATAAGACTATATCTTTACCTTCACCATTATGTGTTAAGGTATCTCCCATTTCCACCCACTTGGGTGTACTTCCTTACGGAATAGTCGTTACACCTTGCTAATAAGCCTTGGCTCGGTATTGTCTACAACACTACTTGTTTAGAGTTTCACCGAATTAGAGAGATTATTTGTTCTAAGTATTTCTACTTAGTGAGCCTAGTCAATTAAGCTCTTCAGCACTTACTGTACCTTTCAATTATCTTCAACAAGAGTCGTTAATTCTTGCCAGCTTGTCTAATAATATTAGATAGCATCTCTAGCTTTCGCTAGAAGTTGAGACTATATCTTCATCTTTTGAAATAAAAGATGCCTACCGTTTCGGGTTCACTTGAACCCTACTCTACTACCTTCCATAATAAATTATGTGGCCTCGATAGTCGTTGAGGGCGAAATCTGTTACCAGAAATATCCCTGCTGATTGTCTACAGCATTACCTGTTTAGAGTTTCCAGCATATAGTAGGTTTTAGATAGGCTAAGGTTAACCTATCATTTGCACAAGAGCTTTTAGACTACCTTCGGTGTCCTCTGCACTCATGCCCATAACAACAGCGGCTTTAGAGAATGTTTTGAATGTTGATTCAGCTTCATCCACAGAAAAACCAGTTTCTTTTGCACTCACCATAAAGTTACGATAACTTTTAGCTGCTGCGGATAAGTTAACACCAGTTTCATCTACGATCCTATTAAAAGTTTGCATTTGAGCTTGTGTTTCTTCTCCAAATGATACACTTAAACCTAAACCTAGTTTCTCTACTGTTTGACCTATCTCTACAACACCTTGCCCTAAAGCAAACGGTGTAGCTGCTGCTGTTAAAGCCAAGAATCCTGTACGTAGTCTATTAAGCTTAGCTGCTGTAGATTGAGAGGATGCTGTCATTCTCTTATGTGTACCAATAACTTGATTAAGTTCTTGATTGTATCTATCTACATGTTTAGCTAAATCTCTGTAAGACCTGCTAGTTTTAGCATTAGCTCTTAATTCTTGTTGTAAAGCTTGTATTCTTTTTCCAGAAGCGGATTCAGGATCTATTCCGACAAAAGAAGCTCTACGGCTACCAGAGGAAGTTAATCGACTAACCCTATCATTAATCTTCTTACGCTCTCTAGCATTAATCTTTTCTTGCTTGTTAACGAACTTCAAATCCTTGAGTTCTTCTTGTGTAGCTTTACGTTTACTATCCAAGGATTGTTTTATTAACTTATCCTCTTCCATCAACATAGAGGCTTTAGCTTGGGATTTTTGTCTTTCGGATTTCTTTAAAGCTATATCTTCTTTTTTGAGCATGTCTGCTAACAAAGTATCTTTAGCTTTTAATTCTTTCCTTCTTTCTTGTCTTAAATGAGAAGGTAATTTACCGCCAGTAGTTTGAGTTACCTTGGTTTTAGAAGGCATCTTATCAAGCATTTGTTTAACACTTTTAAGTTCCTTTTTAAATAATTTAAGTTTCCTTAAACTATCACCAAGTTCTAATTTAATACTACTATTTATCGAAGCTACCTTCTGAATTGTATCAGCCATATAATCTCCTTATCTGCTGTTACGTTGTGCTTTAGCTTCTGCTTCTTGTATCCTGTGCCATTCAGCTTCTAATTCATCTTGTATATCTAAGTACTCAAGATGCCTTCTGAATTGATCCATGGGCATGGTGTGGAGGCATGAGTAGGTAACAGCCCCTTTATTCTTAGGATGATATAACAAACTACATATAAGTCTGTCATGCCATTTAAGGGATGTTACTTTATTGATTCTATCTACTACTCTTTCAATCCTGACATGCCCGCTGCCATGCTGCTCAGACCTCCCAAACCCTCCTTTGAGAATAAGCTACCGTAATGAACCTTGAATACCTTAGCACAAGCTTCAATCAACACACCTAATTCTGTAAAGTGTTTATCTGGGTCTACAGGTTGTGGAGTACCTTGACCGTTAATCTGAACATATGTACCTTCTAAAAGGTTACGTACTAATGTTTCAGGTGATACTTCTTCTAAGTTAGTGAATAATAAGAATAAAGCATCAGTTAATACTTCTTGTATACCTTCAGCACCATTACTATATAATTGAGCCATAGGGATACCAATTGTTTTACCGAATAAAGGAGCTTTGTTTAATGTTTTTAAAACACCCCATTTATTAACTACTAATGTAGTTCCATTTGATAATGTAATTTGTTCTTGTGACATTTGATTTTGTTCTCTATATTGAATGTTAATTAATTCAATCCTTTGAGAGATCATCTACAGGAGGTGTAGATGCAGCTTATTCTGAAAAGAGCGTTACGCTTATATGAAGAGAGAATAAGATGAGAGAAGAGGTACGTCCGTGTACCTCTTGTAAACAATATTAAGCAGTACCACCAGTAATATTAGATAATGAACTACCTGCTACCGCTAAGTTTAAGTTAGCGTCATCTACACGGAATGTCCATTCATACTCTTTAGCTGTACGTCCTAAAACTACTTCAGGTTGACCTTGTAACCAACATGTACCGCCACCAATAACAGTAGTACCACGGTTGATAGCCCAAGGTAATACAGTAAAACCACCGCCTTGGATAACACCTAAGTAACCCCAGAATAATTGGTTAGTTTCTGATGTTTCTTGTAATCGGATAGTTAGCGTACCTCGACTATTACGGATAACTGAGATAGTATATGAATCATCTTGTCCATTATAAGTATCAGTGATGTCTTCATCTCTAACCAAAGAAACTGCATCATCTTCTGTTAGACCTACAACCAATGCGCCGCCAATTATAATAGTATCTTTAGAAGGATCGATTGTACCGTTGTTTTTTAAATTAGCCATTAATCTCTACTCCTTAGATAGTTAATGTACCAGAGATATTGATAGTACGGATACCACCAGTAGCTCTTACAGTAAGGCTTACGTTGTTAAGTACGCGGTTTGCAATATCATTTGTAGGGATGTCCGTTAATTCTGGAATATCTAAGATATAACCTAAACCATTATTGTAGTTACCGTCTAGCACTCCTGCTTCAATACCTTGTTTAACAATCTCAACAATTCGTGTACCAACTAATTGTAAACCACTATCAGTGTAAGGGATCTTACTGTTAGCTGCTGCTTTAGCTGCTACTAATTGGAATACATTCTCTTGAATACGAGCTTTCAACCAACGAGCTAAATCTACGTTATCAATAAATTCACCAGAGAAAGCAACACCTTTCTGAACCATAGGTGTACTACCATACAATTCATAAGTATTAGCATTTTTATTTTGTACAACAACAGATTCAGCACCAGTTAATGTACTGTCTTTATCTACAGTAACACCAGCTAAACGTTGTCCGTGTAAAGTGGTCTGACCTGGCACTTGTACTACTGCTAATCGTGCTAACATAGCCATTTCAGGGTATGAATCAGCATCATTAGACCATAAACCAATAGTATAGTTGTAACCATTAGCAAAGCCAGTATCAAGGATAGTAGATTGGTTAGCAATCTTACCATTAGGATCTTTAGTTGCTGTACCGAAGATTTCTTTATTAGATTCTGCATAGTCTGCTGCTGCTTCCGCTTCAGCTAAGATACGAGATTCAATACCAAAGTAAGCCCAAACACCGTCTTCACCTTTAACTTCTGATAAAGCTGTAGGGATAGTTTCAAAGTCTGCCTTAGTTGCAGAGGTTGGGTTTAAGTTAGTAGATACTTCTTTAACAGCGTAGTCGCTACCACCAATATCTGTTAATTGTAATTCATCAGATACATTACTTAATGCTACTACTGCTGCTAAACCAACACTTGCATTAGCCGTAAAGTCTGCTACAATACCGTCTACAATCTCTGCTGCTGTGGCTGTACCATCAGAAGTATATGAGAAAGTTTCAAAACCTGCGTGTGGTGCAGCGATTTGTAAGCTATACTCTTCATTGTTAGCAACTGTAGGTGTGTAAGTGATTGTATCAAATTTACGTCTAGCGATGATTACTGTCTTAGGACGAGTAGTACCAGAAGTGGTGGATACATAAGCTTTGTAAGCTGGATCAGTAGATAAGAAACCATCTTGTAACATAGCATCTGCACTACTGTATATATTCCATC
>CAZJZH010000066.1:0-4225 GCA_964550465.1 uncultured Gammaproteobacteria bacterium
GTCATTGCGTACTATAATGTTAGGCAGCAATATTGATGCGCCATTTTTTGGCGGCCGGACCGACCCCCTCAGAGGTCAGGTAAACAGACCGATCGACATGTTGCTCGATCACCGCCAGGAACTCCTCTACCCGCTGTGGGTGTGATGAGGCAGCAGTAGCTAAAGCCATATGAGGCTCTTGCCAAAACAGTTGCCGCGTCAACTCCGCTTGGTAACCCAAATCCTTATAGGGTCCAAGCGTAATGTCAGTGACACGCGCATTGTTATCGCGCTCAAAACAATCCTCTCGCGGACCAATGCGCGCAGTAAAACTGGTGTTGTAATAGTCGCAAAAGTACCATTGAGCCAGCTGTTGCAGCTGATCCAAGCAACTAATTACCAGTCCATCCATCCTGCCCTCGCAAGCAGCGATAGCATAGCGAGCCGCCACCGCATCAAACCAGCCTAAGCGAAAGCTGCGCTGCCAATCATTGAACTGGTTGTGCGGATCTACGATGTACTGACTTAACGCATCGTCTTGGCTAACAAATGGACCCGGCCCGTGTCGGGTAGCGTAGGCTCGCAAAAGCCCTAAGCTAGTAACTTGGCCGTCAAAGTCATATTGCTCCAACATATGCCAGGCATTGTGCGGGGTGCACGTACTCCAGGTGGTATATGGGTGAAACCCTCGCCACTCATCAAGTAAAACACCCTGAGCACCTTCGAACACAATATGACCATCTTGCTGTAAAATTTCGGCAAAATAGTCCGAAGGGACGATTTGTGCCTTAGCTAAGAAAGGCTGCAGCAAGGAGATGTAGTCATCGACAGCGGCTGGATTAGTTAGGTCAGCTAGTAATTCAGCTGACTGTTCGTATCGCTTGGCTTGATCGATCACACCAGCCGTCGCTAGGCTATCGTGCTTATGGCGTTGAATTGCCAATAGCATTTCCCGCAACCGTTGAGCATCAGTTAAATCACCGATACGCAAGACTAATGCCGCCGGCAATTCCAATGAATCAGAGACTGTCTCACCAACACCTAGCCCACAACTGCCATGTCGACTATTACCGCGAGCAATCTCTCGTAAACGATTGGCGGCTCGGTGAAACGGCGTAATAACCAAGGCGTCAGCACTGATGGTGGTACGCTGCCAAATATCCGTCACGCCTTTCTCTATCAATACCTGCGCTTCTTTGACCATTTTCCAAGGTGATAAGACAGTGTACTGGGATAAATGCGTTGCCACTTTAGGCAACAACGAGGCCGAGCCAAACTGCGAGAAGCCGTGATAAAGACCTTCTGGACTAAAAACATTATGACCAGCTTGCGCGCCACCATGGTGACGTACAACGGTGTGCACGGGGTACCGACAGGCAATCGATTGAACGGTCTCCCCCTTACCTTGATCACCGTAACTTAAGTCGGTCACAATCCACGCTCTGTTGTCAATGGACATCCGTTTCCTCCTCAGTAAATGGTTTCAGAAAAATTGATTTCTGAACAATGCTGATATATATCATATCTTCATCGTTCAACCATCAATAGATGAGAAAGGAGCGGGGTGCCAAAGCACCCCGCTACTGTAGTATTGAGAACCCTTACAGATGGACTTTGCGGGAACGACCAGATTGCTTCAGGTCGTCGACCGGCTGAACCGGCGCGTGGTCTGCAGCGAAGATGGTGGCTGCATACGGCTCCACCGCCCGAATGACCTGGTCACGCTGACGGCCCGAGCAGTCGTGTTGGTTGAGAAAATCACCCAACTCTTCGGTGGTCCGCACCACTCCTTCAGTAGCCGCAATGATGGCGGCCATAACGTGAGCAGTGTCATCAGGTGTCACCATTGTGATCACATGATCTCCTAAGAGTTTTTTCCAGAAATTTCCGACACCCCCATGATTGAAGCGCCCTTCGTCCGGCACCAGGAAAAACGGGTGAAACTTGGTAGCCACTTCAGCAACGATGTCTTCCAGAGGGATATCCGCTCCGAGGTCATAGCCAAAGATCTCCTGAACCTGTCGGCGAGAAACCTGCGGATATGATTCTTCATCACCAGTGATAAAGAAGTAGCCCTTTTCTCCTCGCTTTTCCAGGCAATCCATAGCGACATGTCGAGCAGCCAACAAGAACGCCAACTCGTAGCTTTCTTGGCCCCAACCACCACCGCGACCCTCTAAATGAACTTTCGTCAACCATTGGTCGAACAGCTCATCACTGCTCTCGAATTGACCGATTTGCAACGGCGAACGATCGCTGTAGGCATCACCGATAGCCCCGAAACAAAGTTGCACATCGGGCAGTATCGGATGAATAACCTTCATCAATTCAGGCAGGGTCTTTTGAGCCAGAGTAGCGGGAATATCTCCCATACTACCAGTCACATCCATGCCGATCAGCACCCCTTTGGAATTGGGGTGCTCCTCGCTATCACGCGCTTCACGGAATTTGAGGCCGTGGGGCGACATGTCACTGGGCGTTTCCTTGGACTTGAAAGTCTCCTGCCTACCCGCTTTGGCACGGGTTTTTGTTGACCGGTCGTGTCGCTCGTAACTGTATCCTCCTGCACCCATAGATAATCTCCTTTCGATGGGCGTGCCTCGCTAGGAAGCGCGAGGCAAGTGAAACAAATGGTACCGAGCTGCCCCGAACAATTCAACGGCAACTCGCCTGACCTCTTCTCGCAGTTGTCGCGCGTCAGTAAACCGCGGTTTACTGTCAGGGTAACCAGCATGTTCATAGAGCAAGTCCGTGAACAATCCTGGCATTGCTAATCGCCCCTCATCGTCAGTGTTGACGAAGGTGGGCACAGTGCCATCCTGCAGACGACCGCCGCACAGTAAAATACCAATGCGACAGGCCATCACCACATCTACTGTTTGATCAACTGGATCACCCGCCAGCGCTGTTTGTGGGTACAGCTGCCGTCGAGGTTGACTGTACAGTCGCAACGGCTGATGAGGGTACTGAGTAGCACTCCAATCAACCAACAGTAATCGGTGTACCCGTGGCATCACCACGAAATGTTCGGGAATAACGCCACCATGGACAATGTCTTGCGCATGCACAAACGTCAGAAGTTCTAACATGCGGTTAACCATCCAGACAGCGTCTTTCGGATGAACACCCTGCGGATACTGTTCCAACACATCAGCCAACGAATAGTCAAAGCAGTTGCTGTACTGATACACTTGAATGAGTCGATCATTGCCTTGACGGTCAGTCACGATGCCGTGATCAATCAACTCTGGAATCAAGCGCAGGAAAAATTCCGCCTCGGTACCAGTTAACTGTTGTAGCTGTTGAAGGACTTTAATCTCGTGCTGAAAAATATCAGCGTCCGCCGGGTCACCCAACACCTTTAACACTACCATTCGTGGTGTCGGATTATCAGTCCGTGCTCGATAGAGCGTCGAGCTGTCCCCTTCAGCTATCAAACCTTCAACTAGATAGCGTTGACCATTAACTCGCAGCGGTAAAAACCGCGATCGTGGCAACCCATCATTGAGATACAGGTGCGGTTGATTTGTTTCTTCTCGGGCATCGAGCCACCGAACGGCCTGATGAATGGTTTGCGCCAACGGAAATGTGGGACGCGTTAATAGTTCACGGTAATCGGCAGGCAGGCGACCAATTTTCAGACCTAAGCGCAAATAAGCCAACAGGCCATACAGTGGTACGTCAGCCTTGTCTAGCGCTTTGCGTAACCGAGAATCGATCGTGCCGACCCATTCAGTTAACGCTGCATCGGTTAACGGAATGCGATCCCCGATCACACTGCGGTGATCTTCTGTCATAGCCGGACTGACCAGATGGCCCGTCCACCAATTGACCCGCCGTAACAAAATACGTGGCACAATCACAACTGCCTTGTGACAGAATGGGCACTGCGCGCCAATAGGCAATGGCTCGCTCGCCAGTCCACCACGAACCGACCAAGAAAACTGATGGCAGTTCGGGCATATTGGCGCATGAACCGTAATTTGCCACAGAGACTGCACCAAACCTTTTAGCTGCTGCGCTGTTGGCTTAGGTAGGTCAGCATCAGTGATTGCTCGTCGCACCTCCACGTCCTGCAAGCGCAAGCTTTGAAAGACAATGGTGGTGTCAAACAGCTGAGCAATTAATTGATCAGCTTCTGCTGCTGTGTACCCCAGCGTTCGTTGAATCAGTAACAGCAATCCTTTTTGGAACAGTTGGGGCAACTCGATAGTCGCCGCCTTGTCTAGCGCGGCTGTAGTATGCC
>CAZJZH010000067.1:0-3964 GCA_964550465.1 uncultured Gammaproteobacteria bacterium
ATCGGATGAAGCGCGAGTTTAAGGTTGAGTGTAATGTTGGTGCGCCGCAGGTAGCGTATCGTGAAACCGTTCAAGCCACCGCAGAAGCAGAATCAAAGTATATCAAGCAGTCTGGTGGTCGTGGTCAGTACGGTCACTGTTGGATCCGAGTTGAGCCACAAGAACCAGGTGAAGGCTTTGAATTCGTTGATGCTATTAAAGGTGGCGTCATTCCTCGTGAATACATCCCATCGATTGAAAAGGGTATTAAGGAGTCATTGACTCGTGGTGTGGTAGCCGGTTATCCGATTGTTGATGTCAAAGCTACTGTCTTTGATGGTTCATATCACGAAGTGGACTCATCTGAAGCTGCCTTCAAGATGGCTGGTTCACTGGGTTTCCAAGACGCTGCCAAGAAAGCTAAACCGGTACTGCTCGAGCCAATGATGTCTGTGGAAGTAGTGACACCGGAAGAGTTTATGGGTGAAGTGATTGGTGACTTGAACGCTAAGCGTGGTCAGGTCAATGAAATGAGTGACCGCGGTGGTATGAAGGTAGTTGACTCGTTGGTACCGTTGGCTTCAATGTTTGGCTATGCTACCCAGTTGCGATCGATGTCTCAGGGTCGCGCCAGCTACAGTATGGAGTTTGCTCACTACGCGCCGGTACCCGGCAACGTAGCTGAAGAAATTGTCAGCGGTAAGAAGTAGGCACTGCTATGGCGCTGAGCGTACAGCAATTACTAGAGGTAGCACGCCAGCAGAGCGGTACAGTGGTCATTTACGATTCTGCTACTGATGAGGGGTTTGTACTGAACCCATTGGCGCAAACGCCAGAACTGCCAGGCAGTTTGATTGATCAGCCATTTGAGGGCGGAGAGATGGATGACTATCCGCGTCAGCGGGTGGCGGACTTTGACCCAGCTGATGGGCGAGACACCGTTAGCACGCTGACAGAGCCAATAGCTGATTATGACGCTGAGATGGAGCATGGCACACAATTGCCGTCGGAACAGCCAGCGCCACAGCCAGTCAATGAGGTGGTAGGTTTGACAGAGGAGGAGCTGTTGGCTAAAATCAACCGTGATATTGCTGCTTGGCGCGACGCGCAAGAACAAGTCAGCGAAACAGAAGAAATTGCCGCAGCCATTACGCACCAGCAAACTGACGAGCAGAGCACTAAGTCACTGTCTGGTGAAGCTGAAGCGCAGTACGAATTTGAACCATTAGACGAGATATAAGGTGTGTCATCTGAGGGTGAACTGCTCAAGTAGCTTGTATCAAGCTATTGGCGCAGGGCACGCTCAGAGGTGACTGCCTGTTGTCTATACATTATCTAATAAATAGCAACGGCTGGCTAAAACTCTCGGGTAACGGGAGGCCGTTGGTAAGGAGAACAAACGCCATGACGACGTTTGATCGAAGCAAACCCCACGTTAACGTAGGTACCATTGGCCACGTTGACCACGGGAAAACAACCCTGACCGCTGCTCTCTTGGCCTACTTAGGTGCCAAGGGCGGTGCGGCTCAGAGCAAAGCCGTCGATGAAATCGACAAGGCTCCAGAAGAAAAGGCGCGTGGTATTACCATTGCTACCGCCCACGTTGAGTACGAAACTGAGACTCGACACTACGCTCACGTTGACTGTCCTGGTCACGCCGACTATGTTAAAAACATGATTACCGGTGCGGCTCAGATGGACGGTGCTATCTTGGTAGTTTCTGCTACCGATGGCCCAATGCCACAGACCCGTGAGCACATCTTGTTGGCTCGCCAGGTTGGTGTGCCAGCTATGGTTGTCTTCCTCAACAAGGTTGACCAGGTTTCAGACCCTGAGTTGATTGACTTGGTGGAAGAAGAAGTGCGCGACCTGCTGAAGAAGTACGAATTCCCTGGTGATGAAATCCCAGTCATTCGTGGTTCAGCCCTGAAGGGTGTGGAAGCACCAGACAGTGACGAGGCAGCGCCAATCGGTGAATTGCTCAAGGCATTGGATGAATACATCCCACAGCCAACCCGCGACACCGACAAGCCATTCTTGATGCCAATCGAAGACGTCTTCTCTATCGAAGGTCGTGGTACCGTGGTCACTGGTCGTATCGAACGTGGTACGCTCAAGCTGAACGATGAAGTAGAAATCGTTGGTTTGGAAGAAACCCAGAAGACCGTGGTGACTGGTATCGAAATGTTTAACAAGCAGCTTGACCAAGGTCAGGCTGGTGACAACGCCGGTCTGTTGCTCCGTGGTATCCGTAAGGACCAGGTGCAGCGTGGTCAGGTATTGTCTGCTCCTGGCAGCATTACTCCGCATACCGAATTTGAAGCAGAGGTTTACGTGCTGTCAAAGGATGAAGGTGGTCGACACAAACCATTCTTCAAAGGCTACAAGCCGCAGTTCTACATTGGTACCACTGACGTTACCGGTGAGGTAACCTTGCCAGAAGGTACTGAGATGGTAATGCCTGGTGATACTATCACCTTTACCGTCAAGTTGATTGCGCCAGTAGCGCTCGAAGATACTCAACGGTTCGCTATCCGCGAAGGTGGTCACACCATCGGTGCGGGTGTTGTTACCAAGATTATCAAGTAGTTGGACGATTCCTTCCGCTCACTCCGTTGGGAGATGAGCGGAGGGGGTCGAGATCTGTTTGATAGTTTAATAAATCGTATGGCAGAAACCCAGCAGAAGACAAAGCAAAAAGACGACAAGGCACACCAGCGGATTCGTATCAAGATTCGGGCCTATGATCATAAGATCATTGACCAATCAACCCGTACCATTATGGATACCGCTACGCGGGCTGGCGCTAAGATTATTGGCCCTATCCCGCTGCCGACCGAAAAACAGAAGTATACTGTTATTAAGGCGTCGTTCGTCCACAAAGATGGCCGGGAGCAGTTCGAAATGCGCACCCACAAGCGGTTGATTGATATCATCGATCCAACCCCACAGACGGTTGACGCGTTGATGAACCTCAACCTGCCAGCCGGCGTGGATGTAGAGATCAAAATGTAAGATAATTACATTGGTGATAAAAAACCCTCAGTAATACCCCGAGGGTTTTTTGTTTTCAAGTGACTTTAGCGGGGAGAACAAAAATGGTATAATAAGGGCATTATTTTGATCCGTTACTCTGCTTGACATGGCGTTCTTTGCTCGTCGTAAACGCACAATACCCATCATAGCAACAATAGCGTTAGTGTCTCTTTTTTGTGGGACACTGCTTTTTGTTGGTGTGTTGCAGACGAGAGCAGCTGATGCTTTTCGCGCCAGTTACACACCTATCACCATTAGCGGTACTGATTATAACGATCGCCTCTTCTATACTTGGGCCACAACCGGTGATGGCACCGAGGTAACCGCTGATGGCAAAATCATCACGGGGGCTGATGGTACGAATGGCTTTGATTGGGTAACAGTGGAAATCACCGGTGGGGCGGCCAGTGGTGAGAATTGGTCAGTGATCGTTGATACAGATGTTTTTTTATCAACTACTGAAGTTGAAACATGGCTCAATCAACACTCCGAGGTTGGTGCCGGTAATTATACGATTACCAATCAATTTTTAACTAACCCAGATGATAACATTGGCGCTACTGGCGCTGGCAGTGACTATAGTTTCGGCATCCCGGGCGTGGCATCGGTGGCTCCGGGCGGCAGCGATCCAGGCTATCTGACACACGAAGCTACTGACACCACCATTTACGTAGTCAATACCACTACGGACACGACTGATGGCAGCTGTAATAGCTCTCACTGCTCTCTGCGCGAAGCGATTACTGCGGCCAATGGTGATGGTGGCAATAGCACTATCGTCTTTGATGACCCGGTACTTGGCAACAGCATCACCTATACTACTGATCAGGTGGCTATTAGCGCAGCAGTGACAATTCTGGGGGAAGAAGATGCTGGCTCAGAGGTAACGATTGACTGTGGCACTTCGCCGACCAGTTATGGTCTGCTCATCAATAATGCAGTCACCGGC
>CAZJZH010000068.1:0-1619 GCA_964550465.1 uncultured Gammaproteobacteria bacterium
AGTAAGAACGATGATATCTTATCCGAGCTAAAATGGTATCGTAACCTTACTCCGTTTCAAAAAATGTTTACTCCGCGCCTTCTTGATGATGGTAGCTCACGCCTACGCCTTTCATACGAGCCCGGAACGATTCTTTCGGATCTATTTTTGTTTGATAACATACCGAGCTCGACGGCACATTACCTAATCGAAAAAGTAATCAACACCATGAGGGATTACTACTGGCAACCGGCTGTAAAAACTTCGGACGCAAAAGAAGCTGCTAAAGTTATGTGGATCGATAAGACTCGAGAGAGAATTTCTGGTCTGTTCGAAAACGATATCGAAAAAAGACTACTAGAGATTGCGACAAGGGCTTATAATCATTATAGGCCCGTATCCTGTATTCACGGCGATCTTCATTGTGGAAACATCATATACGATCCGGCGAATGATAGCATCAAAATGATTGATCCTCGTGGCAGCTGGGGAAAAGAAATGACTAACAGTGGAGATATGTACTACGATCTCGCAAAGCTTTCTCATGATCTCTATCATGGTTATGGCGAACTCGTTTCTGGTGAATCGTACCCATCTTACATGTCAGATATTTTTGTTGACATTCTCAAGAAACGTGGTTATGATGTTGACTTTGTAATTGATGCTGGTGTTCTTCTTCTTGCGACGTGTATTCCTTTACATTACGAAGATCACTATAGACAACAAGCAATGATAAATCGTGTAATTACATATCTACGAAATAAGGAAACGAAATGAGACTCGTAATCGATCTTGATGACACAATCTGTTACCCGAATCACAGTGAAACTGATACTCACTTGAAATACGGGAATGCAAAACCTAACTATGGAATGATTTCCGCTATTCGTAACGCAAAGAAAAGTGGTCATGAGATCGTAATATATACAGCTCGAAGGATGGTTACTCACAACGGTGATCTTGAAAAAATTCATAATGATGTTGGTGAGATCACTAAGAACTGGCTCGACACTTACGGTGTTTTATACGACGAGCTCCATTTTGGTAAACCATATGGGGACATGTACGTAGACGATAAAGCGACGGCAATCACGACCTTTGTCGGTCTTTATGGAGAATGATATGAAGAACATTGGCTTTGGAAAAGTCGGCAAGTCGATAAAATTTAGGACGAATAAGTATTCACCAATCGGCGGAGATAACGAAGCGTCCTGTGTTCTAAGGTCTCTTGCAAACAACAATCCGTCGAAAACATTCTATCTAATCGGTCGATCGGATTACGGATCTCTTTCAAACTCAGAAAAAGCAAAACTCTTTCCTTATGATAATGTTGTAGACGTTTGGAAAGGAGTTGATCTTTCCACGAATAACGATTACTATCAGCATATCATTCGTTACTTCGAGAAAAAAGAATTCGAACTCGACTACACTTTTATGATGGTCGGTCAGCTTGGATCCGTCACGATTCCTGATAAGATCTTGAAGGTACGTGATACCGACTCAGAGAATCCGATTTGCTCGGTTCTCGACATGACAAAGTGGTATGTTACGCCCATCACAACTTGGCTAAACGAAAAGAGGCCGAGATACGCCGAGCTTATCAATGATCCGAGGTATACCATGCGTCAGCCTAGGGACGT
>CAZJZH010000068.1:1719-3455 GCA_964550465.1 uncultured Gammaproteobacteria bacterium
AATCATTATATGACCGAAGTTCGCAAACTCAACATGCCTTACGTCAACGTTGATGAATACACTGGTAATCAAAAACTTGATGTTGTTGTTGGTACCCCGCCCTGTGCCGCGCTGTCGCAATTGAACACAGGGTTGACTGAAGCTGCTAAAGGAGCTAAGTGCGAAAAGAACGAATGGATGTATCGAGTCTTTGAAGATTCGATCGATAAGTTCAAGAGTCGAGTCGTTGTAGTTGAAAACGCTCCGGCTCTATTCACGAACAAAGGAAAAGACGTTGCTGATCGTCTCTTTGAGATCTCACAGGATCGTGGTTACAGTCTAACTCTCTATAAAACGTCAACGATGTATCATGGTATTCCTCAGAATCGACAGCGTACCTTTGCAATTGCTTGGGATTCAAAATATGCGCCGATTATGAGTTGGTACAAAAGAGAACGCAAATCATTCACCGATTACCTTACGGAGATTCAAGACGGCGATCTTCAGCAAGATATCGTCATCAATCATAAGATCTATAATGAGCCGTATTTTTCATATATACGTGCTATGACGAATAGAGATCCACGAGAGCTAATGCTTGAGGCTAATATCAACACTGCGTTTCAATACGTACATCGTAAGCTTGGGCTTGAGAATGCTCTAAAGTGGTTCGAAGATACGAACAACGAAGACGGTGTAAAGTACTGTTCTCATGCGATCAAGAAACACACAATGAACAAAGGAATATGGGACGGATCGACTCATGTATTTGGCGACGTAATGAACGCTGTGATTGGGCGAAATATGAATGACACGATTCATCCGCATTTCGATCGATCCCTAACGATTCGTGAAGCACTACACATGATGGGTTTTCCGAAAGACTTTGAACTTCTTGGTGGAAAGCCGAGAATCAACGAGATCGCACAGAACGTTCCAACCTGTACTGCTCGTGATATCTGTATCGAGATCAAAAAGTACCTGACCGGTGATTTGAAAGAATCGTCTTCGACTTATGTGAAGCAGGATAATACAAAAGAAAGAATTGAATACGTCAACAAAGAGTCCCACTCTGTTGAACACTTTTTTGCATAAATGAGTTGACATCAATCTCTAACTAGTGTAGAGTTGAATAATTGACACAAAGGAGTATTTCGCTTGTCTATTATGGATAAACTCAAAAAGAATTCACGTGTAAAAGAAACACAGGTTCTTTCTGAATCGAAGTTTTTTACGCAGAAGGATATGATCCCAACATCTGTTCCGATGATCAATGTTGCTTTGTCTGGACGTCTCGACGGAGGGTTGACTCCGGGTCTCACGGTTCTTGCCGGGCCGTCTCGCCATTTCAAGAGTTCCTACTCTCTGTTGATTGCTGCAGCATATCTTGATAAGTATCCTGATGCGGTTATGTTGTTCTATGATTCAGAATTTGGCTCGCCGCAAAGTTACTTCAAGAACTTTGGTATCAATACTGAGCGAGTTCTTCATACGCCAATCAAAAACATTGAGGAACTAAAGTTTGATTTGGCTAATCAACTTGAATCGCTTTCAACCGGTGATCGAGTAATTATTGTTGTCGACTCAATCGGTAATCTTGCGTCTAAGAAAGAAGTTGACGATGCTCTTGATGAAAAATCTGTTGCTGATATGACTCGAGCAAAACAGTTGAAATCATTGTTTCGTATTGTGACTCCATATCTAACGTTCAACGATATTCCTATGTTAGCAATTGCTCACACATACGAGGAAATGGG
>CAZJZH010000069.1:0-2885 GCA_964550465.1 uncultured Gammaproteobacteria bacterium
CTTTCCTGACATTTTTGCGGAAGAACGCTAACCATCAGTTTCCGGCGGTTTTGCGTTCCTTCTCAAGATAGACCCGGAAGACGGGCGGCGGGACGGGCATGAACGAGCAGCGGATCAGAATGGATCAAAAGATCCAAACGATGGCGACACGTCTAAGCAAATCGCTTGATGTGAATATGCGCAAGTCGTTTCTACCTGATGAACGAAAGGCTCTCAGACGCTTCTCATCCACGGAAGTTGCCCAGATCCTCGGCGTAAGCCAAGATTTTTTGCGGAAGATGTTTTTCGAGGACAAGCTGGATCTCGGTGAAATCGAGACAGACGCCCGCGGCCGCAGGTTCTACACTGCAGAGCAAATCGATATAGCGCGCCACGAAATAGCCCGGTCAAGCACCAAGTTCCAGCATATCGTTCCTCGTCGTCGGGATGGGGAGCATATCCAGATCATTTCGATCGCCAACTTCAAAGGGGGCGCAGGGAAGACGACAACAGCGATCCATCTGGCCCAAAAGCTTGCCCTTGATGGTTATCGGGTTCTGGCAATTGATCTCGACCCACAAGCCTCAATGACCACCATGTTCGGTTTCCGGCCGGAAATCGACTTCCCTGAGGCCGGAACGGTGTACGATGCCCTTCGGTACGAGGACCCTATCCCCTTTAGAGACGTTGTGCGCAAAACGTATTTCCACAACCTCGATCTAGCCGCGGCCGGCTTGCTGCTCTCTGAGTTCGAGACCGAAACCGCACACGCCCTTCGAAACAATATCAGGCCGCCGTTCTATCAGCGGCTTGCCCTTTGCATTAATGAAGTCGAGACAGACTACGACATTGTCGTCATCGACTGCCCACCGCAACTCGGGTTTACCACACTATCGGCTTTGGTAGCGTCGACATCCCTAGTCGTCACTGTCATTCCAAGCATGCTTGACGTCGCCTCGATGGCCCAATTCCTGCAGCTCACATCCAGCCTCATGGCAACAATTGCTGATGTGGGCGCATCGCCCGACTGGGACTTCATGAGATTTCTAATCACTCGTTTCGAGCCCAATGACGGCCCCCAAACCCAGATGGCGGCATTCCTGCGGACCATGTTCACGGATGACGTTCTTACTCAGCCTTTCCTGAAATCCTCCGCAGTCTCTGACGCTGGGCTCACGCAACAGACACTGTTCGAGATCGCCAGAACGGATTTTCATCGCCAGACGTACGATCGGGCTATCGAGTCCATCAACGGGGTTGTGGCGGAGGTCGAAGGGCTCATCAAAACGGCATGGGGGCGCAAGTAATGGCCCGCAAAGTCACATTCGACATTCCCGAGGATGAAGAAAAGCAGCAGAGCTCGTCGATTTCTCCGACTCGAACCCAGTCACGAGCCCCTGCCCTTTCGGGAATGGCCCGTTCTCTTCAGGATGCGGCACAATCTTCAATTCAAGAAATCAGTACCGACCTTATTGATGATTCCGAGTTCCAGGATCGTCTGGCCCTGGATGACGAAGATGACATCAGGGAACTGGCTGAAAGCATTGACAAGCAGGGACAGCTTATCCCGATACTTCTGAGCCCCGAAGGGGGGCGGTACAGGATCATCTATGGGCGCAGGCGATTAGCGGCCCTTCGACTTATTGGCAAGCCCGCAAAGGCTCTCATCAGAGGCTTGGATGAGGATCAAGCGATTCTTGCACAAGGCCAAGAGAACAGCTTCCGAAAAGACCTCAGCTGGATCGAGAAAGCCCTGTTTGCACGTTCTCTCATAGTGTCCGGCAAGGATGAGGGGCTGGTCTGTGACGCCCTCAACATCGATCAGAAAGCCAGGAAAGCCGGTGACAAGCTCACGGGACTTGCTCGCATGAAACAAGTCACTTCCTGTATTCCGACTGAACTCATCCAAAAGATCGGGGCGGCACACGGGGTTGGACGGGATCGTTGGTATGCTGCCGCAAAGTCTTATGAGAGCCTTGGCTTCTCTGGAGGTGAAGGGTTTCCGGCCGGAAACCGAGAATTCCATGATGCTCTCATGGAATCCAGAGGTTCAGGCAAGACCTCCGACGAACGCTTTGCGATCTTCGAAGGGCTCCTGAAACAGCACAAGCCCCCTGCCCCATCGGCGATCAAGACAAAACTCGGGATGGTGAAGGTCACCAAAAGAAACGTGATCATCACCGTCAAGAATGGAGATGACGGGCTTCATAAGTGGATCTCTGAGAATCCAGAGGCCGCTCTTCTAGCGTTGGCGAACGCGAAGGCCGCTGGTCCAGGGCAGATCATTACCCCAGAGAAAATGGAACCCATAGGTAACCCAGTCTCCGGCAGGGATCAGGATCTTGATGGTCCTGACATAGACGATAACAAAAACTGAGCAGAAAGGAGGACAGGCCAGAAAAGGAAAGACCCCCCGAAAGCAGTGCTTCCGAAGGGCCTCGATTAGCTTAGACACCTGATTGATACCCCGAAGCCGAATCGTTTTCAACACCGTTCGCGGTGAACGGGGAAGCTTTTTCAGCCGAAATCATCATGAGACAGGTATTTTCTCACACACCCGCCTTGGCGGAACGATCGTCTGTACCCGGTACGAACCCGTACAGGGTAATCGAGCCGATCCGAGCGCTTCGCAAAGAACTCGGTCTGACACCAAATGACCTGGTAACACTGCAGGCCTTGATCAGCTTCATGCCGAAGAAGGCCGGACAAACAGCTCCAATGACTATCGTCTTTCCCTCAAACGCATCATTGTCTGAGAGAACGAACGGCCTGAACGAGAGAACGATTCGACGGTGTATCGGACACCTCGTGGATGCCGGGCTGATCCAGCGCAGGGATAGCGCAACCCGCAAACGGTTCCCTCTTCGCTACGGTGGATTGATCAGAGATGCCTTTGGCTTCGATCT
>CAZJZH010000070.1:0-2834 GCA_964550465.1 uncultured Gammaproteobacteria bacterium
ATTCTGAAGCAGAGTTACTTTTATAGCTTTAAGAGAATAAATATAGGTGAAATACTATGGGGTCCGGGGCGAATCCGCCTGCGGCGGACCCGGCAGTTTTCGCCACTTTTTGCCCAAAAAGTAACGTGAGAAACTTTAGTATGAAAAAAGTGGAAAGTGGCGAAAGAATCTTTTATAGCTTTAGGAAGTATGAAAACCAATATTCTCGATTACCACATAGACTGCCTCACATTTGAGCAGGCCCGAGAGACAGTCAAGGGCTATATGGCTGGCACTGGCCAGCAGCAGGTGGTGACACTAAACCCAGAAATGATGCTGGCAGCCCAACGGGACCAGCAGTTTGCTGCAGCCATTAATACGGCTGACCTGGTACTGGCTGACGGCACCGGGCTACTGCTTGCTTCATGGTTGGTGCAGCCGCCACTGCCACAGCGCATCCCCGGCGTTGATTTTATTACTGCGGTACTGGCTGATGCGGCGGCCCATAACCAGTCGGTTTATTTTTTGGGTGGACGGGGTCATGTAGCCCAGCACGCAGCAGAAAAAATGCGGCAGCAGTTCCCACAGCTACAGGTGGCTGGCGCTGATAGCGGGGGAGTGATACCACTTGGTCAGCAGACACCAGCCCTGGTGGGACAAATTAACGCGGCTCAGCCGGCTTTATTGCTAGTGGCCTTTGGTCATGGTAAGCAAGAACGGTGGATTGCTGACCACCTCAGTCAACTACCGTCTGTGCGGGTGGCCATGGGTGTGGGTGGGACATTCGACTTCTTGTCTGGCCAGGTGAGACGGGCGCCCGCCTGGCTACGACAGATGGGCCTTGAGTGGCTGTGGCGACTAGTGCAGCAGCCGTGGCGGATCAAGCGGATTATCAATGCAACTTGTCTTTTCCCGCTACGGACGATACAATGGCGCTTACACAGACTATGGAAAAAACAGTAATTCGTACCCGGTTTGCGCCCAGTCCCACCGGCTATTTACATATCGGTGGTCTGCGGACCGCTCTCTACGCCTACCTCTACGCTAAACAGCAGCAGGGGCAGTTTGTAGTCCGGATTGAAGATACTGACCAGTCCCGGCTGGTGGTAGGAGCCACTGAGGCGTTGATTGAGAATCTTGAGCAATTTGGTATTACGCCTGATGAGAGCCCACAGCACGGCGGGCAGTATGGTCCATACACGCAGTCAGAACGATTAGACATCTACCGTCAACATGTCCAGCAGCTGTTGGACAGTGGGCACGCCTACTATTGCTTCTGTAGCCCTGAGCGGCTGACTGCCTTGCGTGATCAGCAGCGAGCCGATGGTCAGCCACCAATGTATGACGGCCACTGCCGAGATTTACCGACTGATGAAGTGCAGCAAAAGCTGGCCGCTGGTCAGCCACACGTGGTGCGCCTCAAAGTGCCTACCGATGGCGTGACTGAATTTACCGATGCTGTCTGGGGCGATATCAGTGTGCAGAACAATACTATCGATGACCAGGTCTTACTGAAGGCTGACGGATTTCCTACCTACCATCTGGCGGTAGTGGTAGATGATCACTTGATGGAGATTAGTCATGTCTTTCGTGGTGAAGATTGGCTGCCGAGTACACCGAAGCATGTTTTACTCTATCAGGCCTTTGGCTGGGAGATGCCAACCTTTGTCCATCTACCAAATATTTTGAACGAACAGCGGCGTAAGTTATCCAAACGGCAAGGTGATGTGACGGTCAGTGATTTCCTAACCCAAGGCTATCTGCCGGCAGCACTGCTGAACTTCATCGCTTTGTTGGGCTGGCACCCGGGTAGTGGTCAGACTGAAGAAGTCTTTAGTTTGGAGCAGTTGATCGAACAGTTTTCGATTGACTCTATTCATAAAGCCGGCGCGGTCTTTGATCGACAGAAACTGGACTGGATGAACGGTCAGTACCTGCGCCAGGTACCGTTTGCACAGTTAGTGGGTGACATCAGGCAGCATCTGGCGCCACTGCTGGCTGATGGCCAGTATGATGATGCTTATCTGGAGCAGGTGTTTGAGTTAGAAAAAGAGCGTATCAAGACACTGGCTGCCCTACCTGAAGCAGTTGATTATTTCTTTACTGCCGAGCCACTAGACTACCCAACTGAACGGCTGGTGTGGAAGAAGTCTGATGCAGCCGGTGCTCAGGCCATGTTGGAACAGGTAGCAGCGGTCTTGGCAGGGATTGATGACTGGACGGCAGAAACTATCGAGACGACCGTACGCCAATGGATTACCGATCACGATTACGGTAACGGTGATGTGCTGTGGCCACTGCGGGTGGCTCTGACAGGGCGCGATAAGAGCCCAGGGCCATTTGAAGTGGCAGCAGTGCTGGGTAAGGAGCGCAGTCTCGAGCGAGTCCAGCAAGCGGTGGAAAAATTAGCTTAAAATAAAGCAAAATACCGCCAGCAAGGGGAGTAATAGGCTCACCCTTGCATTTTTTATTCTTTTATGATAATTTAATCAATCATGCAGGAGCGGATGGTTGTAGGGAAGCACCGGGTGGTGCTGTCCCGAAGGTGACAGGGGTCACCGTACTGATCCGTTTGCCTGCCCACGCACATGGTTGAACGCTGGTCGGGGTTAGCTGTAGGTTAATTGCCGGGTAGGGTGTCGATACATGTGGCGGAGGTTATGATGAGTACGTTGAAATTAGGCGATGTTGCGAACTGGATAGGGAGGCGCTTTGGCGAGAAGTACGAGTTGTACTATGCGGCATTTATTTGCAGTCTGATAGTGACAGCAATTTGTGGTGTTGTAGCCATTCTAGTGGCGACAGTTTTCTCAGCCAGCCCAAAAACCGTTTCGGTTCTGGGCATGACTTTTATG
>CAZJZH010000071.1:0-2713 GCA_964550465.1 uncultured Gammaproteobacteria bacterium
GACACTCTGCTGGCAACAGTTGATAATAATCGGCCGGCCGAGCTGGGCGGTGTGCCGCTGGATGACATCATTAACCGGGAAGTGGCTATCATCCAAACTGCCGACGGGCAGTGGCTAACCATTGTCCGCCTGCAGCGCAGTTGGTGGAAAAAGCTATCTCCTGGTACTGTCTGGCTGCTAAACGAGCAATACGCCGTCTTTGGTGCGGATCAAGCCACTATTGAAGGCCTCGGCACTGCTACCAATTCACTAGCCGAAACATTTACCAATACATCGACCCAAAATCAACTAGCCTTTGTCTATGTGGCTGATGTCCTACAGACAGTGCCGCTACCGCTCAGCCTAACCAGCCTCATCCCGGCAACTGAGCCACTATCTATCACCGCACAGGTTACCCAGTCACTGGATGTGATTACAGAACTACCACCGGCGTATCACAATTTACTAGCTGACAGCGCCAATCAGCCATTATTAACCACTAACCTGCCACCACAAACCCTGACCAGCCTGGTACCGGCAGAAAACTTAGCAGCAGTAGCTGAGGTAGCCGCGCCCCTAGCAGCCGCGGCAGTAGCGCCAGATTTACTGCAAAAACTAGTGGAAGTATTCCCCCAAACCCTACCAACCCTGACCGCGCTGAGCCAAGCGCCATTTCAAGCCGTATCGACTCTGGAAGGTGATCAAGCCCACCTCACAGTGTTACTACAAAAAGGTGATGTAGACACAGCAGCAGTAATTGAATTACTTAAGGCAGTTATTGCCATTTCGTCCCCCGCCACCACCATCGTTGAGCTGCCGGACGGCAGTAGTGGGGAAGAGGAGGTCGCTCTACCAGAAACGGTGCCAACCGTCATTGATGACGATTTCACCCGTCTGACCGACCAACGCACCGGTATTCAGCTGTTTATCGCAGCAAACGAAGAATTTATCAGTATTGGCACCAGCCAGGCAGCAGCAATGTTTGTCACTAATGCACCTACTGTCGCTGACAGTCCAAACACCTGTTCATTTGACCCCCAACAAGCCAAAGCGCTACTCAACATCAGCCATTTCTTCCCCCAGACTGTTAGTCGTCAGTACAGCACACTGCCATTTACCGCCATTTCCACCATCGAAAAACCGCTATTAGACTGTCAAAACCGACCATACTTCTGTGGACAACCTGTTTATGAGTGGTGTTTGATCCCGTAAAATTGTGGATATCTTGTGGTTTGTGTGTATAAAGTTTGACTCAATTTTAAAAAATCCGACAAGAGCTGCGGATTTTTTACTTTATTTTTAGGGAAAAATCAGGCTTTTTTGCATATTGATCCAGGTGGTCAAATATGGTATAATGGTTGTGTACGGTAAAACAGATCTTTTCAACAACGGGGAAATGTCCTGAAAAGCACTTTTTAAGGCCATCTCCTCACATTGCACTGGTTCTCCCTATCGACGATATTCCCAATCGTCTTCGTTACCCTTGGAGAAAAAGCAAAAACAAAAAATAAAAATTGGTACGATACAAAGTACCAAGAACCGGTGGAATGTATAATCCGTTGCCAGGGAAAACAACGGCACACATATATGTTTGTAGAGAATTATTAGTTCTTTCATTTGCTCTGCACAAATCTTTGCTTCGCCCACGTGAAGCGAAGTAAACCAATTCTCTCTACAGGCATAAAAGCGCGAATAACGCAGTCAAATAATTATCATAATTTGGACAACGCGGTCGCGCTTTTTTCATTTGACAAGCTATATTGACTTTTGCGGCCTCAACAGCGATAATTGGCTGTACTGATGCTTCAATTGTATATATGAATAAAAAGACGCTAGAGACGATTCGGCAGGGGTTGGAGGAGCGGAAGGCTAAGCTTGAGAAAGAATTGGCTCAATTTACAAAAGGAAACAACGATGACAGTGATACAATTATTGCTGACATTGGTGGCGCGGACGATGAAAACGCCGCGGAAGTGGCTGAGTATAGCGATAATTTGTCGCTAGAGGAGAGTTTGCAGTCAACGCTGAAAGATATCACCAAAGCGCTGCAGCGCATGGAGGAGGGTAGCTACGGTATCTGTAAATACTGTAATGAACAGATTAACGAAAAGCGCCTGCTGGCCCGGCCCTCGTCATCGTCCTGCATTGAGTGTAAAAATAAGTTAATTAAAACATCATAAGATGAACCAGGAGGGGCGCATCATTATCTGGAGCAAAACGGCAGTCTGGCTGATTGGTATCGGTGGCGCTTTCATTATTGATCGTTTCGCTAAAGCTTCGTTATTTGTAGATCCACCGACCATTCCTTGGTTGGCGGATCTTTTTTTTATCGTTCCCACTATTAACCGCGGCATTGCTTTTGGCATCTACACGCAGTGGATCGAGGCCATCATCGTACCGATAGCGCTGATCATCATCGGCTTTGCGGCCTGGCAGTCACTGCATTTTTTACGCCACGATGACTTGCGTGGTGTTTACTGGCTCGGTTTGCTACTAGGGGCGTTATCAAATATCATGGACCGGTTAGCCTACGGCGGGGTGGCGGATTATATTATGATTCCCTATCTGACTACTTTTAACATTGCTGATTGCTTGATTGTGATCTCAGCGGTGATGATTGTGTTGAGGGAGGTGAGGGTCTCTAAATAACTTTTTCCTTCATCGCTTTTTTATTAAAGGTTTCTTATGTTACTTTTGGGGCCAAAAGTAACCAAAAGCCCTGGGGGAAACATAT
>CAZJZH010000072.1:0-2568 GCA_964550465.1 uncultured Gammaproteobacteria bacterium
TTACTATGGAAATATGGACGAGCAACACAAACAATTTAGCAATGTAAATGAAGATTTACAGCGCCGCAAAAAGATGATGGGCGGCATGTTGCGCACAATGTCTGCTGTAGAGGGTGCTTTGCAGGCAAATCGACTCATGCACGCAGGAGTTTTACTGCAGACAGGCCTTACATCTTATGTTGAGGCGATGCAGAAGCATTACCCGCGGACTCCTCAGTTGGTGGTCGGGGAGCTTCTCAGGGAAGAGTTAACTCGACTTGATCAGCTGGATAAACGTGGTGCTAAGAAGCTCGTTGAAGGCTTGCCCGAGATTATAGGTCGCTGTTTGGTTGACCTTGATAAACTCAAGCAGGATAATCCCAAGAAAGATGCTTGGATGCGGCGGTCGCAAGAACTACGTGAACGGCTGACCATGGAACTATTTGATCTTTTGTCTAATCAGTCAGATAGGCGAAAGATTCACCTGCTGTTGGTGGCACATGGGGCACCTAGCCTTAAAGATGTCAAAGCGGCGATCGAAGCACGCCAGGATGACAACAAAACAGACGGGCAGTCGTCACCGGCCGGCGCGTCAGTCTAAAACACGGAAACAGTTCAGACCGCGAGGAGTAATTCTCGCGGTCTTTTTTATATGCTATAATGTAATTATAAAACAAAAATATGAAGTATTTTCTACCTTTTTTATTAGTTGTTTGTTTGCTGTGGAGTGGGGGAGCGGCGCAGGCTCAGGTCAGTGTTTCTGCCAACAACGACGCCCAGGTCCAAGAGTTGGAGGATGAGATTGCCCTGCGCCAGCTAGAGATTGACAAGCTCAACAAAAAAATCCAGGTCTATGAACAGAGTTTGGCCAATAAACGGGCCGAGCAGGTAACCCTCAGTAATGAGTTGGATATCCTGGGTGAGCAGATTGAGCGGCTGGAACTGGAGATGGAGGCCAATAAACTGCAAATTGACACGACGAACCTAGAAATTCAGTCGGTCTTATTGCAGATTTTGGACACGGAAGAATTACTGGACAGCCAGCGGCAGCAGCTCAGTGCTTTGTTATTTCAAATGTATTTACAGAGTGAGAAGCAGTATGTTGATGTCCTTGTCGGTCATGCCAGTTTCTCAGAATTCTTTGACGCCGTGGCCCAGACTGACCAGGTCCAGGCTGGTTTAAAGCGTTCGCTGGATGAAGCGCGCTCGCTACGGGTGGCCCTAGATGACCAACAGGTTGATCTAGATAAAAAGAGTCAGTCGCTCAAGCAACTGAAAGCACAATTGGAAGAACAAAAAGCTAAGCTGGATGACCAGGAGTCAGTTAAAACCTATTACTTGATTCAAGCTCGGCAATCAGAGTCAGAGTTTCAGTCACTGGTCCAGGAAGCCAAGCAGGAGCAGCAGGCCATTAATAATAATATCGTGGCGCTGGAGCGGGAGCTACGGGAACGATTAGAGGCGGATGGTGAGTCACCGGTCCAGAGTACCGGTCGGCTGATTTGGCCGGTAACCAAGAATATCATTACGGCCTACTTCCATGATCAGGATTATCCCTTCCGTCATATTTTTGAGCATCCAGCGATTGATATTCGAGCTGCTCAGGGGTCACCAGTCTACGCGGCTGATAGCGGCTATGTAGCTAAGGCAGCTGACAATGGCTACGGCTATAGTTATATTATGTTGATTCATGAGGATGGCATCTCGACTGTCTATGGTCACGTCAGTAAGATCTACGTGCAGGCGGATACCTATGTGTCACAAGGAGACGTCATTGGTTTGTCTGGTGGTGCACCAGGTACGCTGGGGGCTGGTCGACTGACCACCGGACCACACATGCACTTTGAGGTCCGTTTGAACGGTATTCCGGTTAATCCACTTGATTATTTGCCCTAAATAATACCTCTGGATAACGTGTGCATAAATAGCTATTGCCTTTTAGAGGGTAGTGGTTGATAATTATGACGTTAGTACTGGTAGGACGCCCTAGGCCCTACTATTTACAATTATTTTGTAGGCTATGTACCTGCGAAATGTATTCGTCCAAGACGAGTTCTCAGAGGAAGAAGATGTTGAAACCACCGATGGTGACGACATGGATATGGATGGTGATGACGACGCGGACGGTGATGATGACGAGATGGGTGAGTAAACCCCTCTGGTCACCAAAAGCAACCTCTCACAAGGAGGTTGTTTTTATTATCGGCTAATATTGACAAAAAAAGGGGATTGTGATAGAAATAGAGCGGTTCCTTAAAACCGTCGCACAAACCAATAGGAGGTAAATAATGCGACACACAATGAATATGGTCTTGGTGATCGGGGCGCTACTGTTCGTGCTGTTCTCAACCGCTGGTTGGGACGGCGGCTGCGCCATCGAATTCGAAGAAGCGGGCCGTGTGACCGGGCAGTATGTCCAGCCCAGCGAGCAGTTGATTTTCAGCCCCCAGTCGGAAAAGTTTCTGACGGTGCCGTGGAATCCGCACGAGCAAAATATCATCTACCAGTATGATTTGGATGACTTGTATGGCATCGACCACGCTTGGGTAACGCCCGATGGGCAGCGGATTGAGCACCTGCAGTATCTCT
>CAZJZH010000073.1:0-2549 GCA_964550465.1 uncultured Gammaproteobacteria bacterium
AAACTCTTTGCCGTCGGCGGAACGGGTCAGATGGCTGGCCAGGCTGCCCACATCGTAATACGTAATACTATTTATATGACTGTTCACATCACATACTTCGTCCACGGCACTACCACAGACAACGAAGCAGGTATTTCTTCTGGCTGGAAAGATGTTGAGCTGTCTGAACTAGGTATTCAACAATCAAAAGACTTAGCAGCTAAAACTGCTGATAAACATTTTGATGTCATCTTCTGTTCTGACCTCAAGCGAGCAGTTGATTCTGCTCAGCTAACCTGGGGCCAGACTCATACTATCATCCAGGACGATCGCCTGCGAGAATGTAACTATGGCGACTACAACGGCAAACCCTCAGCTGAGGTGGAGCCACTCCAAGAACAATCCATCACTACGCCCATGCCCAATGGTGAGAGCTACGAGATGGTCAAAGAGCGTCTGGCCGCATTCCTAGCAGACGTACAGAAAAACTATGACGGCCAATCAATCGCCATTGTCGGACACAAGGCGCCGCAGTTAGCACTGGAAGTATTGTTGAATGGTAAAACCTGGTCGCAAGCTTTTGCCGAAGACTGGCGCAAAACCAAAGCCTGGCAGCCAGGCTGGGACTACACGCTTGAGTAACTGACTGTCTAAATACATATCGATTACCATTGACATGCTTTTACAAGCATGCTTTAATGGTATGAATCTCTACACGAGATTTTTCGCTCATCGCACCTTAACAAGTAGGAGGATCGTACAATGAGTGTAATCTCTTTTTACTCACCGCAGAAGACGGCTGAGGTCGCCGGCTCAGAGCTAGCGTATTGCCGCTACCTGTGCAAGAAGTTAACTATGGCTGTCTTGCGTGTGGCAAGCGATGATGATCAGTCACACCCCATTCGCCAGATGTTACCACAAGATCACCCTTTGCAATCTGTCGAGGAAAGGTATTTTCTTCGGCAGCTCGAGGCGATTATTGGCGAAGATGCCGAAACAACGTTAACCATTAACGGTCAACGAGAAACTCTCATGTCCATCAAATTCAATACTGCACTAGTCATCGGTGATGATCTTATCAAACTAGTTGCTCGATTGGCTGGACAAGTTGAGTTGCACTGCTTTGTTGAAGGCTCGGACCGACGGTGGCTTGCGAGATTGCTTGAAGAGGCACTTCAGACGAAAATTCTACGAAGAGGCGCTGGCTGGGAGTCTGTCGTAGCCTTACTCCGCCAATCAAACACTGACCCGATTGTCGCCTCATCGTCCGTGACTAATGTATTTCCTAATCATCAAGTAGCCATCCAAGGAAATAGTTGGTCTCCACCCACAGGATCCACTAATGATGATGCGGTGATAGCAGTTTGGGATACACTGACTGATTCTGAACAGTGGCAACTAGCCATGGAAGGCCTTCGCAATCTGAACAGACGTCGCAGAATTGAACTCCGACCAACTGAGTGGGGTATTTTCCGCTTCGGCGCCGGTTTCTCCGCGTTCGATATTATCAATGGCTAACAATACGTTTTCAAAAAGCCGACACCACAGATGTCGGCTTTTCTCTTCTTGATCCTTTAGTTGCTACAAATTTTCAGCCTCTGCCGGCAAGTCCTCAAAGTCATCCTCCCCTAGTTGCCCATATCCCTGATCCAATGAATCAATTTCATCGTCGATAGAAAAATCTACTTCTTGTTCCATCATACCATCCCCCTCCATCTTGTCCTCCTCCATCATCATGCTGTCGCCATCATCCACCATGGCATCACCGCCAACCATTTTATCGTCTTCCATCATGACATCACCTTGTTCCATGGCATCATCGCGCAGCATAGTATCACCGGCCGCTGGAGTATCGCCAGGGTCGGCAAACGGGTTGGTTAGTGAACAACCGCTAGCCACGATTGCGACCGCTACAATGGCAGTCAAACTAATAATTCGTCGAGTCATAACAAATATAATTATTCTTCAGAATCGTCTTTTTGCGTCTTCAGCTCCTCTAGAGTGGCCCGGATGGTCTGCTGGTAGTATAGTCGGGCATCGAGACTGGCTTGCTGCACTGTTGTCAGCTCAGCTCGGGCGGTCCGCCACGCCTCTTTAAAAGCGCCTTCAGACTGGCCACAGGCATAGGCTTGAGTAGCTCGCAGCGCTGCAATGTAATCTGCATAGGCATCACGGAACAGATCAATCTTGCCCTCCCATACCACCACATCAGCCGCTAGTTGGGTCGTGTCATAGCCGGCCGCCTCAGCCCGCTCAATCAGTGATTCCAGCTTATCGAGCATCTGAGTGTAAACCCGATTGTGGCGACTGTAGTTATTTTCGTAGCGGGTAATCCGCAGGGTGATGCGGTCTTCAGTAATCTGGCAGCGAGTATCGATGGTCTCCTGTAACTGCTGGCGGATCCGCTCAGCTGCTGTTTCGTCAGTAGTGGTGTCTTGGGCAAAGCTAGTAGTCGGTAAACTAATAACTGTTAACGCACATAACAACACTGTAATAACAATACGCATAGATTATTGGTAATTGGTAATTGGTAATTGGTAATTAACAGTATACCATGCCCTTAGGTTGAC
>CAZJZH010000074.1:0-2542 GCA_964550465.1 uncultured Gammaproteobacteria bacterium
GTTATAGCTGCTTCATAGCATGTTGCGTCAAGCGTTACTGTGGCGCTGGTCTGATTGCTTCCAGCCGTAACCGATACGCTATTGCTAGCACTCCATGTGACCTGCGTTTCCTGTTTACTTAGTGCCATTTTATAAAACCCTCCT
Organism: uncultured Gammaproteobacteria bacterium; assembly: GCA_964550465.1. Classification (GTDB taxonomy): domain Bacteria; phylum Patescibacteriota; class Patescibacteriia; order JACRDY01; family JACRDY01; genus CAZJZH01. The sequence continues at coordinate 145 of CAZJZH010000074.1, forward strand.
GATTAATACTTTGACAATGCGCTTTAATAATTGTATCGCGCTTGCAGCATCGGTTATATTATTGTCAAACCACGTATTTATTTCAGCGTTCGTCATTGATTTGATATTTGATAACGTTGTATCGCTTGTTATTTCCTCTTCCAGCTCTAATAACCGCGCTTGTTCAGCCGCTTCGCCAGCGTCAGGTGTTGGCGGGGTAAATGTTTGCGTATTCGAATCATAATGCGCGCCGATTACAGCTCCCGGCCCTGCGGCTACTAAATTTGGTAAATCAGATAAATCATTGACTACTACGCGATTAATCACATAGTTATCGACATTCAATTGAACGGCTATCATACGACCCCCCAAAACCACACCTCACCGTCGCCACCTGCGCCGCTTTGTGTGCCTGTTTGAGTAGCGCCACCTCCGCCGCCTGGTTGACTTCCCGCGGTTCCGTTGCTTGCGCTTAACGCAGCCCCGCCATCACCGCCGAACGCACTAGTCCCCGGCGCCCTGACAACTGCGGCAGAACTTAGAGACCCCCCCGCAGCGCCGGCAAAAACAGCACTTCCAGAATCCTGGGTCGCATTAGCGCTCGGGTCTGCTCCCCCATAAATTCCGTTAAACGGTGTCGCAGATGACGTCGCTCCTCCGGCATAAACACATTCTCTATGGGACGCTGCGTCGGTGACAACAAAATTTTCAACGCAACTCCCGCCTTGTACCCATGAATTTCCGCCGTAAACCGATAACAAACTACCGAAAGTAGTATCGCCCCCGGGATTGCCGTTTGCGACTGTTGTAACCGCAGCACCCCCCGCGCCAATTGTTATTGTCTCAGTACTGCTAAAACTTGACGCCGGCAAAACCGCTTCTATGCACCCCCCGCCTGCACCGCCTCGGCTCATTGTACCCGCGTTATTTGTGCGTTGACCGCTAGACCCGCCCGACCATGCACGTATACCAAAACGGGTATAACCGGGGGGTATTGGCATGCTCGCATATGTTGACGTAATGCGCCTAAAAAAAGGGTTAACTACTATACTGTAAAGATTGGAACCGTCACTATATATGTCTCTAATCTCGCCGGGGTACATAATAAATGTGGTTCGCCCGTCTATAGTTTCAGTACTATTCGGGTCAAGAGTAATATCACCAGTCCCGCCGTTGCGTATTCTTGCCCACCATCCATTTGTTAGTGTAGAACTAGCCAAAAAGCCTTGTGTGAATGTCCCGCTGGTTATATCGATAAATTTGCCGTAGTCATTATTGCTGAGAGACGAATTGGACGTCCTGGCCTCCCTATAAAACTTTTGGCCATCATTGGGCCGCGCCTGTGATACCGTCCATGCCGACCGCGTACTACTATGCCCGCTGGTCTCTATCGCAGAAAATGTTAAAGCCCCCGTACCGGAATCGTAGCCAGTTACCGGACCCGCCATCCATTCGGTAGCATCCGCGGTGTACGCCGCTGTAACCCACATACCCCCAACATAAGATTTACCCGCCTCAACCGTTAGAGACCGACTACCAGCCCCTATAGTCTCGCTGCTCGCACTGGTTGAATTGGTTGCGTTAAAATTGAACGCGGATACAACGTTGTTCAACTCCGGCACAAACGATACCAGGTTATTGGCAAAAGTTATTGACTTAGACTCTATAACCGCCGCAGTGTCCGTGGTCGGGTCGAATATAGAAAATGATGTGTTTATCGCCGCCATTTTATATGCCTTGAATGTTTAAGTTTATAAACGTGTCTTTGGTGTCCTTGCGCGTCGGTATCTCGATTGGGGATTTTAGAACGCCCCGTACAATAAACGTATCATACCACGCATAGCTAATGTCATTGCTAGCCGCCCAAAATGTAGGGGTGCTGTCTAGCTCAGTCAACAAGTTACTTAATAAATTAAGTTTGCCAGTACGCACAAAGACTTGTGCTGTGACCTCACGGAATGAGCCTCTGTCTTGCAAGCGCACTCTGTTTGCGTCGATGGAATCGCGCTCGAATAAGGAATAACTATTTATCCGTTGTGTACTGCCACCGCTTTGGCTTAGGCCCAATTCTACCGCCTCACCAATAACCAGGCCACCGCATTTGGCATTGCCAGTATCATTGGTCAAAGTTAAAGTAATTTCCGGATTTTCAACGAGTCCTGGCAAGTCAAAAGCCGTTATCGCGCGCCGGTATCGGTGTTTAGCTGTGAAGAAAGAATAAAAGCCCGTAACGTCCCGCACGTTGGTTTTTATGGTTGTGTCGTACACCGTGCTGGAACCGTCACTTATTTGTATTTGTACGGTGTCACACTCTAGCCTATCGAGTCCGATTCCGGTTATGGGTTGCCCGGGTTCAATAGTCAATGTTATCGGTGATGTATCGCTGGTTTGTGCGTTTGTCGTTAAATCGAACATTTGC
>CAZJZH010000075.1:0-2331 GCA_964550465.1 uncultured Gammaproteobacteria bacterium
GCCCCCAATAGGCAATCAGGCCACTGAGCCCAAAGACCAAGCCGCAAAGCAGCATCCGGCCAACATCAAACTGCTTGAAATAGCCCCATAGGGCGAACAGCAGTCCGAGTAATGGCACGCTGGCGATGACAAAAAAATGACGCAATCGCTCACGCCGGGCGGCCGGTAGCTCGGAAGAGTGCGGTGGAAAGCCTGTCTCTGCTTGCTGTTTCGTCATCACAGTCCTCCTGGCAGTAGTCCAGCTACTAAATGAAAGGTACGGTTATCAAGTCGTTTAACTTGAAGCATCATTAAAGCATGCTATCTGCTAGTTGTCAATAAAAAACAAAAACGACCCTACTGCGTGTAGAATCGTTATTACTGTATGAGTAATCGTGATAGGTCCCATGCCTGCTCCCAGCCAATCAAAGCGCCAGTGAAGATAAGCCCCCACATATTTACAAAGACCAGTTGGCGGTCAGTAATCTCTGACGTACCCATCAGGGTAAAGAAAACGCAATTCAGTGCCAGAAATGAGGTGCCCACCATGGCGCACCACAGGAAGGGCAGTTGATCAATTGCATCAACACCACCACTGGCTGTGAGACAGAGCACAAATGCCCCCTGCATGATCAAGCCGATACGGCGCAAATTAACTGCTTGGTGCTTGTACACCAATGTCATGACTGCCCTGGTCCGCGCAATCATAGCCAGCTGACGACGCCGCATACGCGCAGTGCGACGAGCAACAACCACCTGCCAGTGGCGCACTCGTTCGGTTACTGTCATGACTCACCTCCTAACCATGTGCATGAAAGGTACAATGATAGTCTCTTGAGACTAGCCTTTTCACTATATTTTGGCAAGGCATGATAAAAAACAAGCCCCCGCCCGTCGTAGCTCCACAGGAGCCAAGACGGACAGGGGCGTTGTCTATGTGTATCTGGCTTAGGTGGCCGGCGGCGGATCAGCCGCGTACATCATCACCTGGAAAACATGGTAACCAGCTTGTTGAGCTGCGATGCCATGTTCCAGTCGTGCCAGTTCTTTCTCATCATCGATCAACTGCGCGACCTCATAGGCCACGATGTGAGCTCGATGGCCTGCCGGAATTTGCTTAAGCACCTCAACGTGCGTCAGGTACGGCTCATCACCCGGATCGCCCTTCGTGTACACATAGATGTACCGCACCGGTCGTAGACCACTCGCCTGTTCGTCAGTTGGAGCGACCAACACGTTAGCATGAAACGCCTCTGTGTCATTTAATAGAATTCTCTGCAACTGACCATCTTCCTGACGAGTAGGCCAAATGCTTTCCATAACCTCCATCAGAGCACCCTGCTCCATCTCCGGAATCCACTCGCCGCGGCTTTCTCGACTCTCCATTAAGCCTGCCACTACTCCAACCTCCTTGGTTGTTAATGATCTGTTAATAATTAAACAGCTTAGCCTGTTGTGGCGATATTGTCAATAAAAACGAAACCCCCGGACCTGCTGGTCCGGGGGCGTATTGTTAGAGCTTGGCGATCTCCTCGGTTATATCGATGAAGGGGATCTCCAGATCCCAGTAGCACCGCGGGTCCTGATGGTCAGGATAGTGCTGCTCCAACCAAGTCTGAGCCTCTGCTTCCAGCTGGTTCATGAGTGGATACTTCTCGTCCTTGTTCCGCGGCGTTTTAATGGCCGTGTGAAAGACGATATCATCACTGCGGTACTCTAAACTATACACGCCCTTACCCTGAACCACGCCCACCACTGGACTTAGCGGGTTGCCGGAGTCAAACGAATGCACATTAGCATGAAAGCGTTTATGGACACTGGCATTCGGCAGAGCGTCCCGCTCAATAAACTCACGAGTGGTGACTCGGGGATACCCACGCTGGTCGACAATATAGAACCAGTGCCTAGTGTACCACTCCTGTTTCGCCCAGCCTTCAGGCAATTGGACCGCTCGAAAATAGGAACTGTCACCCGGCGTATCCAGAAACACAATTCCCATCGCTTCAAACAAAGCCTGGGCCTCGACCTTATGCTGGTCCAGCCAATCAGACTGATAGAAAAGGCGGTTCGGTATGACGATCAGATTCTTATCACTCGCAAACCCCTTCTGTCCCTGCTTGGCTAAATCCTTGAGGTGCTCAGTCATGATACCGGAATCGTTCGAATGCGGCACAAAGGCACTATGCCGCAGGTTAAAGTCTCGAATGATGGAAGCAGCAGGGCCTTTGAAAAACCATTCAGCCGGAGCTATCCACGGGAACCCGGCGTGGTCGTACACCACACTAACACCCTTGTCGTTGGCATAGCGGAGCGGCTCTCCTTTGCCAACATACCGTGACACCTCATCTTCCC
>CAZJZH010000076.1:0-2317 GCA_964550465.1 uncultured Gammaproteobacteria bacterium
AAGTAACCAAAAGCCCTGGGGGAAACATATCCGCCGATGCATCTATCACCGATAGATGCTTCTGACCCAGCTCGCCTCCCGGCGCGCCCATTTTGGGGCTCAGGGCGCCTACCCACCCAGAGGCGAGCTTCGGGCGGGATGTTTCCCCCAGACCCCAGGACATTTTGAAGACGTACATCTTTTTGAATAAAAACACCCCAAAGGGTGTTTTTAGATTGTAGGGGCGACTCATGAATCGCCCCTAAAGGTAACTATTTACAATTCTCTACAGTTAACCAAAAAAAATAAATCAATGAAATCAGAGTTTAGTAATTCTATAATCACTCTCTCCATCTTCAATCGCATACCCCAACTGCTCAATTTCTGCCCTCAGTTGATCGCTGCGCTCAAAGTCTTTGTCTTGTTTAGCTTGCCAACGCTGCTCTGCTAGCGCTGTGACCTGCTGCGGAATATCTAACGGCTGAATGGTATCTAGCCCTAGGCCCAGTACTTGATCAAAATCTAATAGCAACCCCTTTTTCACTGCTGGTGACTCCTCACTCTTAACCACCTCCCACAGCACCGCCAGGGCCTGAGCGGTATTTAAATCATCATTGATAGCAGTATGAAACTGCTGTCGCAGTCCATGCTGGCTAACATCAGCTGGGGTCACCTCGACTAATTGGCGCATGGCGGTACGCAGTTTTTCTAGCGCATTTTTTGCCGCATCAAGCGCTTCATCAGATAGTGTAATAGCCTGTCGATACTGCGTGCCTAGTAGCCACAATCGATAGGCCAGTGGGTCATAGCCCTGTTCAATTAGTGTCTGCAGGGTGGTGAAGTTATCAGCCGACTTAGCCATCTTCTCTCCCGCCGGCAAGACCACAAACTCATTGTGCATCCAGCGGGCTACTACTGGCTGACCACAGGCACCGATGTTCTGGGCTCGCTCGTTGGTGTGATGCACTGGGATGTGATCAATACCGCCGGTGTGAATATCAATCTGCTGGCCTAAGTGGTGGACTGACATGGCTGAGCATTCTATATGCCAGCCAGGAAAGCCATCGCCCCACGGAGACTGCCAATGTAGCGCGTGGTCAGCGTAGCGACCTACTCGTTTAAACCACAGAGCAAAGTCTGCCGGCTGACGCTTAGCAGAATCAGTATTAACTTCATCACGAGCGGCAATTTTTTGAGCTGCCAATTCTTGGCCGGACAGGGCAGTGTAGTCTGCTAGTTGACTGACATCAAAATAAACCGCTTGGTCAGTCTCATAAGCAAAACCATTGGCCACCAACTGTGCCACAAACGCAATCTGCTGCGGGATGTGTTCTGTGGCCCGACTCCACACAGTCGGCGCCAAGACATTGAGCTGGTCCATATCCTGCTTAAAGGCTTGCTCATAAAAAGCTGCTACCTCCAGTGGCGTCTTACCCTCTCGCCGCGCCCCTTTCTCTAGCTTATCTTCCCCACTATCAACATCGTCGTCGGTCAAGTGACCAACGTCGGTAATATTAATGACGTGCTTAACTGTATAGCCGTTGTACTGCAACGTCCGCTTGAGCACATCAGCAAAAATATAGGACCGCAAGTTGCCCACATGAGCGTAGTGATAAACAGTCGGTCCACAGGTGTACAGACTAACCTGTGGCGGGTTAATGGGCTCAAAAACAGTCTTTTGTCGCCCCAGGCTGTTGAATAATTGTAATTCCATACCTCCACAGTGTAGCAGATTGGCAGGGGGAGAAAAAGCGTGTGGACCATAGAGCTATCTATTGACAAAAGCCTATGCAAATAGTAAGGTGCACTATCGACCTTTGACAGTATAATCAGTCCAAAAACGCCATCTAGAGGAGGATAGAGATATGGCGAAGCAGAAGAGAAAGTTTCGGCTAAGTCGTGCTGACTACAACCAGGCCATCGCCAAGCTCGCGGCCCATGTACAAGATCTGGGCAATCAGGGAGCCTTCCCGGTTGTCCGTCTCGATAAAACCGTTTTTATGGCGGTTAGCAGAAAACAACTGCTCCAATTCATGCAGCAATACGGGCTACACCCCAAACAAGTGCAAAGTGTTCGCCGTAATCTTGTCAACGAAGGCTACGGCATGGAGATGCTGGCCGGTCCAAAGAGTTGCAGCTATCTGGCGCAACACATCGCTTTGAGCGAAATCGTCAAACATATTCCGATTAAAACGCTCAAGCAGCAAGGACACAAAAATATTAAAATATCTGGTATGGCTAGCGGTCGGTCGTTTGAGGCGCTACCAACAGAACGGCAGCAGCAACTGATTAACGGCAATTTTATCAAGCAAGAGACTTCCGGTGGACGAGGTAACGG
>CAZJZH010000077.1:0-2259 GCA_964550465.1 uncultured Gammaproteobacteria bacterium
ATATGTTTCCCCCAGGGCTTTTGGTTACTTTTGGCCCCAAAAGTAACATAAGAAAAACCTTTGGTGTGGAAGTGGCGAAAGAAAATGTCTTGACCCCAAAAGTAACGTAAAAAACTGTTAATAAAAAAGTATTGCAGATAATCTTTTATAGCTAAAAAACCTCTCTTGGTTAAGAGAGGTTTTTCTGTTTATCAATTACTTGTTCAAGACAGTTTCTTTCAGTTTCTTCTTCCAGTTGCGCAAGAAGTACAGTTTTGCCCGGCGCACCTTGGCTTGCTTGACCGGTTCGATATTGACGACGTTTGGTGAGTTGAGTGGGAAAATCTTTTCTACTCCGATACCGCCAGAAATCTTACGGACGGTCACCGTGGCGCCATCAGTCTTACCGTGCTTGCGGGCCAAGACCATACCTTCAAAAATCTGGATACGTTCTTTTTCTTCACCCTTAGCATTAGTCTCACGAATCCGTTGATGAACACGAACGGTCATGCCAGGCTTAATGTCCGCGAAGCGGGGACCAGCCTGTTCTGTCTGCTCTGCTTCCGCAGTTGCTTCAGCTTCGTCACTGGTTGATTCATCAGCAGCCTCTGCTGGTGAAGGCTCATCAGCTGGCGCGTCTGCTGTGTCAGTAGCCTCTGCCACAGCTTCATCGGCTGCAGGATCAGCTGGCTTTGCTTCATTCTCTGCCTTGTCCGCCGTAGCCTCGGCGGAGGCGGATGGTTGTTCTGCTGCTGTATCTTCAGCAGGGGTAGGTTGTTTTGTCTCGTCTGCTGGAGTAGTATTTTCCTCAGCGACGGTATCTTTTTGATCAGTCATAGTGACCGTATGGTAGCGGAAAGGACTACCTTTGTCAATCCGCCTTCGTCCCGTCAGCGGAACTACGGCGAACACGTGTGTTATAGGGGTAAATCGGCCTTAAATTGATCGAGCGCCTGTAAAACAGCGGTAAATTCGCGGTCAGCGTCCATGCCAGCTACGTCAATCCAGATGTCGTAATGATTTTTATCAAAAATGTCAACATTATAGTAATGCTGGTAGCGCTTGCTGTCACTGGCAATACGGCTATCGAGACTGGCCTGTAGCGCCTGCTGTGAATCAACGCCCTGGTGTTCGTTACGGGCTGCTTGGACAGCATCCCAGTGACTCCAGATGCGCTGAGCCGCTTCAGTAGTATTGAGCTCTAAAAAAATTTTAATCGAGCTGGGTAAGAAGAAAAAAGCCATCCGGCCTTCAGCAATAACACCTTCCTTGCCTTCAGCTTCTAATCGCTGCCACAGCTTGTCGACCTCCACGTCACCTTCCGGATGAGTTTCGCTCCAGCTGTTGAAGGTGGCCAGGTCCATACCTTTTTCAGCTGCCATCTGGCGGCGGATGTCACCCATGGAAATTCGCTCATAGCCTAGGTGAGTGGCTAATTTTTTGGCTACGGTACTTTTACCAGAACCGGGACTGCCGGAGAGAGAAATGGTACGACGCATAGAGTAGAAATTATTTTGCTAACTGAGTCAGGTAATCGGTTAAGACTGGTGGCAGTGGTGACTCATATTCCTGCCACTGGCCAGCTAGGTCAAAGAAGGCTAATTTCTCAGCATGGAGAAACAGTCGATCCAGCGGATACTTTTCTACCTTCTGTTTTTTGACCGTATAGAGCTGGTCACCGACCACCGGATGACCGATTGCCTTGCAGTGTACACGAATCTGATGAGTGCGACCAGTCTTAATCTGCACTGACAGTAGTGAGTAGTTGATAAATGACTCTTCGGTGTCGTAGAGCGTCAGGGCTGATTTGCCGTCTTGATTTTTGGGTCGGGCTACCATCAGGCCTTCTGGCCCACGACTAATAGGAAAGGTAATCTCACCTTCTGCCGGACTGACTGTACCATGGACTAGGGCTATGTAATGCTTTTCAACGGTGCGGGCGGCGAACTGTTGTTTGAGAGCAGTCCAGCCAGCCGTAGTGCGAGCCACTACCATCACGCCAGAAACATCTTTGTCGAGCCGGTGCTCCCCCCCTGGTCGCTCTGCTGCATCGACAACGCCAGCTACTTCCGGGTACTGACTGGTCAGGCGTTGGATGAGTGTGCCATCACGGTAGACAGTGTCTGGGTGAACGGGAATACCGGCCGGTTTATCGACGACCAGGTAGTCAGGCTGCTCATCGATCACTACCAAATCAAAGGCTGGCAACGGCCGTGGTGGCGTCACTAGTGTTGGTTGGTCATCAGTGGCTGGGGTGATCTGGGCCATCGTCACGCCGAC
>CAZJZH010000078.1:0-2245 GCA_964550465.1 uncultured Gammaproteobacteria bacterium
CGGTGGTCGCGGCTGGTGTCGGGCTGAGCTTGATGGCGAGTTGCGCCCGGTGGCGGTGGCGGTCAGCCCGACGGAAAACGCCGTCTACGCTGGCTGTGACGGTGGGGAGCTGCTGATTTCGGCCGATAATGGACGTACCTTCACGCTGGCTGCCGACCATTTTGAAGCGATTACATCGCTCGCCTTTGACGCCAGCGGCGCATTGCTCGTTGGCACCATCGCCGGTATCGAGCGCCTAAATCGTCCTGACGACATCCTCTATTTTGAGCACGAAACGCTGTGCTTGCTCAGCACGCAAACCGCCCTCTACGCTGGCACAACGGGCAATTTGCTGAAATCGGCCGATAACGGCAGCACCTGGCACCCAGACCAATCGCTGGCGGCGCGCCGCATCATCTGGTTCGCAGCGCCCGCCCCTAACCGCTGGTACGCTGCTGGACCGGATGATGGCGTATTTATTTCGACCGATCAGGGTCGCACGTGGCGCGCCAACTGGACGACAGATCAACTGCTATCATTGGCGTGCAATCAACACCAGCTATGGGTTGGCACGCCCGAGGGCGTTTCCTTTTCAGCCAATCAGGGCGAATCGTGGCGGTCAATTGCCGACGTGGCGCACGCAACCGCCCTGCTTAACACGCCCGACGCGCTTTGGGTGGGCGACAGCCAGGCACGCGTCTGGCGCAACAACAAGCTGATTGAAACGCCGTTTACAGACAGCGACCTGCTGGGTCTGTATGGTGATGGTCAGTCGGTGGTTGCTGCCGTTTGGCGCGCCGATGCGGGCGTGATGCAGCTATGGGTGACGGTCGACGAGGGGCTGCACTGGCGGCGGATATTTGTGGAATCGGCCGAAAGAATTATTCCGCAGCTCGGCGAGGGGTTGGTGGGAATCGGCCGAAAGCTGTACCGACAAACGCAAGCTGGCTGGCAACTGTTCGATACGCCTTCCCCCATCGTCGCCATCGTGCGACACAATGATCAGCTGCTGAGCATCCAAGCCGAACAAATCGCCACTTTCGACGGCGACACGCTCAACTCGACCCCCATCGACCTAGGCGGCCAGCGGCTGGCCAGCGGCGCCATTTCGGGCAACAGCCTAATTTTGTGTTCAACAGTCGGCACCATCTGGCGGGTTGCGCCCTAATCGGCAAAGATAACAGGGAAAATACCGCGCACCGCCGTTCATACTGTTAAGCGCTCACAAATAGCTGATGCTTATCCCCCAAACAGCCTACTAACCCGTGAATTGTTTCTCAATTTGTGCCGGAAATCGTGCTTTCGCACAGTTGATATGATAAATGTTGTGTAAGCTAGCTTACATTACACATCCAATGGAAAGCAAGTACGACCAAGTTTTGGAAGAAGGTATATCGTGAAACCAAATACGTCCACATCTCCCCTATTGATTGCCATCATTACCCTGTTTTTGGCGCTTACCCTGCTGCTCATGCTCAACTGGCAAACGACAAAGCGCGCAATGACGGCGCGCTCGGTCGATTCGCGGCTGGCCTTTGCGCTGGAGCAGCACAACGTAACGCCCATCGACCTGGGCAAGACGCAGGACCCCGACAAGGTTGCCCTGGGTCAACTGCTGTTTTTTGACAAGGAGCTTAGCGGCAATCGCGACATCTCCTGCGCAACGTGTCACCACCCTGACTTTGCCGGCGCGGACGGCCGTTCGCTACCCGCTGGGACAGGTGGTGAAGGACTTGGCCCGCGCCGCGTGCTGGGCAAGCAGCGTCATTTTATTCCGCGCAATGCGCCCGAAATCTTTAACCGTGGTTCGGCCGAATGGGTCACGATGTTTTGGGGACGGATATTGACGACAAGCTGGTTGCCCAAATTTTGACTGAAAAGATGGCCTGTCATGCGATTCAGCTTGACTCGACCTTTGCATTAGCCTATGCAAAACGTGGTAGCACATATTTTGGCTAGCTCGTTTAATAAGTCAGTTACCTCTGCCCCGCTTTAAGTTGGTAGCTGAACTAATTTACGGCTCTTTTCTAACTTCTGACTTCTGACCTCTGACTTCTGTCTCGTGTAATTTTTTTGGTTCTTTTACTTATTGTGGGGTGCCCATTCCAAGCCCAGCCCTAAAGGGCGGGGCTAAAAGAGAAAAGGGCGCTAAAGCACCCTAAAGAATGCTAAAAAAGAGATGGTTTTGAGGGCGTTTTAACGTCCTTGGCTCTCTTAGCCCCGCCCTTTAGGGCTGGGCTTGGAATGAAGACCCCACAATAAGCGA
>CAZJZH010000079.1:0-1833 GCA_964550465.1 uncultured Gammaproteobacteria bacterium
GCGCGTGAACCCAAATGAATATCACTGATAAATATGGTCTTGTAGTGTGGCATGTGCTGTTCCTCTGTGTATATGAATATTTACCCTTGGTCATTTCACCAGATAACCAAAACCAATTAGCCTTGCGTTTCTTGCATGATGGGTATTCCGCCATAGCATTTGTTTTCTGCACCGCAGAATGGTAAATATTGTTGTGCAAAACACACAACACACAGGAGACACACAAATGTTAGCTTTTATACGCAGGCTATTTCAAAGTAGTCATCAAAGATTTTCTAATCGAGAATTAGAAGTCTATGCAAAAACAGAGTATCGCAATGATTGGCAATGGGTAATCAATTATTACGAAAGAACGGGAACACTTCCGCAGGTTGGAGTAAGAATCCAATGAAAATTTTAGAAAAAATAAAAAATTGGCTATACCAAGACCAAGAAAAAATCAAAATCAATGAATATCTATCTGAAAGTGTAGATATGACTGATCTCGAAAGACGAATACGTCAAATTGACCGTGGACAAGCACCATGGCAAAAAAATGCTATAAACAGAGCAAGGGGGTGGATATGATGAGTGCTTCTATTCAAAAACCAAATAAAACTTTTTGGCAAAAAGTCAATAGTTTTATTATCCGTGTCGGATATCTGCGAGCGGCAGGAGAAATGCAGCGCCTTGGTTATGCCGAAATAGCACGTGGACTAGTGCAAAAAGCAAAAGAACAGGATTAATAAATGTCACAAAAATATTAAAATAACACTCTTCTTTTTTATTCAAAAATCGTATAAATAGTTGTGTAGATCGCGGGCGACTCCCCAGAAGCCCCACCTACTCTATAACAACTTGGAGTTACAGCTATGAACTATTTATACGAGGCTTTACCTAAGCCTACACGTTTATATATCAAACAGTGTCCTCATTGTGGATTAAAGTATTTCGGTAAAACTATAGTAAAAGATATCGAAAATTATTCAGGTTCGGGTCTCCGTTGGACAAGGCATTTGAAAAAACACGGTGTAGAACCTGTTCATTTATGGAATAGTGATTGGTATTACGATGAATCTATTACAAGATTTGCTACTAAATTTAGTGTTATAAACAAAATTGTAGAATCACAGGATTGGGCAAATTTAGCTATAGAAAACGGAATACAGGGCGGAGATTTAGGAAAAGAGATTAATGAAAAAATCTCAAAAACTTTAAATTCACAAGATTGGAAATTAAAAGTAGGAAAAGAAAACAGAAGAAAGCAGGGAGAGTCTTTGAGGAAAACGATGTCCGATCCTCTGTGGAAATCTACTAATGGTTCTGCCAGAATTGAAAAAATAAAAAAAACACACAATGATCCGCTTTGGAAGTCTACTGTCAAAGAAGAAGCTAATCAAAAAATGCGTTTAACTAAATCTAATCCGGAATGGAAAGCGACTGTTGGCATTAGCCGAAGTTTAAAGGCTAGTAAAAAACAAAGCCAGACATTGAATGATCCAGAATGGAAATCTACTGTCGGGGAATCTAAAAGAAAAAGGTTATCAGAAATACATAATGATCCAGAATGGAAGATTAAAAAATACAAAACTTGTGAACATTGTTACAAAGGTCCAATGTCTCCAGGAAATTATACAAGACATCATGGCGATAATTGTAAAAATAAAGGAAAAGAAAAATGAAAAATATAATACTAAGTGCACACATTCCCTACTACAACGAACCAGAACAACAAGAACAAAAGCCAAAAAAAAATTGACACGTTCTTTTATATCTGGTATAAATACACTACTACATAGGTAGTATAGACACACACAGAGGAGATTAAAATGTCTGATATGAAACAATTCGAAC
>CAZJZH010000080.1:0-1005 GCA_964550465.1 uncultured Gammaproteobacteria bacterium
CTTCGCTCGCTCTTCCCGCTCTTCGAGGCGCGCGCCGGTCGGCTCCTGGGCCGCGACGAGCGCCGCCGCCTCCGCCGCGGCGACTTCGAGCGCGTCGGTCGCGTCGTTGATCGCGTCGATCGCCTGAGGCGTCGCGAGGCCCTGCTTCCTCGCCGCGTCCATCAGCGCGTAGAGCTTCAGGCCGAGTTCCTCGACCTCCTCCTGCTTCGCGAGGAGCTGCCCCTGGCTCGCCTCGTAGTTCACGAGCAGCTCTTCGTACTCCGCGCGCTCGGGGGGCGGGAGGAGCGGCGCCGGGTTCCAGCAGGACGAGAAGCAGGCGTTGACGAGGAACAGGACGAAGACGAAGCGACCGAAGGCGTTCATGGCGAGGCTCGCGGAGAGAAGCCCGGCCCCCCGACGAGCGAGGGGCCGGGACTGACCCGGAGCAGGGGGACCGAAACCCCGACTCCAGAGCGGATGGTAGCACTCGCCCCCCGCGAGGGTCTAGGCTGGGGACCCATGAAGCCCGAAGCCCCCGCGCTCGAAGATCAGCTCGCGACGATCCGGACCTTGCCCGAGGCCGGCTCTTTGAAACCCTTCGACGAGAAGAAGGCGCAGGCGGCGGCGAAGCTCATCTTCGGGCTCTTCCGTTCGACCGGGAGCGCGCGCCACGCGATAACCCGGCCCCGCCTCGTCTACGTCCTCGTCGACGGCGCCCGCGGGACGATCGAACCCGACGTCGCGAGGCTCGCGGTCTTCTCCGCCGTCCGCGCCGCACTCCTCATGGACCCGCCGCCGCACCCGGTCGTCTGGCGCGCGATGATCCTCGCCTGGAACGCCGTCGCCCCCGGGGCGGCGCTCACCGTACGGGTCGGGAAGAGCCGGAAGGCGGCGCCCGTCAAGGACGACGTCCGCCGGGTCTTCTACGACATCGACGTCACGGGACGGGAGTGCCTCCCCCCCGCCGTCGCCTCGCCGAACCTACCGCTCTCGCGCCTCGCGCGCCGGCTCGGATACGACGTGTAA
>CAZJZH010000080.1:1015-1812 GCA_964550465.1 uncultured Gammaproteobacteria bacterium
CGCGCCCCCGCGCGTTACCGGCTGCCCTCGCGACTCTCGGCCCGAGTTCGCTACCCGACCGCTCCGGTGACGTACCACGCGACGCCGGAGTCCGCGCGCTCGAACTCGCGCAGCGGGAAGATGCCCGCGGAGACCGCGGGGAGGACGAGGGCCGTCGACGCGCCGAGCCCGTCGATCTCCTCGCCGCTCTGAGGCGCGACCGAGACCGTGTTCGCGCCCGAGTTGTCGTCGACGTTCTTGACGCGGATCCGGTTCCGCCCGCCGGGCTGCGCGAGGTTCGCGTCCGGGAGGTTCACCGTCACGCTCCCGCCGGAGGCGTCCGCGAGGATGAGGTCGTCGAACGGCTTCGCGTCGTAGGTCCCCGTCACGGTCGTCTGACCGTTGACGTGTTCCGCGACGAAGTACCACTTGAAGGCGTCCGGCTGCTCCGCCTGCGAGACCTGGATCGCCTCGACGCGGTCGCCCGCCTTCCGCAGGACGAGCGGCTCGACGCCGTCGTAGCCGCCCTCGGCGGAGAGCGCGTCCGGCGTCCCGCCGGTCGTGACCGTGACGACGTTCGCGGACGTGTCGGTCTTGACGACGAGGAGGTGCCCGCCGTCGGAGCCGAACGGGACCGCGGAGAGGTCGATCTCGACGTCGCCGGCGGAGGCGTCGACGAGCAGCCACGACTCCTTGGTCAGGTCGGGCGCGTCGTCCTCGGTGACGATCTTCGAGACGTAGCGCAGCGGCGCGCTACCGGCAGCCCAGAGAACCGCGTGATCGTCGCCGGTCCCGTTCATCTGCTTGACGAGGCCGGC
>CAZJZH010000081.1:0-1758 GCA_964550465.1 uncultured Gammaproteobacteria bacterium
ATTCACCGTACGGCGTAAGTACACAGACGGTCTGCCTCGCTGGAGGCAGGGGCTGGACGAGTGGCGACTTGGAGCCATGTGCAACCCTCTGCAGCGGATCTGGCCGAACTACGGCCTTTGGTACAAATCCGAATTTAGCTTCCTGGGCCTACCCCCGTACACTGAAGACTGAAGGGGATAGATATCATGGATGCCAACCGGATACTGAAACACATCATCGCTGCTCTTTTCTACACAGCCTTCGGTATGTTGCTGACAATGCTCATCGTCCTGTTCTTATTCGAAGTAGAGGAAGTGGCCGCTGTGCCTGCGTGCGGGCCTTACGCCCATTTGACCTCGTTTCTTAAGACAAGGCACAAAGAGGAGCTGGTGTGGCGCGGCATCAAAGGGCGGAGCGCACGAGGATCGCGTTATCTTATGGAGTTGTGGACAGCAGAAGACGGTAGCTGGTCCTTCCTCCAGCTAGACCGGAGAACAGGCATTGCCTGCTTAGTGGCGGGCGGCGTGCCTGGAGATAAATCTGACACATAGGAGCAACCCCCATGTTTGGAACTGGATTAGCAGCAGCATTGGATAAGTGGGACATCCCACGAATTTGTGTGCAACACGGTTGGCACCCTGCCGCCCTGGAGAGCATCGCCCGCGTGGAGAGCGGAGGCTTCGGTTGGTTCAGGGATGGCCGTTGCAAGATGCTGCCGGAGCCCCACATCTTTCTGCGGCAGCTGAAGAAGTATGCCCCCAGTCTGCGGCAAGAGGCGATCCGGCGCGGGCTTGCCACCACGACCACATTTAAGAAGACCAGGGCGGCTGGGCACTACCGCCGAATGAAGGGCGCCGATCCTAGATACAGACTGTTGGCCAAGTGGCGCAAGCTCCACGAAGAGGCCGCCCTGGCCTCTGCGTCCTGGGGCACCTACCAGATCATGGGCTTCAATGCGAAAACCTGCGGTTGGGATAAGCCCAGCCAGATGGTCCAGGCGTTCTTCACGGGAGAGCGGGAGCAGCTGAAGGCCTTCGTCAACTTCCTGCTGAAGAACCGGCTTAAGAAAGCCATCCAGGAGCTGAACTTCGCCCGTGTGGAGAAGGTCTACAACGGAGGCGGCCTGGGTGGCGCCTACGCCAAACGTATGCTGAGCTGGTACAGGAAGCTCAGCAGGGGCAAATGGCGGAATTGGGACCCGAAGGTCCAGATCCCCCCGGAAAAGGCCCTGAAGCCCGGTCTGGCGGCCTCCAGACCGCCTGAAAAGCTCCCCACAGAGGTCACAACGGGCGCCGGAGCGGTGTTGGCCCCCATCGCTGCCGGAGTGGCCGGCTTCTCGTGGGCGGAGATCCTGGCGGCTTCTGGAGGGGTTATAGCAGGCGGCGTGGCCGTCTGGCTCCTGATTGGCTGGCTCAGGGATCGACGAGATCCTGAACTGGACCGCGCTTTCGCCAAGATCCCGCTCGAAAACGTGGAGCCAGCATGACCGAAGATACTTACCTGTCCCTCTGGCTGCTGGGCGGCGTAGCAGTTGGCATCGTGTGGCTGTATGTGATATGGCCTCTACTCACTTGGATTTTAGAAAGGACCGGCAAATGGACAAACTAGCCCTAGTGTTCCTGTACGCTATTCTGATCTCTGTCGTGATTGGCGTGTTTCTGCACTACGCCAAGCCGTGGCTGCAGGGTCAGCGCACGCGGATCGCGCAGTCCGTGGTGGGCGTTATTGGCATTCTTGAGGCGGCAGATTTGAGCTTCATTACGGACGAGTGGCGGCCC
>CAZJZH010000082.1:0-1747 GCA_964550465.1 uncultured Gammaproteobacteria bacterium
TTAACTCGGCACTCATCGACCAATACCGCGGCGTACTTGATGACTTGGCAAAAGAGGTTGGCGACCGGCGACAGAAGCAGGAAGTTAGCGGCCCAGATGGCGGTGAACTAATGGTGAAGATAGCCTATGCCGACGTTGACATTGACGCTGCCTAAGCCACACCCAGGGCAGGCGCAGATTATCAATGAGGCCAATCGGTATAACGCCGTGGACTGTGGCCGAAGATTCGGTAAGACAATGCTTGGCATCAACCGTGTAGCCGATCCGACTGTACTTAAATACCCTGTCGGCTGGTTTGCACCATCCTACAAGCTCATGATTGAGGTGTGGCGAGAAGCGGTGCGCATCTTAGAACCGATTACCACACGTCGCAATGCATCTGACCGTCGCATTGAACTTGTCACGGGTGGTGTGCTGGAGTTCTGGAGCCTGGATAACCCAGACGCGGGCAGAGGCAGACGGTACAAGCGTATCATCGTAGACGAGGCGGCACTCGTCAAAAATCTGATGGACATTTGGCAACTGTCTTTACGCTCGACGCTAGTTGACTTTGGCGGCGATGCGTTTTTCTTGAGTACGCCGAAGGGGCGCAACGGCTTCTGGCAGATGTGGCAGTGGGGGCAAGACCCGCTACAGGATGATTGGGCAAGCTGGCAGATGCCCACGGCTACGAATCCGAAGATTTCAGCCGATGAAATTGAAGCCATGCAGCGCACTATGCCAGAACGTGTATATGCACAGGAGATAGAGGCGCAATTTCTTGAAGATGCTGGCGGCGTCTTTCGCCGTGTGGTTGATGCGGCAACGGCAACCGAAAAGCAAAAAGGCGATCCTGACGGGCAATACGTCTACGGCCTGGACTGGGGCAAGAGCAATGATTTTACCGTTATCATTGTCATGGATGCACGTACCAAGCAAATGGTCTACATGGACCGCTTCAATCAAATTGATTATCAGGTGCAGATTGGGCGGCTACTGGGGACGTGCGAACGGTTTCGGCCATCACAGATTATCGCCGAATCAAACAGCATAGGCACACCGATTATTGAGCAGCTAAAGCGCCAGAATTTACCCGTCAAGGCGTTCAACACCACCAACGCATCCAAGACGCAGGCGATTGACGCCCTGGCGCTGGCCTTTGAACAGAGCAAGATTGAGATACTTAATGACACGGTTCTCATCAATGAATTGCAGTCCTACGAAATGGAGCGGTTACCCTCGGGTATGTTGCGATACTCCGCACCCGAAGGTACTCACGACGACACGGTGATGGCACTGGCACTGGCATGGCAGGGCTGCATTGATAGATTGCCATCGGGCCTGAATATCCTCGGCACGACACAGACATCAAAATGGAAACTATAACATGGCAAAACGACTAAACTACCATATGTCCGAGCTTGGCTCGACTGGCCTTAAGCGCTTTCATGGCCGCATCTACGAAGAATACCTGCGCGAGCTACAGGGTGAGCGATGGCGTCGTACCGTGGCCGAAATGGTCAATGACCCGATTGTTGGCGCTGTGCTATTTGCCGTCGAGATGCTTATCCGCCAAGTGCAATGGCAGGTCGAGCCATTCGATGAGGAGAACGCCGAAGACGCCGAGATCGCCGAATTTGTTGAGTCTTGCCTGAATGACATGTCCATTGCCTGGAGCGATACAATTGCCGAGATTTTAACGATGTTGCCATATGGCTGGAGCTACTTCGAGACCGTCTACAAGATGCGCGAAGGCGACAACGGCAAC
>CAZJZH010000083.1:0-1731 GCA_964550465.1 uncultured Gammaproteobacteria bacterium
CCTACGACATGGCTTTAGGTTATCGTAACTATCCCAACATGTTGTACCTACACTCCCTACCTGGCATGACCACCAAGTTTCCCGAGGCAATTTGGAGCCGACTTACCCTTCAAGCATGTGCTGAGGGTGACATCGAGGCCCTTGAGCGAAACCTTGAGAAGGGGGGAATAACTCACCATGATTTTACAGAGAATGAGAACCTTCTGAGGACTGCCATTTACTGCAGACAACATGACCTTGTCCGGTACCTTCTCCAAAAGTATCCCGATATCGATCTCGGCTACAAAGATTGTAATGGACACAACTGCTTCTTCTGGGCTTGTTTCTCGGGATCCCTGGAACTTGTCAAATACTTTTCGAGTCTGTTGCCGCAGGAGGCTATCCTGCGCAAGGATAACAACGGTCAGACTGCCCTGTGGGAGGCGTGTCGTAAGGATGGCCTGGAGATTATCGAATACCTGGTGACTCATTATCCCTTTGACCTAACCGTGGTTGATGATATAGGAAATACCATCCTCGATTACGCCAAGAAGGAGGGTCATGATGATGTGGTGGCTTACCTGACCCATGTGTTGGAAAGCAAGGAGGCGAAAACACCCGCCGAGGAGGCCATGATCTCCAGTTTGTTGTGAGCAAGTGAAAGAAGAAAGGAAACAAAATCACACAATCCCTTTTCCTCCTCCTCGTCGCGATTCCTCTTTTCTTTTCTTTTCTTTTCCTTGCTCAAGAAATCTTCCTTCCTTCTTTCGTTCTACCTAGCTTTTTTCTGTTGCAGATTCCGTTTTTATACTTTTCCTGTTTTTACACGGTGTCTTTCTCTTTCCTTTAGAAAAACCATAGCTTATTCCTTCCCAGAATTCTTCACCAGTTATGATGTGAGTGATCCGGTATTTTTAGAACACTTATTGGGTCCCTGGACCATTTCCTCTTGCAAAAATTATTTTGGAAACCTTGTTAAAAAATAGTGAACCGGTGGAAGATAGGTAAAGCTTGGTGATGGTGGATGAAGAGGGTAAGTATTTTTTAATTTTCTTCTACAGCTATTTCTGAAACCTTTTTTCTTTTTACAACCCATTTTATAATGGTAGAGATATGGGCCCAAGTTGGCAGGTTAAAGAAGAACTTTCCCCAGATGAAATTTTACTTTAGGGTAGAGGATGCTATCAAAAAGGGTTACGTTATCCTGACTTCAGGGGGTCTCTTAAGCAATCTTACAGTGACGGGTCGCAAGGCACAATACAAACAGGGGAAAGTTTACCTGGGGGTATCCGAAGAAGAATATGTCAAGGCCAGGATCAAAAATGGCAAAGACCCACAGCCTTTTGTGGATCATGACGCGAAGAATTCCAAAGATTATCCGATGTATATCACTATCCATGAGATTCCTGACCCAGACTCGTACTTTAACTAAACCATCAATTCCTTCTTATGATTCTCTATGTTTCATTAATCGTGCATAAAAAAGAAATGTAATCAACCAGCATGATAATATTTATTGTTTGGGGGGGGATGTTAAAGTCATCAGTACTTCAGGAGTGAGCGGCAAGAGACCTATCCCAAAACATTGGAGAGGAGTGGTAGGTAATGGATAAAGAGAAAGGTGAGTTCCATGTTCTGATAATTAACCACATATTCTTCTTTACCCTAATCTGATATTGTACATATAGCGGTATGGGATGAGATTAGCAGGTTAAAGAAGCACTTCCCTTGGATGAAATTTTACTTTAGGAT
>CAZJZH010000084.1:0-1706 GCA_964550465.1 uncultured Gammaproteobacteria bacterium
GTCAGTCTTGACGTTATGATCAACGAGACTCAGCGTAAGAGAGATGATGCTGAGTGGGATGGTGATCAACGGACTACAGCAGCAATGGAAAAGTTCTTAAGAGAACTTTATGTATTGCGTGATGAAGGATCTTTATGGTATCCTTTGTTCTAGCTTAAGGTATAGCTTAGGTCGTTAATAATAATTATTATTACTACTATCTAAGCTATAACATTATGTATCTCTTAAAGAGAAAAGAGGGTAACGAATCAGTTTGTTCATGTCAATACCTCTCGTAGCTCAACTGGATAGAGCAACCGATTTCTACTCGGTAGGTTACAGGTTCAAGTCCTGTCGAGAGGGCCAACATGCAGAGGGAACTATGTGCGATGACCCTTGTGATGACATCACGGAGCACGACAATGCGTTACACAAAAAAGATCAAGCTGAAAAGCGGGAAGGAAGTGATCAGGTTCGACCCACCGCAGGACGCAAAGCTGGCGGGAGTGGTAAAGGCTCAGTCCTTTCAGGATGGACGAGCAGCCCGATACGAGATACCGAGACTGATTGAAAAGATCGAGGCTTTCCGCCGGGGTGAGATCATCGGTGGTGACATCGGCCCCAAGTCCAAGCTTAAGCATGTGGTCAACCACTACCTTAATTCCAAGCAGTTTAATTCACTTGCTAGTAGGTCTCAGACTTCATACGAGAGAGAGCTTAAGTGTATCGTCAGCACTGAGATCAACGGAACATCAGTGGGTGAGATCCGACTGAGCCAGCTGAGTGCACAGCTATGTGCCAAGATGTATGAGGCCTGGGTGGACGACGTGTCTGTTGCCACTGCAAACACTCGGTCTCGCATCCTGTCTGTCGTCCTCAACTACTGTTGTTCCCTTGACCTCATCACCCACAACCACATGGGTAAGGTCAAGAAGCTCAAGCATGAACCTGCCTCTATCATCTGGACACAGGAACAGGTCGAGAAGTTTCTCGATGTAGCCTTCTCCAGGTTTGAGTGGAGGAACATCGGGCTGATTGTCTTGATGTGCTACGAATGGGCACAGAGACCTATCGACATTCGCAACTTGACATGGTCGAGTGTTGACCTTGCCAGTGCCAGGGTGAAGATCAAACAGTCCAAGCGTGGTGCCACTGTGGAGCTACCCATTGAGGACAACCTGATTGGTATGCTCAAGCAACAGAAAGAAGACTGGGGCTTTCAGGATTACGTAGTCCCCCATCACAGGGCCAGTGACAATGCCTATCGTCCAATGTCTGTAGCAGTAATGACAACCCTGCTTGATGAGGTGAAGGCCGAGGCTGACCTGCCCGATGAGTTACAGGCTGGTCACCTGAGGAAGACAGCCATCAACGAATTTCTTGAGGCCGGGGTTGACACAGCACAGATCATGAGTGTATCAGGGCACAGGAACATCGTGTCACTGAATCCCTACGTAAAGCATAGGTATGACACAGCCAACTCGGCAATGCAGCAGAGGAAGAAGATCAAATGATGCAATACTTGACACGGGTTGGTGTTGCCTTAAGTGTGCTGTTCAATGTGCTCACTGGTGGCAGATGTAACCAAACGTTTAGTGCTAGGAACTGGCACTGGAAGAAGAACAACAAACCCAACATCGTCTGGCTGATCGACATGATCCTGGGTGAAGGGCACTGCAGTGAGTGCTGGGTATACTGGAAAGTAAGAGAAGGAAAATGGTGATGAT
>CAZJZH010000085.1:0-1514 GCA_964550465.1 uncultured Gammaproteobacteria bacterium
AGCCTGAGACTCCGCCGTCGCGACGGCGCCGTGATCCGCCGCCGGCGCCATGAGGGCCCCGCCCCCTCGGGGGGCGTACTCCTCGCCCTCGAACGGGTTCGAGACCTTCTTCGGTCCGCCGTCGTCGGGCTTGTCACTGGTCGTCATCGGTCTCTCCGATCAGGTGTTGCGAGGAAACGAAAGGCCGGACGGCGTCGATCAGCTCGCCGGCGTCGGTCATGGATGAGTCGAGGTCGACGAGGCCCGCCTTGAAGCAGAGCTGCATGAGACGGTCCGCGCTCTTCCCTCGGATCTTCGGGAGGAACGAGCGCGACCCGTCCTTCGCGGGGATCTCCCGCTTGACGAGGTGGAGCTGGAGCGTCTCTTCGAGGTCGCCGTCGTCGCCGGCGATCTCCTCGGCGAGCGCGCGCGCGGTCATCTCCCAATCGGCGGCCCAGCCCGCGGGTCGGTCCGCGCCCTTCTTGAACGTCAGGAGCGGGACGTCCTTCCCTCTCGGGCCGGCGCCGGGGAGGACGATCGCCTCGCGCTTCGCGAGCCGGTTCATGAGGTACTCGCGGATGCGGCCGCTCTCCTCTTCGAGAGCCTTCGAGAGCTGCTCGATGAGGCGGAGTCGGACGAGGAGTCCGACGTCGACCGGCGTCGCCGGGACGACCTCCTGAATCGTGTCGCGGTAGACCGAGCGGAGCGCCTGCTCGATCGAGCCGAGTTCGGCGTAGTCGGCCTCCGGGGGGACGTCTCCGAGGACGTGCGTAGTGTAGAAATCCCGGACGACCTCGCGGGCGTCGGCCGTCAACTTCGGATCGTGGTGGACGCGGTAGACCCCGAGGCGGATCTTGTCGCCGGCGAAGAGGGCCGCGACGTCCCACCACTTCCGGCGGTCGGGGTCGCAGCCGGCGGACCACTGGACCTGCCACCAGATGTCGATCGGGACGAGGTCGGAGCCCTCCTCGCCGTAGGATCGGAGCGGGTCGCCCGAGAGCCCGAACCGGGCGCCGTGGGTCTTGGCGTCGCAGCCTCCGCTGTCCTCCCCGCGGTTGACGAGGCAGTCCGGGGAGCAGTAGGCGATGTCGTCCGTCGGGTGGATCAGGACGCTCGGGGTCGGGAACGTCTCGACGGTCGACTGCGGAAACCCGCGGCGCCGGGCGTACCAGCGGAGGACGGACTCCTCAAGCTCTAGACCGGCTTCGGCGCGCTCGGGGTCGATCGGCGGCCGCTGGTACTTGCCGGTGCGGGCGGCCCACTCCTCGTAGCGGCCACCGTAGGCGGACTGGCCGAGGATCGCCGCGATCTTCGAGGCGCCGAAGCGCTGCGGGTTCCCCTCCTTCCAGGCAAGCCAGTCGCGGCGAGAGTCGAAGTCGATTCGGCGAGCGGCTTGCGGCACGGGCGGGGCCTCGGTCGGGGGAGGGGCCCCGGCCGACCCGCTCGCGCGGAACGCCCGCGCGGTCCATCCCGATCTTCGCGCGGGTCGGCCGAGGCTACGGGGGCGAGTCTAGCGACGCGACCGGGCGAGGTCT